>JAIEPM010000549.1 GCA_019748395.1 Candidatus Obscuribacterales bacterium
TGCGGGCAATGGAGAAACTGCTGAATTTTCGATTGCCGTCAGGAATAGATCTGCTGAAATTTAGTTTGCCACAGACAACCTGCGCAATGCTGATTGACTCGCTGGGCGCTCGATATGCCTGCCGGCGACCAGCAGCCGGGCTCCAGCTCACTCCCTCGGCAAAATGGTGAGAGTCCGAATTATCCTTTGACGAATATCTGGCCCAGAATTCTCAGACCTTTTTCAGAACCCAGCAGTATCCTCCTCACCATAAAGCGATTTGAGGGCTGCGGTTATATGAATCTCGAAAGGACAGAAAAGCAACATTCATCCGACAACCTAGGTGCTAGTCAGAAATTTTCAGAAGAATTTCAGAGCAGTTCGAAAATTCTCGATGGACGTGTTTCAAAATCAGTCGAGCTTCCTGATCTGCAAATCACGGGCGGTAACCAAACCAGCAAAGATCACTTAAAAGATAGCTTGAGTAAGAATTTCAAAGCTAGCACTCTCCACAATCTTATCGATAATATGTCAAAGTTTGAGCAGCGAGCTAAACAGAACCAGCTGTCCCAAAAGCAAATTGATGAGACCTACAAAACCATCGACAGAATTCTCAGCTGCAAAGAAGGCCCATTGACTGAAGATCTTAGAAGGCAAGTTGTAAGAGAAACCATGCAGCACTTGGGAGATCCAACTGTTATCAGCCAGGGTGGACACAACACATGCAACGTTACTGCCATTCAGGACCGCGCCTATGTGCTCCATCCAGAGAAAGCCTCAAAACTTATTGCGGATATAGCAACAAAAGGGGAATTTCAATCTGCTCTGGGTCCAATAGTAAAACTAAACCGGGAAGATTTTTTTCCTGACAAGGAAGCGAGAAAAAGCCGTCCGGAGGCTGGTCTACGCGATTACGCCACGCAATTATTTAACGTCACGGCAGTCAACCTTTACTATCAAGCAGCGAAACCAGATTGGCGCTATAAACAAATCATAGAGAACGACCCGACAACTCACAAAGAACATTTGAAAGAAGGTTTGTTTGACAAAAACGGCAGGCAAGTTTCACAATTTGGACACACAATAGATGGACCGGGGCTTGGCGCCAATGCCATTGCTTACATCAACGATGCCATAGTTGGGAAACATGAAAAGTACGCAGTATTGAGCTTTCAGCAAGGAAATCTGCACAGGCCGGGCACAAAGGATTTGGGAGTAACTTCCGCTGAAATTGGCGATGAGGAAAACTTCAGGCATATCTTGAAAGATCTCAAAGATAAACATCAGTTGCCCGCAATTGGAGCTGTCGAAGTGGGCGTTTATCCGTTGAACATTGACAGTGGCGCACCGGTTGTGGGATATGAGAACGGTGGTCATGTCGTCAACTTTACCGACATGCAAAATGGTAGTGATGCCAAAACCTCACATGTTTCTATGGATAATGAGTGGTCCCTGAAGGAAGATCACCTGGACAAATCGGTCAATTTGCATGACGCATACCTGTGCGTAGCCGGTAAGCAGGCCGCTCGGTTAGATGCTTTCTGCGAATTAGATGAGGCTGAAAACAAACACAAGCCTGTTCCGCCAGCAGCCTTACTCAGCTTGTTTTCGTATGACGGTCCCGAAGCATGGAAGCCAGAATTCAAAGACTCAATAAAGAAGGTTGTCGATCTCGCAGCAAGCGAAAGGGCATTGACAGGTGAAGTTCGTCAAAAATGGTTCGCGGGTTTGCGCACATATCTTGGTGAAGGTTCAAACGATGAAAGGCTTGACGCTTTGCAAAAAATTCAAAAATCGAAAGCCTGCACTGAGCCAGAAGTCGGTCAGCTCACAGCCGATGCAGCCATGTCCATCAGTATTCAAAAGAAGCATGCTCTGAAACATCATGACGAGGCTAAAAGGCAAGATTGCGCGAAGAGCACTACAAAAATCGCTGAGTTTGTTTTATCGTTATCGCCTGAAGCCAAGAAAAATTACTATGTCAAGATCAGAGAAGGATTCTAGAATGGACATCGAATATAAGGAACCGGTCAAGGTGGCTCAGGTTAGACGCGCTGAAACTGTAGATGATGAAGATGATTACCGGGGAAAAATTTCAGATGTAGGACAGATAGATGTCATGCCTTTCCACATTGATTTCAACTCAGACTCATTGGACTACCAGAGAGTACACGACAAAGGCATAAAACCAGGCGAATACTTCTCCCTGGGCAAGGCAGACGGCGCTGAACTGGAGATGTATGTTCAAGAACACAAGCCATGCTCGCAAGCATCTTTCAATTCGTTTGTCGCCTTGACCAAAAAGCAGTTCGATCCACGACGGTCAATGTTTTTTTCAATGGAAGAGGTCAAATCAGTAACCGACATATTGAAAGACAAACTTGATCAAAGCAAATATGAAACCAGAGTCCGCGCCTTCGAATTGGGTGGACGGCAAGGGCTCGATGTGAAATACAATACAAGAACAAAACCGCAGCTTTATGGCGCTGCTTTTTACATGGTTGCTGATCCAAAGAACCGAATTATTGAGGAAGTCGGCTTTAAAAATGGGCGGCTTGATAAAGTTGAATGGATCAAGAGAGCTAGTTACATGATGGCGAGAGCGCAGTTTAAGAAGCCGCGGTAGAAAACGCAAGAATTATAGCCCTACTTGGTTTTCTTTATTTTTCGGACGTTATCTTTATTCGGAAGCAACTTTGCCGGATCTGCTGGAGCTACTTGCGCATTTTCCAACGCATCCCGTACGGGAGGCGTGCGTTAATCGAGCGTAAATTGCCGTTGATTGCGGAGACCTGTGCCCAAGAGCTTTCCCTATGATGGTCGGGCTGACATTTTGCATCGCCATGTAACTACCAGCGGTGCGCCGTAAATCGTGAATTCGCAAGTCTTTAATGCCAGCATTCTCAATGATGCGCATAAATGCTTTTCGAGGAGCGACTATGTGTCCCTTATCACCCGTCTTCCAGCCTTTGCGATCAATGGGAAACACCCATTGCGGGTGCGCGTCTGAATCTTTTTTTTCGGCGGCGAAAAAATGTCCATCGCGCTCATTGTTAGAGGGATGGTTTGCGAATCGCTGTTTTTCGTGATCGGAATACGCCATTGCTGGAGTCTGCGACCATTCCATTGCGAGCACGTTGGAACAGCGGGCTCCAGTAAACAAACACATCCAGAAGAAATCTCGCAAGGTTTCATTCTCTTCATTATTCAACGCATTCGCAAAACGCTCAAATTCATCACCAGGCTGAATGAATCTTTCTCTTGCTTGCGTTTTGAAAGTCTTGATACCAGTGCATGGATTTTCGCATTGCATTATCCCCTTGCTGATCGCCCAGGTGAACACCGTGCGGAAGGTGTTGAAGTGAGTTTTTCCTGAATCAGTATATAAAATCCCTCATAGATTTTTTTCGGTCGGGTGTCGCCTGGATAGAGAATCTTCCTCCGCTCATAATTGTTGTTGCTTGCCTCATGAGCGCAATCCTCTGACTGACAGCACTCCCATTCCAATCATCCAGTTGTCTTGCTTTACAATAATCTTGCACATGACGAGTCGCTTGTTTACATTGGCGTGAAATGATCTTCTAAATAACATGAGGACTAGGCGCCTGAACGAAAAGGCGCGATGGAAAGAAAAATGCCTGGGACATGTTTTTTGATTATGGCAATGCTATCGGCAATTCCAGCAGTATTGATCTACTGGCCCTTTGTGCACAATGTTACAGGCGGAAGTTATGCGAGGTCTTTTTTTCTTGCTGCACTTTGCCAGTTTGTCTCGTTCTTAAGTAGTTGGGTAACATTCATGTCCATTCCCGTTCTTATATACTGCTGCCCTTTCATTACGAATCCGTGGTCTCTTCCTGAAGATGAACGGACTCTTTGGATAAATGCATTCGTTTGCGCTTATCAATTATTATTGGTGCCACTCATAGGAACGGTCCTGGCAATGCGGATAATGAAAGAAACCACTCTCCGCGCCGGACGGATCCTGTGGGCTGGACATGTGCTCATTGGGACTCTTCTCTTTTACTTCGTGTTGGTGATTCTTCCACAAGGTAGGAGTTAAGAGAAATTTTGTTCATTAAGAACCACCTACTCCCGCCCGGGAAAATGTCGCCTAGGCTACCGGTAAATTGAAGATGGCTTTCGCCGTTCAGATACACTCAGATAGCCTTCAATGAGCATGATAAAATTGACTTGTGTTAACTGTCGGAAACTTATGAATAGCTTTGAAGACAGCGGCTTTGTTCAAATAAAATCACTAGTTAATGACGACGAAATTGAGCTGCTAAAACAAGCCATAGCCGAGCACCATTCGTTGCCCACAGCCCCAGGTGTAAGGCATTTGCTGCGCAGAAGCCCAATAATCCGACGCCTGGCAAAGTCCCCCGCAGTTCTCGGAATTGCTGCGAAATACTTGGGCGCAAATGCCGTCCCTGTAAAAGCTATTTACTTTGACAAAACTGCCGCAGCCAACTGGTACGTGACCTGGCACCAAGACCTGACAATTGCAGTAAAAGAGAAAATAGAAGTTGCAGGATATGGACCATGGTCAATGAAAGACGATATCCCTCACGTTCAGCCGCCGACTTCCGTGCTTGAGAACATGCTCGCTATCAGGATCCACTTGGATGATTGTTCTGCAGAAAATGGAGCAATCAATTTCATTGCGGGCTCCCATAGCTACGGCAAGTTAAATGCCCAGGAAATTTGCGAGTGGAGAGAGAAACACGCTTCAATTTGCTGCCCTGCCGAGCGCGGAGATGCTATCGTGATGCGCCCGCTAATCCTCCACAGTTCCAGCAAGTCACTAAATCCGGAGCATCGACGCGTGCTACACATTGAATATGCATGCGTTGAACTTGCTGGCGGATTGAAATGGAATGAAGCCAGTGGACTCGATAGTGTTGAATTGGTGATGGCCACCGAAGAAGAAGAAGAAGAAGAAGAAGAAGAAGAATTCGGAAGTGTTTGAGTCAGAAGGTCTTTTATAAACTTAGAAAAGCTCTGATTAGCAACTTTGAAGTTAAACGCCGAACAATAACGCCAAATACGAAGTTGAATGAGATTCTTTCCGTTCAGGAATTGGAAGACGGCTGGCCGTTTCTGCCGTTATTCACTGAACTTAAAACTCCAGATTTCAAACTATCGCAGGAGATTTTAGGCTTTAAGCTTGAGGACAAGATGCTCACTGTACCATTGGTCTAAAGGGCGAACATCTAGCTTTGTCTACCGCCGACTTCTTGAAATTCCTGCCGTTGCCCGGCAGCGAAATTCTCTTGTGGCTCCACCGAGCCGCGCCGGAGAAGGGTTCCTCCGAAGGCGCCGAGCAATTTTTGAACTTGAGCGAAGCGAACCAGGAGTATTGCTACAATACCGATTGCGCCAAGTGCCGCGCAGAGGGTTACCCCAAGCAATGCTGTCATCAATATATTCAATTGTTTCAAGTTGGCATTTATTTCCCCAAGCGGCGCAGAGAGTGCCACCATCGGGCTGCGCGTTTGAGTGATGATGCCTTGCAACTCCCTCAAGCTAGTGCCGATCTCCGCTATATCTGTTTGCGTTTGATTGAGTTCGTTTTCCATTATCTTGAGACCGGCACGAGTACCAGTCACGTCGCTCTGAATCGAAGCCAGTGGCGTCGCCAGATTCCCCATCGGTCTCTTGAGCTCTTTTAGGGGAACTGCGAGTTCGTTCATTTGAGAGCGCAACAATTTCAGTTCGCTTTGAACCTTCTGCACTTCGCGCATCTCTGTTCGGATCTTTGAAATTTCCTTGAGGTCGCCACGCAGGTCTGCCATTTGGCTCTTCATTGACGTAAGGTTTTCGCTGAGCTGCGGCATAGTCGCATTGACGCCTGATGCTTCCTTGACGATGCTGCTCAAGTTCGTGTCGATTACTTGCATCTTGCCTTCGAGGCTATGTACGGATGGCTGTAGTTTCGCTATCGGCTCTTCAAGCTTAAGCATGCGCTCTTCCAGTTGAACGGCGCGTTGCTGGAGCTTCCAAACAGGACGCATCAACCTTCGCACAGGCTGATACCACGGAATTGGAGCATTCCATTTTCGCAACTGCTCCGCACTCGGCTTTGGCTCGGCGAATTCCTGGGCACTCTTCTCTGAGACCTGAGTTTTTTCCTCAGCAAAGGAAGGCGGTGCTGCGCATAAAAAGAGCGCTGCGGCCAGCGGGGACAGAATCAGGTATCGGCATTGCAAATTCAACATGGACCTAATCTTAGACGATCCCGCTCCCTTTCGACCATGATGTCGGGCGAACATTTCTGAGAGAAATTACACAGAGCGAAAACTCAAGGCGAGAATCCCGGTGCTGCTGACGACCACAGGCTTAAATCTACTTAGCATTGCTCTGTTCTATATGATGGAGGTTGGTATTCACTGCCTCTTTGCCTATCCCAATTAGATGGCTGGGACGCTGATTCTACTTTTCGCACTGCATCCGTCGGACTATTCTGTAGTCGATAATGGAACGCTTTGGTTCATCACAATTTTTCGGGGAATATAAGCACCAACAAGACAGTTGCGCCAACACAGAACAGTAAACTACAAAATTTTGAAACGGAATGCATGTTTGGTGCAACTCACGTCCTCCCCTGGTGCCTCCCGGGACCTAGTACAAGGCACAGCAAGTTGCTCACCACCATGCTATCAGTGTGTACCTGTGTAAACCAGAGTTTTGCTGGTTTTGCTATCCAGAATGTATTTTCCATCGGCACCAATTCCGTAAATTGAATAGGACTTACCGTTTGGGGTGACAATATAGATAACCGAGCCTGCCGAAGCCTGAAACTTGCTCTGACCGGACTCTAATACTTGCGGCCACTCATATGTCTTTGTGACGGGGTTCCTCAATGGCTGCCCGGGGCGTTTGCCGTCGTTGCCGCCATCAATGAAGTAACTTTGAAATGCGCGATCCAGCTTGCTTGGGTAATGCGAAAAATCAGTATTGTATGATTCTGCTGCAATCTGTACGCAGCGCATGTTCGCTTTCAATGACGAGTTGACGAGTTTAGTCCGCGTTTCTGCCGATCTTGCTTGCATGCCGTTAAGGCTTCCGTACTTGGACTCGTATGCTCGGAGGGTGCTGCCGGCAGCGCCGTTGACTGCCGTAAGCCCAACCGCTATCGGCGCGCCGGCTGCTGTTTGGGCTAGTCCCTGAGCTAGCAATGTGTTTGCTTCTTCTGTTACTTTCCAGCTGTCACCGCCTTTATCTTGTTTGTCCAGGGCCAGAGCTAAGCCTTGCAGCGATAGCGCCAGGCACAAATTCTTCGGACCTGGATTTGCTCTGTGGCGCGCTGCTAGCTGGCGGAATTTTGTTTCTGCGTCTTTGTATTTTTGCTGCTTGATTAGCGCTAATCCTTCAGCATTCTCTGTGTTAAATTGTTGCATCAGTTCGTTTTGATCGAGTGCGGAAGAAGGCATAGCGGTGAACATTGTTAAGACCAATGCACTTGTAAGCCAGATTGGTGCTTTCATTTTGTTTTTGTCTCCGGCGAAACTTCTTATTGCCTACTTTAGATTGAGAATGTCCAAAATTTGTGAAAGGTATTTCTTAAGGACCTCTCCGGAAATTCTTATGCGGCTTTGACCGAATTCAGGCTAAAAGGTCAGATTGCTCTCTTTGGTTACTAGCCAATCTTCGATAAGTTTGAGCGCTTCAGGCATATTTGAGGCAAACGAAAAGCTAGTGCCGGTCTGGAAAAAGAAGGGCACTCTGCTTACAGGAGATAGGCTATCGCTGAAATTGGAAACTTTGAGGGAAAGTTCTCCAGACGAGTCAGGAATGCTGAACAGCAATTTGAAAGTGTTCGAATATCAGGAATTCCTTCCTAAATCTCCGCTAGTTCTTGAAACACCCAGGCGCGTTCACTTATTCGCAATCATTCCGGGTGGTATCAAGAAGTTGTTCAACGTATATGAGACCTCTTTCCCCAGCGGACTCTTCGAGAAAGCTGTTAGCTTTTGCCCATCCAGCAAATGCTTATTTTTCAAGATGCTGCTTCCAGAAATTTTCTCTCTCAAACTGTCGTTCGTTCTTTCGCCTCTTGGGCATTGCGATCCACATCCTTCAGCCGGGACGATTGTCGCTCGGACTTTCGGCGAATTAAAGATGGAGTTGACCGGACGGGTAAGTAATAACGCTAGTTGAGTTCCGGCGATATTACAAAGACAAATTTCCTGAAAAACGCATCGGATCTTACTTTAATCAGAGCAAAGAGAAGCTCGTGATTGTGCGTCGTAAATTTATAATCGAGCAGTCCAGTCTTTGGGTCAAATCTGACTTCAGACACTTTTTTATACCCGGAGTTATGCATCTCTCCTGGATTTCCAGAATAAAATCTAAATGACTCACAATCGGCAAAAGACCAGGCAGATAGGACTTTTATCTTATCTCCACTCCGCATAGGCACTGTTGTAAAAGAAGTTCCTTCGCAAGTGTGTATCGTGTCGTCTGCAAAAATCATTGAACATTCAAAGCCATTACTAATCTTCGGCGCAAGGTAAAACGAGGTTGGTGCATAGCGTTTACCGCGTATTTCCAGGCTCAAGAGTTTGATTTCACTCTCTTCCAGTGCCTTCATCGAATTGTTCATCGCAGTTAGGCCAATCTGATTTTCATCCGAGGCAAGTTTGAAGAACTCCCGCTCTCGTTTCTTTGCCATGTTAAGCAAGTCAGTCCGCTGACTTTCGGCTGTTTTCTTTGCGTGCTCTGCTGCATTGGCAAAATTGCCGCTAATGCTTGCCAAATTTACAAGCACCAGAGTTATGGAATAGACCTGAATTTTGATTAACTCACAATTCCTTTTCATTGCAGCAGCGATACCATGCGGGCGAATCTAATTAGTTTGCTGAAGCTGGGACGGGTGACTGGCTCGTCTCCTTCGCCCCAGTATGTTCCCGCCCAGTATCCAATTGGCTGGTCACTGGCGGAAAGAATCAATCGGATGCATCCCTCTCCCACGCCATTGCGACGAGTCTGATTTGCGTTGGGCGGTAGTCGCTCGGGAGGGAAATGATAAACGGACGAACTATCGATAACAGGAATTTCAATGTAGCGATAGCCGTTAAGTTCTTGAATGCTGCCAGGTTGATGCAATACCATCATTACGTGCCCGGTGTTGCGTGCGGCATCCGAGCCTTCTTTCCAGGCGATAAAATCACCCGGTCGCAAATTTCGCCAATCTGAAATACCGAGCCAGCCGTCGGTTGCTGTGTTGCTGTTCAGTGTGTCAAAGAATGATGCCCAAATTTTTGCTTGTGGATAGCTTGCTCCGGGCTCTCGCTCCCGAACCACTGCATAATGCTTTGGCGCAACTGACTCGACAATGTAACTTATAAATCCGGAGCAGTCGGTGTGTGCAACGAGCGCACCATCAGGTGCAGCAGCAATTTGTCTTGATGCTCGAACTTCATGGTGCTCGTAAGCAACATCTCTGGCGTTGCTAAAGATCGATTCAGCAAGATGAAGAGCTCGCTCGCTTAAGCTGAGTTTCTGTTCTGGTTGAGTTGAGGGTGGTGATTCCGGTGGCGTATTTTTCTCTTTGGATTCGTCAGCCAAAGCCGATGATCTGGCACTATTGCGATGCTCAAAAAGCCAGCGAATGGCATGCAATTCAGCTTCTTTCATGCCAGGTGTTTCTTCCGGATGTGGGCTAATCACCAGAACTTCGCCACGTCCGTACTTTGAGTAAATCATTGCTGGAGCGCCAATCATTACTCCAGTTTCACCGCCGTCGGCTACTACTTCGCTTCGGAAAAACGCCAGGGGAGCAAAGCTGTCATCCGGTTTTTCAAAAGGTGGCGCGAATATAGGTCCATTTTCATAGACAATTTTGACTGATTTTTCTTTGATTCCTAAAATTTCCTGTGCCTTTGTTGTCAGTTCGACATCTACCAGTGGGGAGCCGTCTGTTCTGTACCAGTGTTTCTCATCAAGCGTTTTTAGTGGAAGAATACCTAAATAACAATCTTTCAAGCTCGATACCAGATAGGCACCAGCACAGACTCCGAGGTATAAACCTCCGTCTCTGATAAAACGTTTTACTTCTTCGCGAGCTTCTGGTCCCATGGCGTATGATTCGGTACTAGCGGACCCGCCTGGTATTACGAGTGCATCAAAGTCTTTGAGCGCGCCGTCGCGAATTGCTTGTCCGTCGATTTTTCTATAAGTGATTATATCGTCGCTATTTCTTTGGAACTCTTTTGTGAATTCACTGGCTTCGGTGCCGCGATCTATAAAAAGTGCTACTCTAATGGGCTTACTTATGGATTGAGCTACCGTTGCATCAGGGCGATCGCTACCATTGGTGGTGGCGGTATTTATGCTCACCGGGCGAGAGACGGAGGGGGTGCTGTGCTGAGTAATATTAGTCTTGTGTTGGTATAGCCAGCGAAGTGCATTCAATTCCATTTCATGCAAGCCGGGTGTTTTTTCCGGATGCGGGCTAATCGCCAACACGAGGCCGAGACCGTAGCGAGAGAACACCATAGCTGGTGCTCCTAACATTACGCCTCTCTTCCCTCCGTCAGCTACTACTTCGCTTCGATAATACCCCAACGGCGCAAAACTGGAGTCTGGACGTTCTGTGGGAGGACCAAATATGGGACCGTTCTCGTAGAGAATTTGTACATTTGCTGTTCTTCTGCCGAATACTTCCATTCCTAGAGGAGTTAATTCGACATCTACCGGAGTGCCGTTGGCGGTTCTAAACCAATGCTGCTGATCGAGCGTTTTAAGGGGCAGCAAGCCGAGATCGTTATCCTTCGCTTGAGACGAGAGGTACGCTCCAGCGCATATTCCCATATAGATTCCGCCGCGATCGACAAATCTAGTGACACGTTGCCGCGCGTCTGCTCCCATGCTTTGAGCCTGCTTTAACGCGCTGCCACCTGGCACAACCAGCGCATCGACCTCATCTAGTACACCATTGTTTATGTCGTCTCCATCAATACTTTTCCAGACCAAGTCATCCGCATTATCAAGATCGCGCATCAGATTTCTTTTGGCGGGAGCTGAAACGCCCCGACCAATATACAGTGCTACTTTGATCTTTTTAGTCTGCGCCGATGCAGAGGAGAATCCGGTACTTCCGATGATAAGAAACACAGCTAAACTTGCTATTAGTCGTCCGGATGCTTTCGTCAACGAAGTGTCTCCCTGCAAGTCTGCCTTCTTTGTCTAATCGTTTACACCAATGTCTGTGAACAGGTATTTCCCGTTAACTTTGGAAAAGACGTAAATTTGTTCACCGCAAAATGCAGAATACGAATCTTTGTCCTTGACAGGTTTTTCCTTAGAAAAACAATTCGATAATTTGCCCGGAAGAATCTCATCGAGTTTTGCTATGAATTGCGCTTTCTGCAGATTCTTTGAATCGTAATAAAATGGCAGTTGCGTCATTCTGGCAAGGGCTTCTTTATCGCGTTTCTTGACCGCTGTTTTGAAACCTTCCCAAAAACTGGAAAATTCATCTGTGGCAGATGCGCATTGTGTAAATCCAAGCATAGCAATGACTAAGACAGCCACTCCTGAGTTTCTTAGCATTGTGTTTTCAGTGTAATTGAGACGCATAATTTGACTTTTCACCTTAGCTGGTTATTTCCGTAAGTGCTGTGCTCCCTATTTTAGGGGAAATCAGTACCTAATCCAAGACCGTCCTGAGTGTTCTTCATAAGTTTTCCGCTCGGACTTCCGAAAAGTGAGGCAGGCTGCTCCCTTTAGAACTCAACTCTTAAAAACGTACTCCTCAAACTGCGAATGATTTGCGAGAAATCATCAAGAACAAAATCCATCTCCGTCTGACCATGAACTAGCTGCAGGAATCTCTTATCGCAAGCTATTGACGTTGCCAGATTTCATTGAAGATTGCAGCAGTTTTTCTTGAAAAAAGTCTTTTGCCAAGGGAGATCATCGAGCGACAAGAACTGCTCCGTTTGCTATTTCGTGTGCACGAAGAGATAGAGAACCTTCAAAAGCAGCTGCATTTTGCGATCGATGAACCCACAATGATTCAAGAAAACAGCTCCTGACCTGCGTCAAGAGATCTTTGAGTACATCGAAGTTTTTCTAAACAGACAAAGACTGCACGGCGCAAATGGGTGCAAAACAGCCGAGGAGGTCGAGACCGAGTTCTGGTTACTCGTATCAGTTTCCCAGGATCTCACCTGACTACAAAATCGGGTACACCCCAGGTTCATTCGTCTCTTGGGCATTGCGATCTACCTCCGTCAGCCAGGACGATTGTCCCTCGGCCTTCCGTAAATCAGCTATTTGCTCTTAGTGAGTAAAAGATCAATCTCACCCGTTTCGATAGTGACCAGATCCTTTCCAAATGAATTATGATCGAATCGGGATTCATACCCAAGTTTCAACGCCGTGGGCAGAATTGATTTTAACGAAAACTTGGTTGACGAATGACGGTCCGGCGGTCCATCGAAGCTTTCGCTGACGGCTAGAAAAAATTCCTTCTGCTGCGCCTTTGTATAGTGCCCGTCTGACACTAGTTTTGCCTTTCCGTCAGAGGCACTCGCTTGAAGAATGTGCTTCTTTAGTGATTCAGAAAGTACCTTTGCTTGTTCTCCGGACGTGTTGCGTGTTTCGGTTGCCATAGCTACGCCGCCTGAAATCAAGACTTGTCCGAGGAGCAGAATTGCGAGCATTGCTTTGGGCATTACGACACCTCTCATTACAAGATTGTACCTGTATTCTCTTTCTAATGTGCACTCAAGCAGCCTGGAGCACCAGCGCAATAATTCAAGAACTAGCGGCGCTTCTTGTTCGGATTTACGGCGCTCGCTCAATGTTCAGGATGTCTGGCATCGGCGGCGAGATTTCCCAATGCACCGGGCTACGCCCCTAAATTGAATAGGCCCGTGTGGGTGAATCAAGCATTGTCGCTAGCTGAAGGTAACGCATGCGACCAGGCGAGTTAAACATCAATTGGGCTAGTCGAAAAACATGGCTTCAATGATTACGAATCCATATAGCATCCGAAGGACTGGGGTCCGCTGTGCTTGTTCGCTTCAGAGAATGAAGGTCCAGCGTTTCCATATAAATTATCTTGCCTTTGATCTGCCCGGCATTTTTTGTCTCCAGTGTTGTCGTTAACGAACTTGAGCGCAATACGCCGCCCACCGGAACCTTCGAGACAATCTCTAGTGTTGGAAGACTGCTTTCCTTCGACCGATGCCTTTCATTGATAGACTTTACCAAATTCAAGACTTCCCGCCGCTTCTCATACGAATCAATACTGTCTAAAACTTCCTTTAGAGGCTTCGCATCTTGCTTCTCAACGCTTACGGTAATTTTCTCCAACTCTTCATTGGATGGTAAGTCTTTCTTACCAGTCCCCAAGTCCAATGTCTTATCGCTCATTTGATCACCCAGAACTATGTCGAAGTCAACACATCTGAATCGCCAAAGCAGCAATTCATGACCAGTCCAGGATCCCGTCCTAGCACTATAAAGGCTGAACCGCTCCTCCAAAATGGGGAGAGTACGAATCAAGCGATAGCTCGCATGACATTTGAGAACTGATGTCGGCGAAAACCAGCTCCGTTCAACCTATTTTCCACAGGAGAGCATTGCAGCAAGTACAGGCTTGAACTGAGCGTGCGCACTCGGGAATACTGGACCGACTAGCTAGTCCATCCGTGACGGACTTGGCTTTGCCGAGTTGCAGCCAGCGGTCAGGAAGGAATTCGTCGATTTGAGAGGTATTGGCAGATGGGAGCCTGGTCAAAAAATGCTGCGATCCATGGCATCTGCTTTGTTGCTGAAACAAGTCAATCCCAGCAGGCCTGCTGATCAGTATATTTCCAATCGATTTTTCCACATTTCTTGCAGCATTCTTCGGCGTCACTGGATAAGGCGCCTTTACATTGGCAGATAGGCATTGGATCGGGAAGCCGCGATTCTACGGTTCTTTCGCGTCCGCACTGATCGCATTTAATTGGTTCTTCGGCTTCTTCCATCTCGGATGGCAAATTGCTTTGATTGTCAGTGGGATAGATCGGTTGCGACGGGACAATGAATTCTTGCCCTAGTTGCTCTGCTGTGAATTTTCTTGCCTCAGGAAGGTCAATGCCGGATCTGTTGGCTTGGCTTTTTGGAAACTGTCGACCACAGGTACAGCTCTCTTTGAGGCTCTGCACATATTCAATCCAGTAGTTTTTTCCGCATTGAGTGCAGTTCATTACTATTGATACAAATCCGCCTCCCCTATGGATATTCTGCTCGTTGCCGCACACCCGGCATTCTCCATTTAGAATAATTCCCACTTATGACTTGTCCTCCGCATTTTCGAAAAGCCAGGCTAACAATTTTCTTTTTGGTCTACAGGAAAACACTGGAAATTTTCTGAACTATCAAAGTTTTGTTTTTTGCAGGTTCAACTCCTACAAGCTTATAGTACCCTTTTCTATGAAGACAAATGCGTTTCGCAATATAGCTCAATGAACGAAGAAGACATTCGGAATCTGTCAACAACTCTGATAGAGTCTAATCCTCACCTCGCCAGAAAAGTTTAGTTATGCATAGACTTATTTCCGGACAATCCTCCGGGTTGGCCAGGTACTCAAAGTCGGCGATAAATCTCAAAGAAATTGCAAAAGGTGCTGCGATCCATAGCTTCAGCTGAAGCAGCCAACTGGGGGTCCGAAACCAGGACGCCGGTTGGATCCATGAAAGTCGGCTGCCTGCGGGGAAAAATGGAACGAATGCATACGAGGGCACCACTGCGGGCGCAACGAATAATTTCCGGCATTAGCTGATTAACATACTCCGCAGGAAGCAGTTCCAGGATATTCGACAAAGCAAGCATGTCCAGTGAACCGGAGGTCTGAACTTTGAACCAGGCAAGTGCGTCCTGGCAAACAAGATGCAATCTGGACAAGTTGTTTGTGATGGCTTCTGCATTGCGGCGCTGAAGGTAGAGTGGAAATCCCGCTTCACTGTCAGGATACTTAGCAAAAAAGGTCTGCCATAGATAGCAATTGCTCGAGTTTGGAAACTCAGTCAGCGCACGCTCAAACTTATTGCGAATGATTTGCGAGAAATCATCAGGAACTAGATCCAGCGCCGTCTGACCATGAATTAGTGCCAGGAATCTCTTATCGCCAGCAATTGACGTTGCAAGATTCCACTGAAGATTACACCAGTTTTTCTTGTAAAAAGTCTTTTGCCGATGGGGATCATCGAGCGACAAGAACTGTTCCGTATGCGATTTCGTGTGCACGAAGAGATAGAACACCTTCAAAAGCGACTGCATATTGCGATCGATGAATCCGCAATTGTTCAGACCGCCTTTCAAATGATCTTTTATGCGGTCGAGGATGTCCCGCGACTCAGATGACAACTCTTGCGATACGGCGTCATAGACGCGCCTGGCATCCGCGATACAGGCAGCGCGGGTTGCATCGAAACCCAATTTGCCGAATAGCAAATGCTTTAGTTCCACCAGAGCAATCTGGGCTTTGCTTATATCAAGAGCTACGACATCCAAGTTATGCGACAGTAGTGCAAAAGCCGTGCAGCCGCCCGATGCAATTACAAAAACTCGTGACGGACTCTTGAGCCGGCTAAGAAGCCAGGATTCTACAGCCGCATCTTCCCTCACCTGACCAAACATCAGGCGCTGGTCCTGAGCGAAAACGGGAGCTTTATTATCCTTTCGATTACTCATTTTTCTTCCAGGCCAGAGATGCCCAACCAGGACCATGCATGGCTACGGCAAGAGCGCACATTATTGTCGGCAAATTCGATACGATCAGACCGACCGGATGCTCGATTGCTCCGCCACCAAATAAGATGCCTGCGATATTCATTGAAACGATGACGACGATCTGAAAGATAGAGATGAAGCGATAGCATAGCCCCGACATTATTCCAATTGCAAGAAGAGTTTCACAGCTTCCGATGAGCTTCAAGACAAGCAGCGGATCGACTGAGGCATTAGTGAAAACTGACTGCACGATACTGAGGTGCTGTCCGTCCGACACTATAAGCTTGAGCCACAGACCGTTGTATAGCCAGACCGAAGCCAGGGCTATGCGAAAGGCAAAAATCAACTTAGCATTCATTCGCTCAACCGCCGATGATTCTTAACTGATAAAGAAAACTCATACCAAATACGATGGTATAGAAGCTCCACAACAGTGTCCCTGCCACACGCATAAGGAATTCTTGCTGTTTGTTATCTGTTAATTTTGCTGTAAAAAAACAGAACTGAAAAAGCAGTCTCGACAACCAGCACATGAAAAACGAGCCAGAAGCCAGAAGACCTAGCTGAGATCTTTGCAGCAGGTCCATTGGGAAAATCAAGCAAACGAGTCCAAGCATGGCAATGCCTATAACTATAAATAGAGTGTGGGCAATGAAGATCTGCTTGTTGATTGGGGTCAACTTTTCCAGATCATCCTTCCACTTGAATAGGCGCGGTAAAACAGCATGCGCACCCGCCAATGCAATCAGCGATATGCCGGCAAATTCTAAAAGCAGTTTCAGTAAATCTACTAGAGGCACAACACAAACACAGCTACAAAAGGGGTAATGTTGAACTTTTTTCGAACCTTTAGATTAGCGGCTGATGCGCATTTTAACCATTCAGTCTCGGGCAGAAAGTGCATGAAACCCGGTCCATATGCAAGAAAATTTTGCTTATCCCGAAGATGCTCGACCAACACGATTGCTCCGTCGGCACGCAGTACACGTGATGCTTCTTCGAACAGTTGAGCGCGGCGTTCTCTATCTCGCACTTCGTGAGCTGCAAATGCCAGAAGGACCAAATCGATCGAATGGTCTTCCAGAGTCCAGCCAGTCAAGTTCCTGGAGACTGGATTCCCTTGCGTGGGGAAGAGCTTCTGCGCGCGTCGAATAGACGACTCCCGTTTGCCGAGATCTCCATAGAAATCAACTACATTCACTTTCGCAGCTGGGTATGTTCGCTGCAGCGATATTGTTGTTTCATCGTAACCGGCAACCACATTTAGTATCGTCTTCGGGTCAGGCACAATTTCTGCCAGCCACCGCCAGTAATGAAGCGGTGACAAATCATATACCCAGTGGGATGCAATCAAGGATGCCAGTGTTTGGTAGGTAGTCAGGGCAGCAGCCAGGGAGGCTATCGATCGCCAGACGCGTGGCACCCCTTTCTGTTTTGACAACCCGATGGCGCAGGCGATAGTACCGGCAGCAGCGGAGTACGCTCCGGCATTGAATGTCAGAACGCGTTTCATGCCTTCAAAGCGAGAGCGCGACGGAGCAAACTTATTGGAAGTTGTCTTGCTAGTCTTCTCCATTATCCTGCATTCCGGATTCGTCTGACGGCAAATGCTTACAGTTGTTCAACGATTCTACTACGCCTCGCTTCCAATAGTATGGTATATCCTCCAACCAGAAGGCGCTGCACAAGAGTGGCTTGCATTGATTAAACGGGTTCTGTTGCAAAAATGTCTCATGGACAACTTCAACCGGCACTGGTCGTGGATGCCAATTTGAGCGTACTCCTTCAATGCGCACGATCGAGTTGGTTTCCTTCTCGTAGTCAAATGTGAATGGCAAAGGACCAGCAAATTTGAGCGCATCACGCACGCTGGCAAAGGGAGAGCCCTCCGGTAAGAATTCCTCTTTTTGGCTTAGGTCCGCCTTCAAGATAATGTCGCCTTTTTTATCGGAAGAACGAAGATCAATTCTTACATGATCCGGCGGACCTGTGCGAAGCACAGTCGCTTGTGCGTGATGATAATTGTAGTGAGTGAGAGCATTCCCGAAGTTCACGATCATAGATTTATCCGCATCCGATCGCAAAATTAGCAAACCTCGAAGAGTGCGTCCTTCCCTGGTCTTGAACCTGGTAAAGATGCGGCGTCCTGCCAGAAAGAAGTCCTGGCCAATGGCTGCAGGCCAACCTTTCGGCCGCATTTTTCTCGTTTGCACAAATGCAGCAGCCATGAAAGCAAGATCACCATGGCAATCCAGAGTCAACCCGGCTGGAATAAGCGGTGAAAGCAATTCTTTCGGGAAAGCATAGGTCAATACGAGCACGAATTCAAAATGCGCTTCAACAGCTATCGGATGACGTTTGAGCAGGTAGAGAGGTAATGGCATGCTTGCTTCTCTGTTAAAATCCTGCATCCAAGCTTGCTTGCAACTATATGGCGAATTGAAGAATCGGAAGCCTTATCTGCGTCACGCAACAATTCCTGAATCTTACCCTGCACTCATCGGGTCCGCAACTCTTCGCAGGATGCCCAGCGAAAACAGTCTAGTGATAATGACCAAGTTTTCGGTGATGGTCTCAAAGTTATTAACCCATTTCTTTCATGCCCCGTCCTTGTCTAAGTAAGATTAATTGCTCCTCTAATACATGCTCATACCAGCGAAAGTACTGGTTTGGATAACGAGCAAAATGCGCCCTTGCTACGTCGACTTGATACTTGTTTTTCAAGGAGCAGGTAAGAACTTTCAAAGAGGCGCTTTGCCAAGAGGGGTAAGCGGCGCTCCCTCAGAGTTCTTCAAATGACGCTTTTACTTTAAAGGAAATTCGTATGGCAGCCGCAGCAGCTCGAATCGCGCCAGGAGCTGAATCGGGCTGCAAAGGCATAGCTTTTATCGTCCTTCTTAGCAAAAACGCAGACCGCTGCAAATGCTATACTCTGCCCATAGCAAATGCTGTGGAACCGCGACGACCGGGAAAAAACCGTGAACAACAATACGCTAACCATCAAAGACAATCGCACCGGACAAACTTACGAAGTCCCAATAAGTGATGACACGATACGCGCCAGCGACTTGAGGAAAATCAAGGTTGACGCTGATGATTTCGGACTGATGACCTACGATCCAGCCTTTGTGGCAACAGCTGCCTGCCGCAGCTCCATTACATACATCGATGGAGATAAGGGCATTTTGCGCTACCGCGGTTATCCGATCGAGCAGCTTGCGGAACAATCGACTTTTTTAGAAGTAGCTTATTTGCTCAACCATGGCGAACTGCCGAATGAACAGCAATTGAAGCACTGGACGGATGAGCTCACGTATCACACCTACGTGCACACAAACATCACCAAGTTCCTCGAAGGCTTTCGCTACGACGCCCACCCAATGGGTATGTTGCTGGGAGCAGTCAGCGCTCTGTCGACATTTTATCCGGACGCCAAGGATATCGGAGACGCCAAGAACCGCTACTTGCAACGCGTACGCCTCCTGGCCAAAGCGCCGACTATAGCCGCCTTTGCCTTCCGCCATTCGCGCGGACTACCTTTTGTGTTTCCCGACAACGATCTTGACTACATAGGCAATTTCGTTAACATGACTTTCAGCATTGGCGGGCGCCACAAGCCTAACAAAGTGCTGCAACGGGCGCTGGACATCTTATTTATTCTGCATGCTGACCACGAACAAAATTGCTCGACCAATGCGATTCGGGCGGTGGGCTCTTCGCATGTAGATTTGTTCTCGGCGGTGTCAGCAGGTATCGCAGCCCTTTACGGACCGCTGCACGGCGGCGCCAATGAAGCCGTTTTGAAAATGCTTGATGAGATTGGCTCCATTAAAAACATTCCCGACTTCATCAAACAAGTCAAAGCCGGCGAAGGACGCCTCATGGGCTTTGGTCATCGCGTGTACAAGTCCTACGACCCGCGAGCAAAATTGATCAAGAGAATTGCATATGAAGTGTTCGAACAAACCGGACTCAATTCCAAGCTTGAGATTGCACTCGAGCTAGAGAAGATTGCGCTGGAAGATGAGTACTTCATTACTCGCAAGCTTTATCCTAACGTCGATTTTTACTCTGGCTTGATCTATCAGGCAATGGGCTTCCCTACCGATTTCTTCACTGTCTTGTTTGCACTGGGGCGCATGCCCGGATGGCTGGCGCAATGGGAAGAGATGGTAACCGACCCCGAACAGAAAATCTCGCGTCCACGGCAGGTCTACACCGGCCACGCCGAGCGAGACTACGTGCCTATGGCAAAGCGCCACTCAGCTGCTCCGGTTTGAAGTTCCGAACGCGGCAAAGTCGGCTAACAACATCCTTATAGACGTTTCGGCTCGATGAAACTTCTTGTGACGCGTGCTGTTTTCTGCAAGGTCACACAGTGTGTTGGACATTTCAATATCGGAGAAAGAGCAACTCACAACGCTATTGCTGTTGCTTATAAGGTCCACGAGCGCCGGTGACGGTTTGCAGAGAGGCTGCCGTTAACAGAATTTGCTTTAAGACCGGCTTCAACGAATCGTCTTTTCTCAATTTGTCGTAGAGACCGGTATTTGAAAGCGCCGATACAAGCGAAAATTCGCACAAATAAGCGGAGACGTCTTCTCCTAATTTGGCTTTCCTGGCGCCTCGATGTGCAATGGTCCTTGCCGGATTGACTGCTGTGAATGTTCCTGAACTTGATCGTGTCATGACAAGTTCTTCCCCAGGCAGGATAACGTGTGAGCTCGAGCCGATTCTAACTTTAACATCGCCTTGTTTGGCGTCGGATACGTTTAGCACCGCCGAATCATTTCCATCCTCGAAAACCAAAACAATGGACCCTGCAGCTATGTGAACATCTCCTTCTTTTGTAGTAACTACGATATTGGATTTCGGTGCAAAAAGTACGGTGCCTCGATTCAAAGTTATGGCTGACTCCCTTGAACCGGAGCCAAGGGCAACCCCAGAGCGAGACAATGCTTGCAAGGCTTGCGTGTCAAAACTCGTGCCGGCGAATATGGCTACTTCTTCCTCTTGTTCATTTGTAACCTGTCCCGACAGAAATGTTTGAATGTCCATATCTTCAAGCTCAGTAAGCGCTCTTCCATATCCGCGAGAGCGAGTGAGATCGGTGGGGACAAGATCGGAAAATGGAAAGCGTCCAGTAGATGACGCAAGCAGAGCAGCACCCATATAAGAAAAGTATGAAAGCTGAATTGAATTCGTACCTGGAGACAGTGATGGAGTTGATGGAACTGACGGGGCTGGTGGCGGTGGAATGAACTCCGCGACCTGCAATGTCCCCGTAATGCCTGCTTGATTAATCGAAATGTTTCCGAGAGTGTAGCTGCCGGTAAACGGGCTGACAATGACGAATGGTGCAAAAATTTGCAGTGTGTTCGGATTTAAATTTCCGAAATTGACCTGGCTGGCATTTAGGCTGCCGGTACCGCTCATATCAATGGAACCGGAAACTCCACGGTTGAATCCTATGATGCTGTTAGCGCCATTTAGACTCAGCGACGCGTTGTTAACTACCTTCACTGAAGTATTGTTGTAGGCCGCGAATTGCAAAAGACGATTGGCGTTATTGTCATTCAAGGAGGCATTCAGTGTAATTATTCCGTCGGCTTTGAGAGTGGTGTCTCCACCCAAAACAAGATTGCCGTTATAAGTCTGGTTTCCGGTGGTAGTTATCTTGCCGCCATTGATGTTATTTGTCCCGGTGCTAGTAGAAAGAGATGCGGCTTTTACCGTCCCAGCAAATGTGCTTGTTCCATTTCCTGTGAGGATGAGCTGCCCAAGTGCATTGATGCCCCCGACGTTGCCGCTGAAGTCGATGGCGCCACTGCCTGAACTTATAGTCAAGTCCTTGCTGCCATCGACAGTTTTGTTGAAAGTGACGGTACTGTTAGTGCTTGCAAGAGAAGTGTTGGTATATAAAAATAGCGCGCCATTGTAAGTCTGGCTACCGCTTGAGCTGATGCTGGTGGGTGCTGTAAGTCCAGGATTTACTTCAATGTTCCCGCCCGCGTTCAATGTAACTGAACCTGCTTGAATATTGCCGTCGAGATCAATTGACCCGTAAGCTGAGATGAATACATTGCCTGACGCACCGCTTGCGGCAGAGCTGTTGATTGCGCCGCTTGCAACAGAGCTGTCGCTGGACATCAGGAAAACAGTGCCGCCTGCGCCTGTGCCGTTGTTGGAAGCGTCGATAGATTTCGTGCTCAAAGACTGAAAAGCCGAAACGCCAACATTGCCAGCTGCCGCGGACCCGCCCGCAACGGAGGTTTTGATCTCGCCGGTGACAAGAGCATCAGTGGTTGTTGCCAGAAAGACTGAGCCTCCCGCGCCTGTGCCGGTGTTGGAAGCGTCTATGCCACCGCTGATCGGAATCACTCCCCATGTCGTTATGTTGACACTGCCGGCTGCTCCTGCACCGCTGCTATGTGTGTCTATATAGTTTGCCGATATTTCTCCAGCCGAAGACTGCAGGACAACGTTGCCGCCACTAACAGTGCCGCTTGCAGAAATTCCATCTGAGAGGATCAAGTTTCCGAGAATCACAAGTGCTATGCCGTCAGCCTTGGCGCTGTCGGCTGATTTAATTGACTTTATCAACATTGGAACATAAGCCGTAAAAACAAGCGGTGCCAACAATGATGAATTGCCGCCGCTATCGACGGTCAATTCCGTGTTGCTGCCGCTCAGTGCAGCATAACCCTGCGGATTGAAATTTGACGATGCGGATGATATTTCGGTAACAGATACTTTTACGGTAGTACTTGAACTTATTGACAAAGTATTGCTTGAATAATTCGGATTTACCGAGGCTTCAGTACCACTCAAAACTTTTGTTGTAAACGTCTGTGCCGGAATTGAGCCCGCGGAAGTCGTTATTGCGCCGGCTGTTTTTATGCTTCCCGATGCTATCAGTATTACCTGTCCTGTCGCTGATCCATTTGTTGAGTTGTACGCGTTAATCGAACCAGCAACAATCGAGTCAGTTGGAGAAAGCGAGTCGGGGGCAAGACCGGATGATAAGAACACCGAACCGGACTTTGCTCCACTTGTGGTGGCAGCTGTGCTGCTCGTGTCGATGTTTCCTATCGTCAACTTGCCTAAAGTGGCTACTCCTACGGCTCCACCGACACCGCTTGCTCCGGACGCTTGTGCTGTGATGTTGCCGATTTCGCTGGGCTTATCTCCAAAATCATCGGCTACTAACATAACTGAGCCGGCAGCCGTTAAGCCGGAAGTATTTAGATTGCCCATCTTCAAAGAGTAAACGCTATTATCACCGACCGCAGCAGCTATGATCGATCCACCAGTAAAACCAGAACTTGAGCTGTTGATGTCTCCGGTTTTCATTGCTGCAGCTCTGACCAGGGTGACGGAGCCGCCCGTGCCTGTGCCGCCGTGACTCGAGTTTATGTTGCCCGCACTGATATCTTGAAGAGCTGAGAGAAAGACGTTACCTGCCGGAGCCGAGCCGCTTGCGGCATGGGTGTCGATATCTGCAGTTGCAACTGAATAAGTGTTTGATGTTAAGGTGACAGTGCCTCCCGCGCCTGCTCCTGAATTGAAACTGTCAATCGCCTGGCTGTTCATATCTATAGCACCGGCAGAGAAAATAGTGATATTTCCTGCGGCTGCATTCGATGTCGCGTTTGTGACGCCGGTTGAAATCTGCCCGAGTTTAACAGAGCCGGTGCCTGATGTTGTGAGGTTGACAGTGCCGCCTGCACCCGTGCCTGAGTTGGAAGTATTTATCGAGCTGCTGTTTGTGCTCAGGTTTCCGTAAGCCGAGATTGTCACATTTCCCGATGGAGCCGAGCCGCTTGTCACACTGCTGTCGATCTTGCCGCTTGTGACAGAACCAATGACTGAAAGAAGCGTTGCATTGCCGGCCTTCGTTCCACCGGAATTAATCGTATTAATTGCGCCGACGGACATAGCCTGAACGGCCGTGAGCTTCAGGTTTACACCACTGGTATTGATATCACCAAGGCTCAATATACCGGCAAGTATGTTCAAACTGCCGCTTGTGCTGCTGTAAGTGCTTGCACTGCTTACTGATACCGAGGGCGACATCAAGAAAAAATCGCCCCGACCGGTGCTGTCATTGATTGTGCCAAGCGAGCTTACACTACCCTGCACAAAAGCAGGGATAAGATTGCTGAAAGTGATGACATTACCGCTGCTGCCTGCGTCATTAGCTAGCGTGATTGTGCCGCTATTAGTAAATGATGTAAACCCGCCGCCGGGAATAATTGCAGGCGTAATCGTGACTGCGGCGGCGTTGGCGAAGGCACGAGGCAAAATCGTAACTGCACTTGCGTAAGTGCCGGTTGCATAAATTTGCCCGCCATTCACTGAAAGCGAATTTCCATCTGCAAACGATTGGACAATTATGCTGCCGCTGCTTGCGGCTGTAGCTAACAATGGACCACCATTAGGGGCAATGGCTCCTGTGACTATCGCACCGGTGCCTGAATGCCCGCTGCTCAAAAACACAGATCCGCTCGGCATCCCGGAAGTCGTGATGCTGCCTGAGCTGATAGTGCTATTGCTTATCAAAGCGACTGAGCCGCCTGCACCCGAGGCACTGTTATTGGTGGCAATAGCTCCCGTTATTGCGATAGCCCCGGGAGCCGAAACGATAAGATTACCGGCTGCTGCCGAACCGCCGCTAACCTGCGTTTGGATTCCGCCAAGCGTGACCGTGCCGCTTTGGGATGTCAGCGCGATCGCACCGCCGGCGCCTGTGCCGCTGTTGGAAGCGTTGATAACTCCAGCGGCGATAGATCCATCAGCAAGGATAGTCACATTGCCGGACAATCCCGGACCGCCGCTAACATAAGTGTTGATGGCGACAGTATTTATAGAACCGGTGCTGATTAAAGTGACGGGTCCGGCTGCGCCGTTATTCCCTGTGCCTATGACGGTGGCGGTGTTGGTCGCGTCAATTGCTCCACTGGCACTAATAGAACCGGCCGCCAAGATGCTGACACTACCAGCTTGTGCCGAACTGCTTGCGACATGAGTGTCGACCCGGCTGACCGCAACAGAGCTTTTGGTAGACTCTAGAGTAACCGTGCCGCCTGAACCGCTGTCGACGTTGGAAGCATTGACTGTCCCGTTGACAGTAATAGATTGGGCCGCCGCCAGTGATACATTGCCGGCGGTTGCCGAGCCCCCGGTAACACTAATATCGATGCTGCCGGTTGTAATTGAGCTGTTGTGTGATAAGAAAGTAACGCCGCTGTCGATTGGGCGTGTGCTGCCGTTATTAGCTTTTACAGTGCCCGCGCTCGTATCAATAAATTTGGAAGCCTCGATATTTACATTCCCGGCAACAATCGAATCAACATTTACGTTGACGTCGATTGTTTTTGTTGTTATTGATCCATTGGCTGAAAGCAGATTGACTGTACAGCCGCTGCCAGTGCCTGTGTTGTAGGCGCTAAGTGCTCCATTTACGACAACAGACCCATAGGCGGAGATGGTGACATCGGCGGCTTTCTCAGTGCCGCCGATGACATAAGTGTCAAGCGCGCCAACTGTCACATCGCTAGTACTCGATACCAAAAGGATTTGTCCGCTTGCGCCTCGGTCGGCGTTATGAGCATCAACGGCGCTGCTATCTAGCTCTTTCAAAGCTGTGATACTCACGCTGCCTGCTGCTGTCGTGCCTCCGCTGACATAGCTAGCAATCGTGCCGGTAACAATTGAGTCAGTGCTTGATACCAGAGTCACCTTGCCGCCAGCGCCTGTGCCGCTGTTGAATGCGGCAATCGCGTTGCTGTTTGTGTTTATCGCTCCGTAAGCTGAGATACTTACACTGCCTGCTGCTCCGGAACCGGCGCTGACAAATGTATCGACTTCGCCAAGCGATACAGAACTATTGTTAGATATTAGAGTTACCGTGCCCCCCGCACCGCTTCCGATGTTGGACGCGTCAAGGGCTCCACCAACACTGATGCTTCCATTAGCCGAGAGATTTACGTTGCCGGCCGGACCTGCACCAGCGCTGTTTGTGACCAGAGCGCCTGCGTCTATCTGTCCGCCAATAGAGAGTAAATTGACGTTGCCACCACTTGTTGTGCCGGCCGTGTTGACGCTGTTTGTTCCGCTAAGCGTTATATTTCCAGAGGCTGCCAGTGATACTCCATCAGCTTGAGTGCCATTATTTGAGTTTATCGAATCAATTGACACATCACTCAAACAAAGAAGCGGCGCCAGCAGTGATGAATTGCCGCCACTATTAATGCTTAACTGAGTGCTGCTGCCGTTTATCCATAAATAGCCTTGCGGATTATAATTCGAGAGCAATCCGGCAATACCGCTTACCGATACATCTACGGTGGTGGATGAACTTATGAACGGCGTTAAGCTCGTAAAATTTGGATTAACAGAGCTGTTGCCTACAGAGGTTGTTATCGCCCCAGAGCTTATAGTTCCTGATGCGATCAGTATTACTTGTCCTGTAGCTGATCCATTTGCGGAGTTGTACGCAGTGATGGAGCCCACACTTATAGCATCGGCGGCGGTACTGCCGGATGACAAAAATACGGATCCTGACTGTGCGCCGCTGACTGTGCTTGTTGAAGTATTGATCGTGTCAATATTCCCAATTGCCAAGCTACCTCGTGTGGCAATACCAACGGCTCCTCCTACTCCGTTTTGTCCAGATGCTTGCGCTGTGATCTTTCCGATAAGGGTTCCCTTCTCCAGAATATCTGTGGATACTATTTCCACAGATCCGGCAGCCGCTGAGCCGGAACTATTCAAATTTCCCATGGCAATGGAATAAATTCCATTGTCTCCTTTAGAAGCAGCAGTAATGGCGCCGCCGATAAACCCAACACTTGAAGTATTGATATCACTGGTGGTTAAAGCACCCTGTGTCAATAAGGTTACGTTGCCGCCGGCGCCTATGCCGCTGTTGGAAGCGTTGATCGCTCCCAGAATAGTAATACTGTCATAAGCGGATATGCTTACATTGCCTGCTGCCAACAAACCCAAATTAGTATTGGTGGCAATCGAGCCGGTTGAAATTGAACCATTGCTTGATGTTAAAGCCACCGAGCCGCCTCCTCCCGTACCGGCGTTAAAGGCGAAGATGCTCAACGCGGAAATAGATCCATAAGCAGACATAATCACATTGCCTGCCGCCGTAGCATCTCCGACACCAGTGACAATCAGCCCTGTTGATATATTACCGTTGCTTGATCTCAGGTCGATGGTGCCGCCCACGCCTGAGCCGCCCTGAAATGTATAAATCGACTCTGAGTTGGTAGTGATATCTCCGTAAGATCTGATAGTTACATTCGATGCGGCCAACCAGCCGCTGTAGACGAAGCTGTAGATTCCGGCTGTCGAAACAGCTCCATTAGTTGATGTAAGGTTGATTTCACCGCTTACACCAACACCGTTGTTAATGGTGTAAATCACACCGGCGCTTGTATCGACATCTCCGTAAGCCTTGATATTTACGTTGCCGCCTGCCGCTGCACCGCCGGCGATGTGCGTGTCGATCATGCCGGTTTTTATACCCGCTTGTGCCAGAGTCGCCCCGGCTTGAATCGTGTTGCCGCTGGTTATGCTGCCTTGCGCGTTCAGAACCAGCGGCTGATTATCTGATGTAACTGCCTGGGTTGTTTGCAGGGTAACGTTGCCAGAGTTTGAAGTTCCGTTGCTGACAGTCACGATCTTGTTGGTGCTGATTGATGTGACAAGCCCCAGGAAACTGGAACCGGCATAAATTGTCACATTACCGCCGCCACCAGCTCCAGCTCCTGATGAATTGATCTCACCCAGGTTAGAGCCGCTGTTTAATTTGACCTCTCCTTTCAATCCAAATGCATCAGCAAGGGCAATGACGTTGACGTTGCCGCCGGAGCCGCTCGACGATGACGTGTCAATTACCTTTGCCGCCAGACTGCTGCTCAAATCAATATTGCCGCCGTTGCCGCCAGTCAGACTGACGGTAACCGGCCCCTCGGCAAGACCTGATGTGGGTGTTACGCCGGAGCTGGGACCAACTGTGCCCGGACCCGGCGTTGTGCAACCTATACAAGAACTTGTGATCTTTGCTCCAGCTATCATTAATAGCTCATGGCCGTTGGTGACAATTTGACCATTAGCATCAGATGTGATGTCACCACCGGCGATGATTGCTAAGTTCTCATTGCTTGAAACAGTTCCGATTATTTCAATGCTGCCGGTATTGTAATAAGTAGGGTCACCTGTAATGCAGTGATTTCCTAATTTCAGTACGGATGTATCTGCCGCAACATGTTCTGCACCGGCGGCTGTATTGAGACTACCTGTTAGTTGACCGGCACTTACGGTTGCAGTGCCTGTACCTGTGTAGAGATTGATCTCCTGGGACAGGTAATCCCCTCCGATAAGATTCAGATCGCCAGAACCTGTGTAAATGGAGTCCCGAAAGTTTATGCTGCCGTTGAGCGCTTTCAACGTTCCGCCGGCGTTGTTTATGGCGAGCGAAGCCGTCAGCGAGTTGATATTGATATTGTTATTGATGTTGATGTTGCCGGCAGCTGCCGCTATGAGTCCGCTGTTGGTTATCGAGCCGATGGCCGACGCCAGGGCTACGTTCTGTGCGGCAGTAATGTTCCCCGTATTGACAATGGAGCCTCCGGCTGTCATAGACAGGCTGCCGGAGGAGGCAATGTTGCCATGGTTAATGATATTGTTGATGGCGGTCAAATTCAGGTTAAGCTGTGAGATGGCGGCAGTGAAGCCTGGTAGTCCACCGGCGGGAAGCACCGAAGTTAAATTCGCACCAGCCAGGTTGGCGATGTTTGCTGAAGCAATAGTGGCAGAGCTAACTGCCTGGCTGCTTGAAAGAGCGTAAAAATTTCCGGCATTGGTCAGATTGCCGGCCAGGTTCAAGGCAGTACCGTCGGCGAAGTCGCGCACTGCTGTAACACCCTGAGGTACAACTAGATTGCCGATTGAATGACTGAGGCTTGAGTTGAGAACAAGTGTCCCACCCACAGCGTTACCGAGCGCGCCCACCTGAAGAACCGGGCCGCCGGACAAGAACTGTTGGGCTGCGACGAATTGGGCTGGCGTCAAATAATCACCAGGCGTGATAACAGTTTGCGCCCCTCCAATCTGAACGTTCACCGGCGAGGCAGCATTAACCTGAATCGAACGCTGCGTGGATGAGAGGTCCAGGTCCACGCGCGATGAGCTACTCGGCTGCAAGAGCGTGGAGGAGCTTGATGTATCGCCGCTGCCTGTGCCCTGACTACAGCACGTGGCCGGCGCGGCTTGAACAGTTTGGCCGGCAGTCTCGGCATCGGCACGAGCCGGCGACCAGATGAAAACTGTGAGAGCGGTAAGCACCGACAAGCAACAGCTCATGCGGTACTGATCACCGGAGCTTAGTGCTTTCGCCGGCTTATTATCGGGCTTTCTTTGAGGAAACCTGTTGTGTTTTTGGAACAATTGAGAGCTCTCATGGCGCCTTAAAGTCTTATTGTATTAGCATTACAGAGTTTTTGTCCATCTCGGGAAATGACCCGAGATCCGGCATACAACCATGAAGTCACAGCGTTGCAGACCGGACGAGACCCTGGACTCTGCTTGGCTTCGGCGCTCTGCTTAAGTCAGCGACCAGCAACAAAGCGGCAACACTCCTGCAGTATCATCCAATTGGGAGTTGCGGGAAGGAGCGAGATTTATGCCTGATATCGATAAGTCTTTTATTGAGCCGTTAACAGCAAATTTCGAGAAGATTGACACAGATAAGGACGGATACATGTCCTCAGATGAGTTGTCTTCGGCTAGCGTGAGTAATCGTTTTTCGAAAGAAGTTCAAGAGACCATCGGTATTGCAGGCAAGCATCTAAGCGGAATTTCCTGCGAGAATCTCGATAAGGGATCAGTAAAGGCGGGCCGTGCTGAAATAGCTCCTACCAAGGACGAATATTCGGGAATCTCTCAAAAGGACCTCAGTAGACTCTCTACCAGAGCCCAGCGGATGAAAGATGAAGAGGCGCTTGCCAATTACGGACTTTCCAAATTCGAGATCATAGACCGAAATAATGACCAGATCATTGACCTTAAAGAAGCAGAAGGAAGCAGGCTGTACCGCGAGTTTTATAACATTGCACATGTAGTTCGTACAAGCAATGAGCTTCGCACAAATCCATACGGCAAGCCCGAGCATTACAAAAGTCACCACTACGGTATTAATAGACCCGACCTGGAAGCTTACCCCTCGAAGGTTTTGAATCAACCAAAAAATCACAACCTGCGTGACATTCTAAAGGACCTGGACTAATTTCTTGCAGCTTCCTGTAAGCTCTTAAAGTGTCATTGTATTGCTTGCTTTGTTCGCCGTATATTTGTTTGCGAAGAGCAAGGGCTTTCAAATACCACTGTCGAGACTCCTCATATTGACCGGTTTCGCGAAGGACAGTTGCAAGTCCGGTATAAGCCCTCCCCGTATGTGAGCCGAGCGAAACAGATTGTCGATACCATTGCTCCGCTGCTGCCAATTCCTTGCTTCGAACACTAAGATCGCCGAGATCTGCATAAATCGCACTAGCAAGATCACTTTTGGGTCCGGCTAAGCTGATTCGGATAGCTTTGACCTCCTGGTAAAGCGGCTCTGCTCTGCCAAATTCATGGTTTTGCACTAGAGCACCAGCCAGCATCTCAAGACTAAACGCCGGATGTAATCCAACCCAATAACTTACGGGCATCCAAGTATAAAGCGTGATAGCAGCACTATACTGTCCAAATAGAGAAAGGCAAAGTGCGGCGAAGTCCACAACGGCCGCGAATGACAAAACAGATAGTGTTAGCACTTTGAATTTGTTGAGGTTCCCAGCCAGCAATCGAAAAAGTTTTCTTACAGATTCTGGAATTTTTGCAATCCATTTTTTAGGAATTGCAAAAACCCCGGCTTTTATTATTACTAAAGACAAGATGAACGCGAGCAGCTCAGCTCCTACAGCGAAAGCCAGCGCTGGGCTTGGACACACACACAGATACACGATGCAATAGGCAAGGAACAGTGCTCCTACAAAAATCGTAAGAGCATTAAGGATTGACTGGACTTTTGTATCATCCTTGAGCATTTAGCCATTATGCTCCCGCGCTTTCAAGTGTTGCAACAAGTTTTTTTCGACTGAAGTGGGAAGATCTCCATCCTTAGTGCATGTTGTCACACATTCGCCCGCAGAAGTATTTAATACAAATGCAAATAATCCGCTTGCATGACATTTAGTTGACATAAGATTCAATCGGTAAACATTCAAAATATTGCTTATTTTTTTGAGAGATTAAGCTATGAAAGCTAGTTATTTCCGCTCTCGTCGAGCCAATTGGTGTTTCTACCATTGACCAGACTAACTGGTGAGATATGCTTTCCCTGCTGGTTGCCATATCGGTGCTTATCATAATTTGCCCTATGCATGAATTCAGAAAGGCAATGAGATATTAAGGCAATAAACCGACAAGACAATTATTAGGGGAGCACCAGCATGAGCGACATCATCATTGCCAGCAGCAAAGCTGCTGACTCCAACGCCGAAGTCAACATTAATAGCAGCGGAAGCAGCTCAGCTCATTTCCTAAATGAGATTTTCAAACCAAACAAAGAGAGCGTTAAAGAGTTTGTAGCACTCAACACGCCCCCCGACAAAGTGCAAAGTGCATCTGAGATGCTTGAGGAGGCTGTTGCTCGTTTTGACAAAGCAGACGACAAGCAAGCCGCCATGAAGGAATTGAAGCCGCAATTCGAAGCAGCAGTGAAACGAGCCGATGAAGAGCTTGCTGTCGCCGACAAGAATCTCTCGCCCATCTTGCGCAAACTTGCACCAGATATGGCAAAGGCGCTGCTCAAAGTTAACCCGGCAGTGAACAATTTCATGAATATTTCCGATGCCGAGAAACTTCCACAGAATCTTCGCCCACTGATGGTTAAGTATGTTAATACCGACCCGGCAGATCCGGGAAAAGCAGCCATCGCGGCAAAGCTTGCAGCCTTCCCGAAAACGCTAAAGGCAGCTGAAATCTTTGGTAATGAACTGCGAACTCACGGACCTCTAATGAGCCAATACAACAAGCCGGCCAAGGAACTAGAGACAGCGATTCACAACAGTTACTTCGCAAGGGAAAAATTCGCCGAACGTCTGGCCCAATCGGGCGACAAGAAACAGGGCGACGAACTGCGCAAAGATGCGCAGAATATCTTCAGCCGCTTCAAAGATCCGGCATTGCAGGCGCTGGAATGGTTGGAGGCTGGCGAGCGGATGCAGCAAGATCTAAACAAGTTCCCGATAGGAAAGTAGAGTTCATTTTAAATCAGCTTGCCCAATTTTGCCGGATCTACATAGCCGTGGGTGCGGCTTTTCACAGCTCGTCTTTCCACTGAGGCCAAATTGGCTGCCGATTTTTGCAAATTCAAGTCAAACAGGTCACTGACCATTCCGATATTTAGATAACCGTCTGAAAGGTCAGTCGTTGCTTTTCCTTCCACGAAAGCCAGGTCTTTTGCAATTTTATTGAGATTCGGATCAACAAGGTCACCAAGCATTGCGCTACTGAGGTAACCATCTGAAAGGCTGCCGATTGCCTTTTCCTCTATGCCTGCCAGGTCTTTTGCAATTTGTTCGAGATTGGGGTCAAGCAAATCACCAAGAATGCCGCTATTGAGATAACCATCAGAAAGGCTTCCAATCGCCTTTTCCTCTACTCCAGCCAGGTCCTTTGCAATTTGTTCGAGATTGGGGTCAACAATATCACCAAGAATACCGCTGTTGAGGTAGCCTTTGGAAAGGCTCTGAATGCCTTGCTCTTCAACTTTGGCAATCTGAGAAGCAAATTGGTCGAAGGACCCGACGCTGCCTGCGAATTCTGCAACCGGTGCAAATGGAGTTGCCATCAAAGCAGTCTTAGCAGCATCCAGCGGATTGTTGAGCAAACCATCAAACAGTTCGACGCCGGGAAAACCGGAAGGCAAAACACTCGCCACACCGCGCATCTCGTTCACTACATCTAACGCCGGTGTTCCGACTTCTTTCAATGCACTTGAGGCGGTATCAACTACTGCAGATCCAACCTTTTCGACGGCGTGTCCCAAATCTTCGAAGAACGACATTGCTTATTGCTCCTTGCTTGCTGCTGATATTGAAACTATATGCTCGGCAAGTCTCTTTCCCGTCCTCAGAATGTCCTCAAAATGTCCCGAAGCCGGAGATTCATGCCAAGAAGCTTCTAAGAGACGGCACAGGCGATCTGTACGTCACCGGCGCCCCAGGCATCGCGGTAAATGGCTACCTGAGCAACTTAGACGGCACTGCCTGCGAGTCCTCAGCTTCGGGCTTTAATTCTGCCGAGCAACAGGTAAAATGTGTTCCTTAATAAACGCATAAAGTGAATTCACTTCGCCAAGATTAGTTGATTCTCAAGAAAAGACCCGAAAAAGACCCAAACCAAACCCAATAAAGCCAACCTGTTTGAGTAGATTGAGCGTATTAATACAGGAAGCCGACGAAGAGCAAGCAGAGGACCGAAAAAGCAATGAGCGACGGGGAAGTATCAAAGATAATCCACAAGGGTAGTGAAGGACTGAAGCATCTTGCATCCGACGCAAGCGAGGCGCTCAAGCGCTTGCAAGAGCATGCGCTTCCGCATCAGAAGGAAGCAGCGCATCAACAACCGAAACTCAAAGATGCCAGCCTCAAATCAAAAGGTTTGCTTCCCGGCTTGGAAATTGAAGACAGAACTCATTTGAGTGATGAATTGACCGGACGAAAGTCAAGTGGCGCCGGCGCAGAACAGCGGAAGCCTGCGACTCAACATAGAGATTCCGGCAAGTCACATACATCGTCCGATGCCCAATCTAATCAACATGGTGAAAAGAAGCCCGCTCATGCTGAGCCGAATCATCCCAGCGACAGGGTAATGCCCGGCAACAAAGATGCAGCTGCGCCAAAGAACGAATCGAAATCGGTCTCCTCTCATTCAGAGCAAGCCGGCAAAATCAAAAACGATCAGCATCTAAGCAAAACTTCGAGTGCGGTAGACAACCATGCACAAGGCGTCGACGGTAAAACATATCTCAAAAGCATGGAAGAGTATGGCATCAAGCTGAAAAATGGAATTGAGCAAAAACTGCATGCTCTAGAAACACCGAAAGATGGCGGATTCGTCAAACTCAAAGGACAAGATGAGTACATGGCGAGACGCGAAAAAGCGCGCCCTCAGCAGTCATCCGGCGCACCAAAAATGGGAGACTCTCGCAGCGGTGATCCTTTCCATGAAAAGCAAGCCTCCGGCAAACCTCATTCTGAATCAAGGCATACGGAAAATGCCCCTTCGGAAAGCACTAATGCAAAAGGCGCTGAAGCTGCGGCGAAGTCCGGCGAAATTAAGCCTGTTGAGAAACATACAGCAAATACTAATCAAGCAGAACCGCTGACATTGCGCTCGGTCACCGGCAAAGTTTTCAACACCGGGTTTGGTGCATTGAGTGTTATCGGCGGCTACTATGAAACTAAAGAAGGCATCAGCGACCTGCGCAACGGCAAGTATCTGGACGGAGCACTGAAAACATCTGCCGGTGTCGCTGACACCGGTTCAGGATTTGCTACCATCGCCTATGGCTTCGGCAAAAAAGCGCTCGGCTCTGTGGCTGGAAAGCTTGGTGGAGCCGGTGCGCTTCTTTCAGGCGCTACAGAAGGCATTCAAGGTATCAAAGAAAATGATACGGAAAAGAAAGTCGAAGGTGGAGTTAAAGTTGTGCTTGGCGCAGGCATGTTCGCTTCCGGCTCCACTGCTCCTCTGTCGGGGGCTGGGCTGGCCGGCTGGGGTGCTGGAAGATTTATCGGAACGCATGCAGGTTGGGGTGGAGAGAATATCGATACCAAAACCACAAGATTTATCGATTCGCATCTCAATCAGAAACTCAACGATGAACTCGCTCAAACAAGCAGCGCCAATTTACAGTTGCTGGACAAACAACAAGGGATAATCGGTAAGGAGCTTTTTAGCCTGCAAGCGGAAGGTGCAAACAAGAAGGACGTTTCCGAGGCAATTATCGGCTTGCGAGAAAAGCTTGAATCGGAGCGTGCTAAAGGAAACGACACGAAAGCATTGCAGGACGAAGTAAAACGTTTGATTGACATGCGCAGCAAAATCTAAGGAAAGCTTTTCGATCTCGATATCGAGAGGATTCCAAAAACCATGGTATCAAATCAAACTAATCGACAAATTCCATGGCTTTGAGCAAATGTTCTTCCTGCTAAGACAAGCATCTCGGAGCTGTTATGCGCATCGCCATCGTCAGCAATGATACTAGAGGGGGAGTACAACCTTATGTTGCTCTCGGCATCGGATTGGCTCAGGCCGGTCATGACGTGCGCGTTGTCGCACCGGCCAATCATTCTTCCTTGTTTACTAATACCGGTCTTAAGCTGTTTCCATTATCCGGTCCTACGACCGAGGAGGTAAACGAAGCAGCCCGTATAGCTGAGAAAGGCACACTCGCAACAATGGCCTTTATGGCAAAAGAGATGCCAAAAATGATCTTTCAGTCCACTAAAGAAACTCTCAATGCTTGTGAGGGTGTAGACATAATAACTGGTGGCGTCGGCGGTATGGTAACCGGCATCGCGGTTGCAGATAAGCTTCAGGTTCCATTCATACAGACGCATCTTCAGCCAGTTGCTGCACCATCTCGAGAATACCCCGGAGTCATGCTCGGCGCCCTACCTGATTGGGCTGGAGACTTGGGACGCCTTCTCAGCCATCACCTTTCAGAGCAGCTCTTATGGATGCCCTTTCAAGGAGCAATGTCTGAAGCACGTACAAAGGTACTTGGGCTCAATGGCAAGTCTCGCTCTATGGAAGGTCAAGCAATCATCTATGGATTCAGCCCCAGAGTAGTGCCATTGCCGGATAACAAAAAGGAAAAGCGCTATACAACTGGCTATTGGATACTGCCAACGTCAAACTTTAATCCTCCGGAAGACTTACAGACTTTTCTTGATCAAGAAAAACCAGTAGTAAGCATTGGATTTGGAAGCATGTCGAGTAATCAAGCCGAGCGCGTCACTGAGCTGGTGCAACAGGCAGCCGCAAATGCCGGTCTTCGGCTAATACTTTTGACCGGATCCGGCGGACTAAAAGAGATTGTCGGAAACGACGATCTGTATTGCCTTAGCGAAGTTCCTCATGAATGGCTGTTTAGAAAAGTTTCCGCCATTGTGCACCACGGAGGAGCAGGCACAACTGCTGCAGCTTTGCGCTCAGGAGTTCCAAATATCGTTGTGCCGTTTGGAGTTGATCAACCATTTTGGGGCTCCCGGGTTGCAGCTCTTGGTGTTGGTCCCAAACCGATCCCCCATGCGCGTCTATCTGTCGATAAATTGACAATAGCGCTGCAGACCGCTGTCAGCGACCAGGCGATGCGAACAAGAGCGGCAGATCTAGGAACCTTGCTTCGCGCAGAGGATGGTGTTTCTAAAGCGGTAGAATGCTTCAATCGGCTGGCACAAACTTAACCGGTCTTAGCCGAAAGCCAAAGCAAATTTCCTTGCAGTTTCCATCACTAATGGATTACTCGAGTTAGCTAACTCGGAGATCCTTTGCGACAAGAGACTACTTTTCTTGAATTTGCTAAAAGCCAATATAATCGCGATAGACCTCATATTCGTCTCTGAAGTCATAGTGCAAGGACCTGAGCTGTAACGCATCGTCATAGCATCGGTGGAGTCATCATCAAGAATTTTCAGCAACATATCTTCAGTAATCGCATCCCATTGGTCCGGACGGGACGAAACGCAATAGATAATTGGTAAAGCAACAGAACGAAAACTGCTGTCAAACAACCAGCGCTCAATGTATGCATTACTTTGCTTGCCCAGGGCATTGATCACGGGTTCAACAGCTAGTCCTTCCTTCAACATTTCCACCATCTGATCTATTACAGCCTTGTCGCCTAAACAAACAATAGTCGCCGCAATCACATCCTTACTCGGGTGCTTCTTGAGCTCCTCAAGCAATCGGGGAGCGAGTCTTGCTGCCTCACTCCGAAAGAATCCGATTGCAGCTATAGCATAGATTTTGGCATGTGCATCTGAAGAATCTAGCAGTTCTTCAAACATAGCCAACTGCTTTTTGTACTTCCAAGCTTCTCTCAAAAATTCGCCAGTGTTTCCGAAAATGTCTGCTATCGGACGATTACGCCAGAAGGAGCTAAGCGCGTCATCTCGCACCACGGGATCTGTGTCAAGCAATCGGTCCATGTATGCCTCGGGAGACTCATCAGCATAATTCAAGGAAAACCCTGCGCCAGGCTGCAGAAATCTCGGCATATCGGCATTCCGGATCTCTTGACGACAGAGCTGCTTACATACAAATTCGTCAGTGGTGGACGGCTCAGCTATTCCCAGAAGCTTGTCCAGCGAATATTTTGCCACCGCGCTGACACGTGGGTTGCTATCGCTTGAGGCAAGTTTCAGTGCATTCACAACGCGCTCATTCCTTGCATTAGCCACAAATCCAAGTGCGGCCGCAGCACATTCTCGATAGTTGAATGAAGCTCTGTCGGCAAGCACCACACAAAGGAATTCGATAATATCCGACCCTGCCGCAGCTCCGACATCTCTCCAGGCAAGCATGTAATTTGCCCTGACAAAGGGATCGGATTCTTCCTTAAAGTGAGTAAGCAGGGTCGTGGCGCAAATTACCGCGTGGCGCTGCGACCTTGCACCCAAGAAGCCAATTGCCCGGGCGGCAGCCTCCCGGTTCATTGTTGCAGGGTCCTTCAAAAGTCGCAGCATCGACTCGGGTATAGCAACAGTGTCGGCGATTAGCGCAACAATTTCATTCATCGCCGCCCTTGACTCTGGAAGAATAGGCGCGGCTGCAACTTTCTCGGCAAGCTCCGTCAAGTCAGCGGCAACTTCAATTCTTCTGATAAGAGGCACTACGGATTTCACTGCTGCATCTATCTCCTGAAGCGTTCCCCAGGGAAGAGTCTGTTTTTCCGCAGTCAATTGCAAAATCGACTTACAAAGTACTACGCAACAATCTTGCAGCAGATCAGGTAGAGCTAAAGCATGCTGAGGCAACGAGCATATAGCGTAAACTGCTAGGATCCGGACTTGGGGATCCGGATCAAACAAGTAAGGGCGAGCGTACGGAATTAGCTTTTCATCAATATTTTGGAGCTGAACAAGCGTGAACAAGAAAGCTCGATGCAAGGGAAGATTTTCATCAACAATTTTTCTCATCCGGTCAAGATAGGGCAAGAATGCCAATCCATCCAGCCGTCGTCCAGGCATCGAAGGTGGTGCAGGTAGAGGCTCAGGAAATCCGGAGAATATACGATTACGCGAAGCTTCGACCAATCCGGCATCTGTAGATTGGTCCAAAGCTTCAAAAAGCACTTGTAGAACCCTGGGCTCGGGAGGGCAGCGAAAAATCACCAGCCAGGCAAGATCACGGGCACTCTTATCCGCAGAATTTTTTGCAAAGGCTAGAAACTCTTCAAATTGACCAGTTCCAGATACGAAAATCTGGCCCTCGACCTCTTCGAAGGATACGGGCTCCCCAATAGCGTGTTTCCTCAAAAATTGGAGCACCTGCGATTCAGTGACATAGCGAGGAGGAGGAGGCGTCATTTTTACTCCGAAGTAGAATTTGGCTTTTGTTAATATGCCTCATTCAATCGAGAGCAAATCTTAAAGCCTCCATCCAACCTCTCTTATAAAGTCCTTACAATTTGGCTCTAAATTCATGCTAAGAGTTTGCCCCAAAAAGATTTTCATGAGGACAGCGCAGCATGAGTCATAAAGAGATAGAATCCAGCAAAAGCAGAAGTGCCGAAAAATCATCAGAGAGCGCCAAAGCAGACGCATCCAATTTACTATGCAAAGAATTAATCACCGACTCGACAGCAAATCAGGGATTCATGAAAATTCTGAATGAATTGGCACAAAAAAATCAAGCAATGACAGAAGCGCTTTTGGGACAAGTCAAAATTGACTTCCCTCAAATCGCCTCTCTGCCTGTGCCCAAAATGGAGCTTAGCATGCCGGTCCAAGAGCAAAAACCGACTTCAGAGAGCAGGGGACAAAAGGAAGCAGAACAAAGCAAGCCAGAACAGAGCAAGCCAGAACAGAACAAGCCAGAACAGAGCAAACCAGAAAAAAGCAAACCTACTGTGCCAAGTTCGGTTAGCGTTTCCCTGGACTCAATGAAATAGACTCCATTTACCTGTCCAAAATTCAATAAGTGCCGGTAACTAAGCCATACAACAAGCAAATGCGAGCTAGTAACAAAGGCTTCAGCAATACTTGAGTCTTATCATCCGGTCCATTTCAGGATATTTAAATCCGATTGGACCGGCTGATAAGCCGGCATTCGCTGAGGACCATTTTGCATTTCCTTTAAGTTAAAGCTGCAAGCAAAGCCGCTTAAGAGCGCAAACAATAACAGGGAAAGGCTTTGGCATGTTTCTTGTTATCAAGCGGCTAATTTTTTCACCCTGGGGGGTAATGAATATTATGAACTGAGAATTCACAACCGGGGAGAGAGTCAAGTGAATACAAAAATCCTGATCGCAAGCGTTCTGGCATTTTCTATAGTGAGTTTTGCCTCAACAGCCAGTGAAGCAGCTCCCAAGAAAGCGGCAGCTGCAGCAGCCAAGAAACCGGAGCTACCAACCGTCCTGACAGGCTTTCCGACGAACTTGACGATTGAAGTACTGCGCTGCGTGCGCGCAAACGTTGCAGAATTTGGCAGAAACAACATTGTGGTTTTGCAATTCCGACTTAAGAAGGTCGGTCCAAACACCGGTGCAGTAAAGTACTTTGGGGACGCACGCTTCATTCCGCTTGAGATTAAAGCGAAAGATGCTTCTCTGGGTTCATCCTATGAAGTTATTTCCGGCGCAGGGCACGAACACCCAACTCGCTCGGGTGATACCGACACAACAAACTGGAAAGTCGGGCAAACTGGTGATGGTTATGTCTGGTTCAAGATTCCTGATGACGTAAACACACTTGATATTTTCTTTCCAAAAACCAATCCTGTAAGAGTGTCAGTTGAAGTGCCGAAAGGCTAATTAAGCCGTTTATCCTGATTCTGCGAAAAGCAGATCCAATGTAAGAGACTATTGTAGATACGGTGTTTTCTGTCAAGGCAAGGTGAATGAAGAACTTGCCCGCCAAAAGACAATCACGCCACAGCGTG
>JAIEPM010000020.1 GCA_019748395.1 Candidatus Obscuribacterales bacterium
TTTTACGCCTGGAATACCAGGCTTAATGATAAAGTCCTGATGCCGGAAGCTATGTTATGGGGACCATGCAAAGATGAACCGGCTCGCAATTTGCTCAGCTTGACCAGTACGAGATTACCGATTTAGAAAGGGATCAAGAGAATTTGCGGCCTTTTTGCTTGCCTAGCTTGGACCAGCTGAAATCAGGTACTCTCTTGGAAAAATTCGCGTTCAATTTCCAGGCCTCGGACGTGCGTGGATCTATAGCAACGACATGGCGGTCGTCGGTTACCAGTAAAACATTTCGACTGTTAGCCGAAACATGCGGCAGGTCCATCGGCACTTTATAGACTTTGCCATTGAGTTTTAGCTCAGCCATCGGGCAGAGCAGGTCGCTGCCTGCTCCTACAGCCACTGTTTTTCCGGCAGATGTGATGGGCTTGTAGAAGAGTTGTGCACTATAGATCGTAGCGCCTATTTCAGCTGTTTCCTGGCAGTTCATTTTCAGAACTGCTTTGCGAACGGCTTCTTTGACATATTCGTTGCTGATATCTACAGCTGCTGTCTGGGGCAGTGTGCCGCGCGAGCGGTTAAAAAAGTCGCCGTCGTGTAGTGCGTTTATGCTGACCCCGTTATCTAGCTGGGTAACTTTGCTGCTTAAGGGGACGTCGCTTGAAACCTTCTCAATGCCTGGGATAGCCATGGCTTTTAAGATAGTTGTTTCTTTCTTTTGGACCAGACCCTTGATGGGGCTGCTTTTAGACTTATCCAGCACCGGTGATAACTCGCGCAGAGCCTCCTTGGCTGCTCGCAGGTAATAACTATTTGGTTCGCAATTTTCAAACACTGCGATTGCCCGTTTGTAGAGGTCCCTGGAACGGTCGTATTGACCCATCAAACGTCTGCTTTGAGCTTCCGCAAAACGAGCCTCTGCCAGAAATTTTGTTTCTCCGGCGCTTGCTTCCATCTGATCCCCGGCTATTTGAAAGTAATCTGCGGCAATCTGATACTGTCGTTGCCCGAGAGCAAACCAGGCTTGCTGGTAGCTTCCAAAGCCGTTAATGCGTGCACATTGTGCAGGCATGCTCGGGACTTTTTCGACTTTCTCGACCCCGCCCTGAAGAAACATCGGGGGAGCAGATGGTACTTTCATTGGTATATACGAGAGCTTTTGCTCTTCTGCAAACGAAGCTGCCCCGATTGAGACGGAGAAGAGACTTAGGCTCAAAACTATGCAAAGCCGGAGTTTCTTGGGCAAATCGCTGCTCTCCATAAGATTCGCGCGGGATTGAATCCGGGCGGCTTTTTGCGGGCTTTCTTGAAATTTAAGCTGAAATTTGTGGTTTTTCCGTGAAATAACAGCTACTGAGCCGCTTTTATATCATGCCCGGAATTTGATTAAAATGTTGTAATTACTAGTTTTTTCGAGCCAAATTAAGGTTTGGGCTAATTTTGAGTCCCAAGCCCGTCCTGATGATGGTCAAAAATGTCTCTATCCAGAGCAAAGGCATCAACTCCAACCCGCAGGTCCCCCGAAAATGGGTAGGCGAAAAGCAAAATCAAGTCGAGGTTAAGTGAAATCAGCATCGCCACCATAACAGTCATGACGATCTGCAGCTTTAAGTTTTCCAGGCAGAAGAAATATGTGAAAAACACCGTGACGGCGCCACCCACCAGCAACGTTATCCACTCAACTTCCGGTAAACCATTCACAGCCGCACTCACCCGCGAGCGTCTGCTTTGCCAGACCTGGCTTACATCTGAAACCATTTGTGGATACAAAGCTTTTTGATTCTCTGTTGTCGGTTCAAAGTCAATCAGAACCTTCATCAGATCTACAGCTGCCAACCTGGCTTCCGGACTGTATTTGCCGTCGTCCATTGCCTGCCACTCTCTGTCCATAACCAGGTCGACATAGTCACGGCACAAATTTCGAACAACTTTGCTTTTGGGCTCCGGTAGCCTACCGGCTAAAACGAAAACATCAGCCAGAGCTGTTGCTTCCTTTTCTGTGACATCTCTTGCGTCCTGAAATTTTTGCATAGAATCTACAACAACAAGTCCAAGTAGAACCGCATAAAGAGTGCCGACAACTGATATCAAATAACCTCCGACATCATGCGATGCCTTTAGCTTGTCCATATCAAAAAATTTGCGTGTTATCAAAAGTCCGAAAACTGAAAAAACGCAACTCATTAAAATGGTAGCGGCGCCGATGATATAGGAATCCACTCAGGACCACCTCGAATTCAAGAAAGCAACAGGAATTGTCGCATACTAAATCCTGATTTTGACCTGAACTTATTTAGAGGGACTGTAGTTGCTCGGAACCGCAATTGGGGGAGGCGGCGGCGGATTGTATTTTTGCTCTACTTCGAAACTAGCGCTGCGATATAAATCTTCAGGGTCAAGATTTATATGAGCTTCCACATCGCCCAGGTATAGCTCATGATATTTATAGGAGGCGTTTATTTCCAGCATATTTGGCTTGCTTGATTTTGCGGTCAGATGAAATTCGCCCAGATAGTTACCATTGGCATCAGTAACAGTGTTGATTAGGTCGTTAATCGTCACGCCATCCCTTGGCGTGAACATGCTTTGTCCATCCATCTTCAGCTGAAGATCGCCGTTCTCACCTTTGAAGTCCGTGTGGGTCGCCAGTCTGTTGTTTACCAGGACCACAAGGAAGTCGCCTCCCATTACTTCATCGGAGCTTGATTTGTGGCCGGCCGGATCTGTAATTTCAGTGTGATTCCAGATGCCGAAATAAGTACTCTTGTCATCTTTCTTTTTTATCATGCTGCTTTTGAGCAGCTCATTTACTGGTCCTTCTATTTTCAAAGTACCGTCGTTTGCCACGGTTTTCATTTTTCCCTGATGCGGCTCGGGAAATTTGTAGGAATCAAGCAGCAATGTCAGTCCGAGCTGTTCCACTATTAGAATGCCGGCTTGAGTAATGCGGTCTTGAGCTTTTAATTCAATTTTCTCTGCATCACTCATAAGTGTCTTGCTCTCCTGAGAATTCCGCTTAGCTGCTTGTATCCAGGACTTTCGCAAACTTGACCGGGTGATTATGTGAATCTACTAATCTAACGATTGGCTTTTATCTCCGGAAAGGGATAAGTTCCGTCCAGAACTGTTTTCAATCCAAGGTAGGGATCTTCAATATCTGCATGCAATACGTATTTATAAAGCCATCCGGCAAGTTTCGCCGGTGATTCTTCTTTGCTGCTTGAGCCTGCCTTTGCAAAATAATTGTGAATCTTCAAGCGCATTTCGCTTTCGTTCAGTCTCACGTCATCTAGAAGATGCTGCCAGCTAGCCAGGTCTCCGGTAGGCAGTGCTTTAATTTTATAGGCGGATTTCTCTTTAAGTGGCTCCAGCCAGCGTTTGTCGTGGTCACCGTATTTGGTGACAAATTCGATCTCTCCATCGCCAGTCTTATTTGCCGCAATAAATCGCGCCGGTGTTTTCCCTGCTCTAAGGCGTGATTCCTGCAGCTTGTGGTATTTTTCAAGCTCAAAGTTTTTCTTTTCGTTTCCTAATTTGGAAAAATACTTGCTTGCCAGGCATAGCTGTTTCAGCCGATCTTTGTATGCTTGCGGTTCATATAAACCCGGCAAAATATCAATGATTCTTCCGTCGGAAAAGCAAACATAAGTAGCTATATTTCCGTTCAACGTGCGTTTGATGACATTGCCCTGACCCAGATCAATTGAAACAAGAGGCACTTTGCGAACTGACTGCCAGCAGGCTTCGAAGTTTTCATTTATAAAGTCTGCAATTTCGGTATTTGAGAACAGCACGGTTCTCGCCATTCTGGCGTTAGTTCAACAGAACTCCTCATCCAGATTACCCATGAGCTGGAATACAAGTACAGGCTTTTTCGATTTTGATGCCAAGGCGCATGCTGCCTCAAAATTCGGTCGCCAGGAAATAAGTCCGGCTTTTATTGTTTTAGAGTCAGGGAAAGCGGATGAGTCTTGATACTTAGCATTTTTTTGCTCCGCTTCTTTAGCCTCGATGCTTCCGCTGAATGAACCTGAAATCAGCTTTTTCAGAGGGGTTTCTATGGCCATTTTCGAGCCGGGAAATCCGCTGCGCCAGCGATTAGTGTTTTCTTGAGCCGGAGCGCTGCTTCCCGGCAGCATTGCCAAACAAAGTAGTGCTGCAACCCTTATTCTCACTGCTTGTTCTCCTTTATCCAGTATTTGCTAATTATTTAGCTTCGCAAGGAGCTAAATAAGCGGGTTAACCCTGACTGCAAAGTCCTGAAAATCATGAGACTTTAGCTGAACTTAAGTTCAGCTCTAGCTAAGCAAAGTCCTTGAGAGTTATACTTGAAAGCCTGCAATTTAGCAGAACTGGGGATCAGGAGTCAGTATGCCTTCGCGTTTCAACTGGGAGACGCTTTCTTCCGAACAAATTGCCGATTGTCGCGTTTTTTCCGTAAATCGTAATCTTGCAGCTCCCGGCGGCAGTGAGGAAAGAGCCCACGATTTTTACGTTTTGCACCCGAATCACTGGGTGAATGTAATCCCGATTACTGAAAACAACGAAGTTGTGTTGATTGAGCAGTTCAGACATGGCACCGGACAGCTAACTCTGGAAATTCCGGGCGGCATGGTTGATGATGATGATCCATCGCCAAAAGATGCAGCTGCGCGAGAGCTTCTTGAAGAAACAGGCTATCAGGGTTCGCAGCTTATTCATCTGGGACGAAATCATCCTAATCCGGCTTTGCAAAGCAACTATTGCGATACTTTCCTGGCCAGGGGTGTAAAAAGAATCCTTGAGCCTCGCTTTGATCGAAATGAATATATAGAAATACGTCTAACGCCTATCGAACAGATTCCAGTGTTGATTCAGTCAGGAAGAATTACTCACGCCCTTGTAATTGTCGCTTTCTATTATTTGAACCTTTACGAAAGTACGTTGAAATCAAGCGTCTAGCTTAGGGTGAGATTTTCGGCATCAAAAAGGAAATGGGCCCTTAGCTGAGAGCCCATTTGTATTTAACTGAGTACAGGTCTTATTTCTCAACTACAAAAGTCATTTCGATTTTGTTCGGTGAGCTAGCCGGAGCCTGACTGGATACGGTTTGTGCACCGCGTTTGGGCATCACCTTAACTTCACGAGAGAAGAAGACTTTCGAGCTGTTCACCATATCGCGATACTGATCAACAGTCATTTCAGTCGAGCGGAAAGGTGTTCCGGCAAGCGGATTTAGCGCTACTGTCAGAGGTGCTTTATCGTTGCCTGTAGGGTATGCATAAACAAATACTTTTTCAACACCGCCCTTACCGGCGACTTGATAGTCAAATGGACTTTCGTCACCGCCGATTTGCACGGAGTCTCCGGCTTTGACAAAACCGTTTTGTTGATAATCGTTCGGGAAAATCTGGGTCAGAGTGCCTGTAGCGTCATAGTTGAATACGACCACATTGCAATCTTGATGAGCGTTGACATTGACCACAAGCTTTTCACCGACTTTGTATTTCGGTGAATTGCCGCTGCGGTCCAGGGAGGCGCTGATCACCGAGCCGTCACTTTGATGCAACTTCACAAGCATTGCAGACGAGTTGCCCGCAGGAAGCGTAGCTGTGTTCGGGCTGGATACTTTGCTGCTTTGATTCAAGGGATGGCTTGCCAGAGTTTTGGCCGGAGCTACCTTGGCTACAGAGGTTTTGTTGTTCTTGACCTTGATTTTGACTATGTGACTTGGCTGCTTTTTGACAGGCTGAGTAACGGCTTTGATGGCGCTGTTAATCTCAACTTTCTTCACTGCCGGGACTGCCACCGGTGCTTGAGCTGAACCGGCATTCAGCGGAGTGAAGTTAACCCCTCGGTCGTGACTTTTCGTTTCGTCGATAGCCGGGTCTGCAAGTACCAGCTGAGGAAGAGCAAAGCTCAATGCGATGCCAGCCATAAGACATTTACCTAGTAATTTCATTCTTTTGGTCCTCGACAGTTATGTTGCGCGTTGCCCCGATTGAGTTCTTAATTTTGCGCACATCCGATTTACGATGAGCTTCAAACATTTAGGTGGAAAAGAAAAATCTTTTTGTTATTACTATTTTGAATGAGGACCAATGAAATTGACAAATAGCACGTCATTTCCGGCGGAGTCTTTAATCTGCTTGATTCTCTCAAGTAAGTTTTTGCCTCTGGTCAGAAGGGGACTGCCTTCCGGTGCATTGGTCGCTCGATCCTCTTTCTTGAGAATTTCACGGCTGAGCTCCTCACCTTTAGGAGTGTCTCCTCTAACTGCCACTAAATAAAATCTGTCCTGACTTGCGTTGGCAGTCAGCTTGGTGGAGCCGAATTTGTTAATCAGTCTTGGTTCGCCTTTTTGAAGCATTTCACCATCCTGACCGAATTGCGGGTAAAGGACGGCTACGTCGTCGGCCGAATTAATCTGGAACAGAAAAACAAAACACTTTGAACCTGGAGTTATTGTAATTACGACATCTTCATCTGCTTTGTATGCATCCACCGCTTCGTTGAATGAGACTTTTAAGGGCATGAGCTCCGGGTTGCTGAATACCCAGGTCTTTTTAGCCTGCTCGCTCAGATAGCTAAAAGAAGCAAGCGCACTCAAAGCTGCTGCCAGGATAAAAGTTATGAATGCAGGCAGAAGAGGTAATTTTCTTGAGTCAGCTGAGGCATGAGTCGTTTCGCTGATGCCAAGCTCACGCAAAGCGTCAATCCAGAGAGCTAATCTGATTGAAGTCGTGGGCAGATTCAAACCGGGAAGTGTCGCCGTATCACCGCAGTGTATGGCAATTATGTTTTCTCCGTCTGTGATCGGCGCCCCCGAGTCGCCCGGTGAGAGCGGCAAGTCATGCAATAAATGGAATGTATCATGGATTCTAAGGGGACCCAGGAAGCGACCTTCTTGAGTCAATGGCTGGGGGGCTGCGCTCAGCTGACCAAGATGCGCCGGGTATCTTATCGCCCAGAGGGTCTGATTGGTGCTCAGCTCCTGCTCATATGAAAACGGTAGTGGACTGGCACTTGCTTCGGGTTGCTGTAAATTGACTTCAAGTAATGCGACATCGAATTTGACCAGCTGGTCCGGCTGCCGCACAAAGCTCGGGTGCAAGCGAATGCGACTCAATGGGTATTTGTTGCCTGAGGCTGGAAAACGCACAAAAAGCAGGCTTGGAGCGTTCACGTAGCGCTCCACCACGTGTCCGCAGGTGATTAAGCGGTCGGGGGCCGCAAGCCAGGCCTGACCCAGTACCACTTCACGACCGGTTTCCTGGGAAATCACGTTGGCAAGTGCGTTGCTCAATTGTCCCGGATTGCGGACCAATCCGTCTTTGGAGCGAGATTTTTGGCTTGTAGGCAAAACTGACCTCTATCCCCGGAAGAAGCATGCTCAGAGGCATTTTCTCATATTAGGCCGAAATTCTCGATTCTTCGCATGCTTCAAGAACAAAATGCGTAATTCTCTGGACGAATGCTTGTCCTGAATTTACAGTTCTTAATCATTGTAAAGCTCCTTGGATGTAATGAGAGCGCAAACTTGGCTGATGGCTGCTTAGCCTGTGGTTTAATATTTCTGCAGGGGGTTTTGGCTCCCGTATCAGAGTGGATTTTCCACCCACAGGAGTTTGATGATTTCCAGTTCAACCGAATTGCGCGAAGTCTTTCAGTTCGCCCCTGAATGGGAGGCTTTACTAAGGAACTGGGATGCCGGTGAAAAGCCCAAAAGTTCCGACTTCTTAGCTAAAGTCGGGGCAAAAGCAATGTTCTTGAAAGCCCTGAAGCTTGAGCAGCGTGAAGCTTTCGTCCGATTGCTCCGTAATCATTATTACCAGCCTGTGCTTCAGAAGATGCTCTCGTCTAATCAGAATCTCAGGCGCTTCCTGAGCCAGCGATTTGTGGCTGCCGAAGAACAGAAAAGCCAGAGTATTTCTCTGTCCGTCGAAATTTCCCAAAAGCTCGAAACTGTGCTCATAAAACATCTGGCTTCAAATACCGAAGATGGTTTCAAAGTTCTTTTGCCGGCATATATCCAGAGAACTGTTCATAACGCAGTCATAGACTTTATTCGGGTCGAGGCCAGCTGGGAAAAAAATACCCTGCAGGATATGTATCTCGACCCTGAGCAGGATGATCCTCGTACAAACGTTGCCGACGACCAGTCGGTCACACCTGAAAATCAAATTCTCAGTTCCGAACAGGTTTCTCAGTTAAATCAGTTGCGTTTTCACTTAAATCAAATGCTCAATGAACCGGGAGCTGCTCATGATGCTCTAACGGTAGTAGATTGTATTTTCGGGCTGGGTTTGACTCCAAACTCACAGAGCGGCCAGGAAATGACGATGCGCGAAGTTTGCGATCGACTGCAAATTCAGGCTGAAACCATGCCTCGACGCATTGCTCGATGCCAGGTTCTCCTGGATAAGGGGCTTGATCTGGTCAGGCAGCGCATTTACAAGCAACTGCCCGGCATTGCTGAATGCTGGCAGCGTGGACTTAACGTGAATACGGCCTCCCGTCGCGAACTTTCCCAGCAGCTTGGGATGACCGAAGGCGAAATTGAACGCCTTATAAAAGGAAGGCAATACGACTGTCTCGATGATCTGGTGGAAGCTGCAGTAGTTAAGCCCAATCGGATTTCGGAACTCAAAAGCAAGGGTGCTACAGCTGCCTTTGTGCCGCTTGAAATAAACTCAGCAACCAGCCGGGACATGATCGACATTCTCGGTATGAGCAAAGAACTCTCTCAGAAGCTCGTATCGGAGCGGCCTTTCAAGGATTTGAAAGAAATCGTCGGCAAGTCGCTTATCAGCCAGAAAGAGCTCGCTGAATTTGTTCGCCGTGGTGCAGTAGTGAAAAGCAAGGCTGCCGACTCAAGGCGGGTAGATCTGAATAGAGCTCCAATCGAAGAGCTTCAAACAGCCGGTATCGACAATGAACTGGCCCTCCAGATTGTCAGGGTAAGACCCTTTGTTACCTGGTCCGAGCTTGAAGAACTTGTAGGACCGGAGTGTTCGAGCTGGAATTTATTGAGGCAAAAATTCTTTTTAGGAATTGTCGGCTAATTTTTTCAGCCCTTCAGTAATTTTGATGTGGGAAAGATGAGCGATGAGCTTAGCAAGTCCAATAAACCCGCCGGAGATTCACCAATGACAAACGGAATACCGATTACAGCCGAGATAGTCAAGCTGGCGCAATTGCGGAGCAGAGCCACTGGTTGTGATCTCAGACAAGAAACCGCAAGACAGATAGCTCAAGAAGCAATCATGGAACTTGATCCTGAGCTTGATTTGCTCGTCGATGAAGAGGCTGCTTTCAGCCGCGATGACCGATTGCTTTCAACTTTTGATTTGAACGACATAGTGATTAACGGCAGCCGCTTTGACATCAGGGTTGTCGAAGATGGGCGGGTGAGCATTCCTCGATACCTGCTTAGCACCTCTTATATGAATCTTGGAACTCTGGCTGTGGCTTTTCATGGCGATCGCAGCGCTTCTGTCGTCGGTTATGTGCCGAAAAGCGACTGGGAATTGCAGGATAAGCATGCTGCTTCCAAGGACGATAAAGTCATTTTTCGTGTAGGTTCTGCTCACTTCGACCTTTCATCCAGGTTGCAGGAGCTTTTGTCTTCCGCAAATCATGAGTCCAGAGCAAGGCGCGCCCACCCTGTTCATCAGTCTGAAATTAATCAATTTTGTGGTCATCGTCAGGAGATGACTTTGAGCAAGCAGCGCGAATTTGTTGAAGCCGTGCTGGCAAACGAAAGCAGCTGGGCTGATTTACAAAGCGGTTTGTCCAGGTCGTTTGTGAAGAAAACACTGACACATGCTTCAGTCTGGAATCACCGACTCGATTCGATGGCTCAAAGCTTGCAATCCAAGTTCAACAAACTCAGCAAAGACGATATCAAAGTTACACTTGCCAAAGTTGCAGAAGACTTCGGCGGGCAATTTGATTCGCCCCGTTACCGCAAAGAAATGCTCTTGAGACTGACTCGCGAAGAGCTCTCTCGTTCACTCAAAGGTGAGCAACTTGCCAAAGCTGCACGTCTTGTGGAGCAAGTTTTATCCGGGCGTCCGTTAATTGATGCCGTTAAAGACAGCATCAAGAGTCCTATGGCGATTGATCTGGCTTTGAATATCAAACGCCAGAGACAGAAATTGACAAATTTCATTGAAGCCAGCTCGGATGAAATCTCGCTTGCATTCAGGCAACTGGCACTGCAGCCTGTTTATGCGACCCACAGCCAGACCGAAGGTGAAGGTGTAGAGTCCGTAAATGAAGCTTTGAGCTTGCTCGATGCCGGTGAACTGGCCGAGAGTCTGAAGTCGCTTGAACAAGAACCGGCAGTCTAATAGCTGCTGAATTCTTGATTCGACAGTGAATCAATCAGAAAGCTTCCTGCGGGAAGCTTTCTTGCTTTTTGTTCTAAATAGGCGATGGCAGGATGAGTTGAATTGCATTAAATCTGGAAGTCAATGAGATACTATCTCCTGCATATAAACTGCGTCCCGGGGATTTGCTGATGAGCAAGAAACTGCCTTATTACAACGACTATCTTGAAGTCTCAAAGCTCATAAATCTTGGTCATCTTGCTACGGAAGAGCATGACGAACAGCTTTTCATGACTATTCATCAGGCTTATGAAATCTGGTTCAAACAGATTTTGTTTGAGCTGAAAAGTGTGGTTTTTCTTTTCGTAGATGAGAAAACCGCCAAACCCAGGCGCATCGATGATAACTCAGGTGAAATGGTGAAAATTGTGTCTCGCTTGAGTCGCATTGTCGAAATCTGGAAAGTACTTGTAGCCCAGATTGATATTCTTGAAACTATGACACCAATGGATTTTCTGGAGTTCAGAAAAAGCCTGACTCCGGCTTCCGGATTTCAAAGTCGGCAGTTTCGCCTTATTGAAGCTTTAATGGGACTTACTCCGGATCACCGCTACAAATCAACCGAGTCGGTTGATAAAGGCGCCGGTCATGATTATTACAAAAAAGTCGGAGCGGAAGCCGGTGGTTTTGATCAGTCTGACAGAGCTGAAATTGACTTGATGGAATCAGGATGCAGTTTGCGTAAAGGCGTGATTGCCTGGCTTGACAGATTCTCCCAGAGTTTTGGTTTCACTGAAAAACGCTATAACGACATGTGGCAGGATTACTTAAATGAATATCTTGCTTCACTGCCTGAGCATGACCAGGATCATTTATCCAGAGAATTCAGCAGCAACTTTTTGGAAGATGCTCCAAATGCCGGTGAGAATAGTTTTGGTAAAGCCTCACGCCGCGCAGCTTTGATTATTTCGCTGCTTCGCGATTATCCGGTTTTGCGTGCTCCTTTTCAAGTAATAACAAGACTTATTGAAATTGATGAGCAGATGGCAATTTGGCGATTCAGACATTTAAACATGACACTTCGTATGATTGGAAAACGTTCCGGCACCGGTGGTCATTCCAGCAAATATCTGGAAGGTGCCGTGCGTGACAATCGAGTATTCCCGGAACTCCTGGAATTACCCACTTATATGCTCGATACAAGTTCAGTGGATAAAATCATCAAACCAATTCAAACTGTTTTGCAGGGTGAATTCACTCTCAAAAAACAATTATGAGCTTGAAAGTTAAAGCCGTTGTCGCGTTTGCATGCACCGTGATTTTTTTAGGGCAGGCGGCATTCAGCCAGGATTCAAATTTGCAGGGTAGTGCCGGGAATCCTCTTCAAGGGAACGCCGGCAGCACCATGCTTTTCGGCGGCGTCAAGCATGAAGCTAAATTGCCTGCCCTAAATCGTTCTTTGAAGCCCGGCAATCAATTTAAGTATGATACTTTCAACAATGATAAAGCTCTTCAAGGAAAAGTCGATAGCTCTCGCCTTGAGGCTAAAGTCAATTTTGAAGAGCAAAAGTGGTATCGCATTCCAGCCTGGCTTGCAGGCAATGTCTGGCATCATGATCAACAAACGGACTATTACTATAAAGATATGAGCAGCGGTCGCGAAGATCGAAGAGTTCAAACTTCGACTTCGATAGGTGAGGAAACTCATGGTTGGGAGCAGGATGCCAGAGGTGATTTCTGGGCTTATGACGATCGTCCATTCACCAAACAGCTTGATCGCGGCGACCGATATGAATATACACATGAAAAATTTCGAGAGACTTTGAATCTTTCCGCAGACAGGTTTATCGAGCGTTCCATAGCTGTTCATACAATTGTGGATAAAGGCAGCAATACTATTCAGCGCAGCTATCAAACAGAGCAAATTCTAACAACTGTTCCTCTGGCCTCCGGCCAGGTGCGCACCGATTATTCAGCCAAAATATTCGATATGGACGGCACAGCGCTGAGCCTGACAAAGTTTTATGTGATCAGCAATCGGCTTAAACCTTTCATCAATATCTATATCTGGAAAGAGATTAATTGGCGCGATAAATTCATTGAGTGGCTGGAAGCAAGAGGAATGGCAGATCGTATTCCTAAAGAATAATTCAAGCTGCGCGCTTTCATGCTCTGTCTTTTAATTAACCCTGAGTTGCGGCTTCAGGTCTTTGTCTGCGGAGCTTGAGCTTTGCTCTTTGTGATCTGTTTTGCCGCTACTTTCAGCGTTCAGGACATTGAATTGATTGCTTCGCATCGATGAAAGTAAGTCTCGTCCCAGCCCATCTTTTCTCAGCTGTGAAAATAAAATTCCTCTGCACAGATCATACTTAGCACCGTGATCTCGATCCAGCTTATCCAGATCGTGAATTCGGTCCGCTGTATGTATTTCTGCCAGAGCGCCAACCTGCAAGATGCTCACAAAAACACCATTTGGTAGAGGGAATCTTTTGCTTGCTTCCGCAAGCGTGTTCCTTGCCTCCTGAAAATCCACTTCCGCATCCGTCAGAACTGCAAGAAGCAAAGCTTGATTTGAATGTGCCATATGAACACGGAAAGCTTCGTTTAAAGCCGATGAAAGATTGGTTCCACTGCCGGCTTTCATCTCTTGCAAAACTTCTCTCAATTGCGCTGCCGATCTTATGTTGAACACTTGAGGCTGGGAATCGAAACTGATCAGGTGAAAACCATGCGGCAAAGCTGCAAGAATAAGGTCTGAGAATCTGGAGAGCTCTTCAGCACACCAGCCCAGTCGAGAAGTGAAGCCGTTTCCTTCAGGGCAGTCGCCCTGACTCATTGAGCCTGAATGATCCAATATGATCATGATATCGGCTGCTTGAAGCGCCTGTCTTTCCCCGGCGCTCAATGGGATCCGGCTATGATCCGGACCCTCGATAGCACCGACTCGCAGAGCCGAATTGTCAGCTGCGGCAGGCACACGCCAGCGATCTCCTCTGGCTAGCAAAGCCAGCTTGTCGGTTTTAGCTTTCATAGACTGCAGATAGTCCTGACGCATTTGCAAGTTCCAGTCAAGCTTTTTGCTTGAAAGCTTAAAGTATTTGTCTCTGCTTTCTTTATTAAATTGACTCTTTTCCGTATTTGCAGCTGAGTTTACCGAGCCCCTGGGCAAGGGCTGCTTGTAGCGAGCCAGTTCCAATCGGCAAGCTTCTTTGATTTTGCTGTCCGAACTTAAGAGTGCTGCAAGTTTAAACTCCGAAGCTGCTTCACTAGCTCTGGCCAGATATGAAAGAGATTTACCGCGCCAGAAGTGATAGTCGGCATTTGTCGGGTCGCTATCAACACAGCGATCGAAAAATGAAAGCGCGCTTTTGTATTGTTTGACCGCCATATATTTTTTACCGGCGCTGAACTCGGCTTCTGCGGCGGCCAGAGCCGAGCTGTTGCAGAAAATGAAAATGATCGCGGACTGCAAAAGAATGGACAGCGGTTTCATAGACTCACCTATTGATGCGTCTGACCATTTAGTCTGGACTTGTCTTTATGCAAATCTTTCTTATTTTGCACTTTAGATAGAAGTGCCGGTAATTTAATTGGAACCGCATGCAATTCCTCAGGTGGCTCAGGCAAAATCGGGTCGAAATGACCATAATTACGCACATAAAGGTTGGTTCCCGTAGGTACCAGAAAAACTCCGCTGCTTTCTGACGGCTTTGTGGTCATTTGGCTTTCAAGTCCCTCGGCGCTTTCTTTTATGCCCAGAGAGCGAAGCTGTGCTTCCTGTTTGCGAATGTCGTAATCGGAGCGGGCTTTGAGCAAAGACGATTGCGAGCGGAATTGAATCTCAGCTTGACTTTGCTTGAAATCTGCATCCGCAAAACGTGAAACTCTCCGATTTCTTTTGAATTCATCGCTCTCACGTCTTAGATCTTCAATCAGCCGATCATGTGCTTTTGAGCGGGAGTTATAAATGCTTCTGGCATAAGTTTCAGAATCGCTCTGTATGCCTTTAATCTTTTCCTCTGACTGCTGTAGAATTTTTGAAATGCTGCTTTCGACATCCTGCCCTCTGACGCTTGCCGGGCTTGGAGCAGGAGATTCTGCAGCGCCGCCGTCAGTCTCGTCTTTAATACCCAGGCTTTGCATTTTTTCTCGACATGATTTTGCCAGAGACGCTGATGGATTCAGGAGCAAAACCAGTTTCATTTCCTTTTCCGCCTCGGCTTCTCTTCCCAATTCAATTAGTGCCGAAGCTCTTCCAAAATGAGCTTCAGCAGACGCCGGATTCTCGCGTGCCAACTTATTGAAATGTTCCAGAGCCTTCTTACTGTCCACCGGGTTGCTTTCGGGATTTCCTTTAAATGGAACCTGTGCGCAGGATTTTCCCTCCAGGCTCAGAAACAAAAAGAGAGCAAGCAGCTTCAAGCTTCGTGATTTAGAACGAAGACCGCTTCCGCAATGAATTACTCTTTTCCCCATGTTAAAGATCAAAGCACGGCAGAGCCTAATCCACAATAGAATTTTCATTCCGATGTCTCCGGTACAGTGGGCTTGGTCAAGCCCAGTTCGAGCAGGGCGTTGTCCAGGCTGCAGCGTGTTCGCTGGCTATAATGAAGAGCAATTATTGCCTGCTCGCGTTTAATAAAACCCTCTCGCACCAGAAACTGGCAGCGCAATGAGTTATAAAGCATGTTTTCGTCGATATAGCCGAAAGCTACAAGCATTTTTCCGAGTAGATTTGAGTTTTTGGCTGCCAAATGAATGGCTTCATCAATTTCTTGCTCGCTTATCCAGCCACAAAGTTTTAAGAGCTCTCCCAGCTTCATGTCTATAATTTCTGCCTTCATCAACCCCAGTTCGGCAACGGCTTTGTTGAGAGACTGATTGCGGTTCTGAATCGTACGCAAGACATCAACTGCCTGCAACGGCGAAAGAGTTTTGTTATCAGTCATTTCTTGCAATTTGAGAGCATCCGAAAGTCTTTCCTGGCTGAGTAATCGCATCTGCACAAGTACGTGTCCAAGCGGTTTTTCCTTAACCACGCTTTCTTCGACCGCACCCAGAATATCTTCTTCTCCTACCAGTCCGGAAAGTACAAGAAGCTCCCCCAGTTTAATTCGATGCTCGGGCAAGGCGTCTTCGATACCCTGCTCTCTCAGTCCCTGCTCGAAACTCGCCTGTCTTTCATGCACTGCTTTAACCGCATTTACAGCCTGCTTCCTGCTTATTTTGTTCTCTCGCAGAAGCATTTGAGAGTTTAGGGCACACCAGATCACCGAACCTTTGACTTTGCCTGTCAGCACAAGAATCCTGCCGAGAGGCAAACCCATAGTGTTTACCTGATTCAGCGCTTCTTTGAGCTCTGCTTTTGTGAGAGCTCCCCCATCCACCAGCAGTTGCCCGACTTTGTTGACCATGAGGTCAGCCATGGGTTTCCAGCCCAGCTCTATTAAACATTCTTCTACCGGTAAATTCTCCCGGCCGCTGCGAGCCAGGGCTTGAACCGCCATCTCCCGTTCAATCAGACCATCTTTCATCATTGACTGAATCAAAACTGCCGAACGTACGACTTTCTCGCTGAGAACACCGGACATGACCATAGTTTTGCCTATCGGTAAGCCCAGCGAAGCAGACAAATTCATACCTTCGTTCAAATCTTCGCGGCTCAAAAGACCACTTTCGACCAGTAAATCTCCGACTTTGCCTACTCCTTTGATTTTGCTCATTGCTAAGCCTGACCTCTTGTCCTGATTTAATCTCTTTTGGGGGAGATGCAATTTCTTTGCAACATCTGTCCTGCATAATCTAAGATCTGCCACGTTGGGGCAGATGTTAGTAGTGTATTGAGTTATGGGTATCTCCTTCTTAGTGAAGGCAGGCAGCAGTCATGGTTTCTTCGTTTTTTGAAAAAATGATTACGAGAGCAGAGCAGGGCTTAAAAGCTTTGATCTTGCTCCTGAGCTTTGCGTTTGCAGGAAGCGCCTCTTTTGCACAGGACCTACAAAGTCTTCAGGATGCCTATCAGAAGGCTCCCGGGAATAAAACTCTTGTGAAACAATACGGGCTGGCTTTGCTTGCCGCAGGCAAAAATGACGAGTCTTCTAAAATTTTTGAAAGCGCAGCCGATGCCAATGTTGCCGATGCTGAACTGCGATTTTTATACGGCGAAACTTTATTTCGCCTGCGCAAATACCCTGAAGCTTCCATTGAGCTCAAACGTGCTTATAAACTGGATTCAAGCAATGCTTCCTATGCGGTTAGAGCCGGAGAATCCCTGCTGGCGGCAAAGCGCTTTGATGACTTAAATGAGCTGGTCAACACTGCTTTGCAAAAAAATCCCGACAGCGTCAGTAAAATTACGCTGGAATGGCTGCAAAAACAGGCACTTGATCGTGATAAGAGCAAATTACCGGCAGCTATACTAGGACCGTCCTGATGCGTTTTAGAGCAAAGAAAGGAGCTAAGCTCGTTGAGTTGCCAGTGATAATCTGGGTTGTTTTTATCGTATTTTTATTTCCTCTTATTGATTTTTGCAGTCTTGGCATTGGAGCAATTTTTCTTTTTAATGCTTGCAGTCAAGCTTGTCTTGCAGCCTCTAAAGCTAGAGCGTACGAAAGCAGCAGCACCGGCTATCCGTCAGCTCAAGCTACTGCACTGGCTTCGGCACAGGCAGCTTGCGCGGCCTGGCGAGGAATCAATCTCAATTCGGCAAGAACCAAAATTATAACGACAAGAATATCCGACCAACGCCAGAGCAGCCAACTAGGCAAATTAAGTTCTCCGCCTGATACAACTTCAAATACCTATCAAATTGAGCTTACTGTAAATGCGGACATAGACCCTCTCATAAAACTTGAGTTCCCCCTACTGGGACAGATACAGGGAATTTCTGCACCGCTCAATTTATCGGTAACCCAGAGAAACTATTTTGAAAACTCTCAGGGGCTCAGTCGCTGATGAATTTAAAGCAAAGTAGAAAACAATCCGGAATTTCAGTGATTTTGCTTGTCACCGGAATCGCCATTATTGTTTTGCCGATTATCGCCATATTCTCATTTGAAATTGGTCGCGCAAATCTCGGTACTCAGCAATTGAAGAACGCGGCCGACTCTGCTGCTCTTGGTGCGGTTGCCACCATGGCCAGTAATGATAATCCGGATCTGGCTCAAGCGCAGACTAATGCCAAGCAGGTTGCTTTGAATTTGTTCAAGCAGAATTCGATACTGGGCAATCAACTGAGCGACTCGGTGCTGGGCTCAAGCAGAAACCCGGCAGCACTGCACGGTGAAGTGCAGGTGCAGTTCCTCGATCCAAATACACTGAGAGTGGTGCCGGACGGCGATCCTAACGGCAAGATAGTCCGGCTTACAGCTTCCTATGGAATGGAACCGGCTTTTGGAAGGTACCTTGGCATAAACAGGCAAGTGTTACTGGCATCTTCAAATGGTGCTGTGCCTCAGCTTGATGTTGTGATCTGTTTTGACATTTCTGGGTCAATAGACGATCAAACAAGAGTCACAGTTTTGAAAAGGCAATGGGACAAAAATATTGCTCCGCTTGCCTTGCCCGCTGGCTCTCCGAATGGCTCTATTGTATATAAAACGCCGAGTTCACCGAAAAGTTCCGGCAAAATATTTGATCTTGTTTCAGCGCCACCATCAGGAACAGGTTTAAATGGTTATGGTTTGCAAAATTTGCAATCAGCGGATACCTCATACTCCGGATTGGTCTTTTCTGAAAAATACGCCAAGGATACCCGTTCCTTAGGTCTTCGCAGCGGCGGCGTTGTTCCAGAAGGGGGACGTGCTCCCGGTAATTTCTATGGAGCGCCAAGTCTTGATTCGAATTCTCTGATTTTTACAGATATGGTTGTAAATCTGGATGGCAAAGACGTATTTGCAGGTTATACAAGCAGCGACGGCTTCAACTTCCCGGATCTTGCCACTCTGGTGGAAGCTTCTCGTGGAAATCTTGAAAGCGATGCTCTCAAAGCCAGCAGCAAGGCTGATACTGTCTGTACAGTAGCTGCAAAAAGCGGCTATCAGGCTGCCTATAACGCGGCGGCCCTGCATGCATTGCAGCCGCTGCAAGATGCTAAGGACGCTACGGACCTCTTTTGCCGGATCTTGCACAACGATACTGATGCGCATTTTGGGCTTGTAACTTTCGATGGTGGAGTCGGCTCTAATGCAAGCTCTACCGAATCGCATCGAACAATCGACGATGGAGTTCCCTACGGTGAAAGCAAGGCACAGCCTTTTCCGCTCGTGCCGCTTGATGCCGCCACGGGGGTTGATCATTATCTTGATGTGAAAAATGCTCTGCCCAATTGTGTGGCAAAAGGCAGCACCAATATCGGACTTGCTGTCAAGACCGCTGTTGATCAACTTAACGCTCATGCCCGCACAAACGCAGTCAAAGCCATCATTCTTTTCACCGACGGTCAGCCGACTGCTCATGGACCTCTGGACAACGACAATTTTCAAAATGCACGCAAAGCTGCGGTTTTAGCTAAGAATGCCGGTATACCGGTTTATACGATCGGACTTGCCACAAACCCGCAAATAGCCGTTAAAGAAGATGAGATATTGAACGACCGCAATTCCGACCCTGAAACGGGCGGCATAGCTGCAATTTCCGGACAGGGAGCGCTTTATTATTTGGTTAACGACAGCAGTCAATTGCGTGATGCTTTTAGAAAAATTGCAAGACATCTGGTGCAGTTGGTTCAAGACCAGGTGAACGAGTCATGAGCGATATTTTTCAAGCCGATAAAAACTATTTGCGGAGCAGAAATTCATGCTCCGGCAGTGTGCTTGTAGAGCTTGCCTGCAGCTCGGTTTTCGTTGTCATATTTGCCATTTTTGCAGTATACATGTCATTGCTGCTTATTTGCGCTCATATTACAGATCGAGCTTGTCGTGACGCGGCCAGAGCTGCAGGCCAGGCCAGGAGCCAGTCAGCGTCGATAAGCGACCAGGAGCAAGCTTCGGCTGTGGCTACAAGTATTCTCAAGGCATATGCAAGTGCAAATCCATTTATGACTGCGCCGACTTTGCAGAATCTTGTTTATGAAGACTTCGGCGGAAGTCCGCCCAGTGATACCAGTCCTTATGTAACCGTAACAGTTGTTTCTAGTGCCAGGCTTCCTTTTGCACCGGTGACTTTGTTCGGCAATATTTACGGTAGCGATCAATACACATTCAGCCAGACTTATACATTTCCAATCATCAACACCAGATGACCAGAGCTTGCTTAATCGATGAATCTCAAGATACTTACATCAGGATTAATTTCGAGTGACTACGGCATCCGGCCGGCTCTCATGTGTGCTACGCGAAAAGATCTGTCTCAACATTCAGTGGTTCGCATCGTTTCAAATACGGTCTCCGGGTGGATTGGCATAGCCTATGGTCATTTAATTACAGGTGCAAAATGTCAAAGCAGTGAGCAAACGCTGAGCGGACTCGAGGCTCTGGCTGTGTTTTTGAAGCTTGATTCCGGGGCTTTTGATTTGATCCAGATGGATCGGAGGTTGCTGGGCGATGAACTCGCGCAGGCTCTGGGTGTCAGTATCAGCGTTTTGCTTGAAAAATTCGAGACGGCTTCCGATAAACCTGTTATGGAGCTTTTGCAGCTTTGCAGGCAAGGTGATGACGCTATTAATATCTTGCTTTCTACGCAGCCTGCTTTGCCTGCTTCAAGTACCGGAATCTTGAATGAATCGGATTCAGATGCGGATGCCGATTCGGATGCCGATTCGGATGCCGATTCAGATGCCGATTCAGATGCCGATGACTGGGACCTCGGTGGAAACGGTGAATTGTCGACTTCTGGAACTTCGCAGCTGAAACTATTGCCGGAAAAACTAAGATCTACGGATTTTGTTTTGCTCAGCAATAATGAAGCTTCAATTCCAGATGATGAGTATTCAGCTTTAAATATGCCGGCCAGATTTACAGACGAACACGGTCAAGCAGTTGAGGCTTTTAAAGCTTTTGAAGATTTTGAAGCACATGAGCAAAGCAACACTGAGTTAGGAGCTCAAGAAAGCTCTGCCGAAGCCGATTTGAGTGCCTGCAATCGTTTTGTTATAGTTACTGATGCAAGCCCACAGTCGCCGCGCCGCAGAGATCCACTTGGGGAAGAATTGCGCGCAGAACTCCATGACTTTGTAAAGTTGAAGTTTGGATTAGACGGAAAAGAATTTTTCGAAGAACTTGATATTGAAGATTCAAATGATTATCAGGCTTCACTGGTTTTAAAAGACCTGGAAAAAAGTATTGCTAAAGCTCGTCTGGAAGACCCTGAATTTCGCAATATTTTGCCTGTTCTGGTCGATTCTCTGAAAAAGGAAGTTAGTATCGGCAAAGTCGCTGAGCAAGAAGAGAAATCCGAAGAGTCTGCTGCTTCGAAGCTGGCAAACGTTTCCTGGATTAGAAGCTCCGGAACATTCCAATCCATTCCCAAGATCAAATTGGGAGAAACTCTTTCATCGGAGGAAGATCCCGAATCCGGTCGCAATGTTTACACCGAACAAGTGCGCAAGAGCACAGAGGTGGATGCCCGAGAGTTTATAAAAGCCGGTGATGAAGATGCAAATCTTGAGCTGAGCATTTTGAAGCAGGCACGTATTCGTCAGTTGATTGTTTTTTCGTCCAGCCTCTGTATCGTTATTTCCGGTTTTATTCTGATTTTGTTCTATGCCCAGAGACAATCTGCCATGCAACAAGCCTCCGACAAACTTGTGGCAGGTGACCTTAAGGCTGCCCGGGAAGATTTTGAAAATATCCTCAAAAAAAATCCTCGAAACCTGGAGGCCTATCTTGGGCATGCTCTTTCGATTCCGACCGACTACAGAGCGCAAATAGCCGACTATGAACATGCACTGGCTTTGAGCCCTCGAAATTTTTCAGTGGCTTTCGATCTGGCAAGGGCACATTTTGAATTGAAGGAATACCAAAAGGCTCTGAACTATGCCGACTTGGCATTAACGATTGAGAGTAAAAGTGCTGCCGCCATGAAGTTAAAGGCAGAAGCGCTATTCAGGATGGCCGAATATAAGGAAGCAGTTGCTGTTCTAAAAGCTGCGCTCGCACTTAAATCTCCCAATAATGCCGAGTTCTACTATCTCATTTCCAAATGCTACGGCAAGCTGAATGAAGAGAAGGCGCAGGAGTCTTACCTGGCTGAAGCCCTTGAAGCTGAACCTGCCAATTCAGCATTTTTGAAAGAGAAGGCGCTTTTAGGTCTGGCGCATGAAAAACCGGAGCAGTCACGAAAAGAACTTGAGCGAGCGCTTTCAGTCAATCCGGGGGATGGTGAATTACACTATCAGCTTGCCCTGGTTTATCTAAAGCAAAAGCAGCCGGATCGGGCTATTTCTGAATTGAGCAATGCTATCGAACATGCTTATGCAAATGCTGAAAGTCTTGGACTGCGCGGCCGGCTTTATTTCAATAAAGCTATGTATGGTGCCGCAAAAGCAGACCTTGATGAAGCGCTTTCTGAGCGACCTGACAAAAACCTGCAGAAATATCTTGATCAGACTGAAAAGCAGATTCAAGCTGCTAAAGAGCGCGCTGGGACACGCAAGTTGTCATCGCCTGAACTTGATGATCTTGCATCGGTAAATCTTGAAGGTGATTATCTTGGCAAAGCATATGAGCTGATTGGCAGTGGGCGAAATCAGACTGCAGCTCGAATATTGAGAGCTGCGCTTAGATTAAATCCCAATGATTTGAAAGCTCGTCGTTATCTGGCTAATGCGCTTTATAATCTTTCCGATTATGCAGAAGCGTCATCCCAGTTTGCATATCTTGCCTCACAGCAGAATCTCAGCCTGCCCGAACAGCTCTTGTACGGAAAAGCACTTGTAAAATCCAATAGACTGGAACAGGCTATAAAAGTTCTGGAAAATCTTGTAAGTGAGCAGCCAAGGCTGGCAAAAGCCAGAATTGAATTGATCAAAGCTTATTTACTGGCAGGCTTCAGCGAACATGCCAGAGAACAGTGCCAGGAAGGCATGAACGAGGCAAATAATCAGAGTGAGTACAGTGAATTTAAGTCTCTAATGCCTTAAAGCGCAAAGACTGAACGGCTTTCTTGCATTTTTGCACAGTCACCCCGGGGCGAATTAAAGATAACTTATAAATGGGGTTAATCAAGGCGCCGTGCTTGCGGCAGCTTTTATCGGTATGCGTTTACTTGAGGGCAGGATAAGTATGGGCATTAAAGCAGATGAGCCTGAGAGTCCAAAAACGGAGTCTCACGAGAAGGGCGAGAATTTTAGTCGAATTGTTTTTGAGAGCTCGAATTTACTTAGCAGCAAAAAAACTGAGTTTTCCGATCAATTACAGCTTTCAAATAAGAGCAAGGATGCACTTCCGAGTCTTACTGTGAGCGGACCGCAAGGACAGGTAATTAGCAAAGAACATAAAGTTAAAGAGGGTGACAGTCTCTGGAAAATTTCCGAACAGCATCTGAAAGCTAATAAGGAAACTGCCAATCCGCCTGCGATTCAAAAAATGCTGGATGAGATCGTGAAAGCAAACAAAGATCGTTTTCCGCAACTGGAAAAAGATCCCGGACGCCTCAGTAATGGCTGGAATTTGATTTTACCTAAGTCTGAAGCCGAGAATTCAAATACAAAAACTGAGCGGCAAAAGACTAAGCAAATCCAGGAGAAAACAGAGTCAGAACTGCAAAAAACAACAGCATCCTGGTATCACGAGGGGCGAAAAACAGCCAACGGTGAACGTTATAGACCTGACGGACTCACTGCTGCTCATAAAACTCTGCCATTCGGCACCATGCTTGAAGTCAAAAATCTGGAAAACAACAAGACTGTGGTTGTGCGCGTAAATGACCGTGGTCCTTACATTCGCGGACGCGGAATCGATATGTCCCGTGGAGCCGCCAGAGAACTGGGTATGCTGGATTCAGGTGTGGCTCCGGTCGAATACAGAATTCTAAATCGAAAATCTTAAGTTCGACTTCATGCAAAGCATTAAGAATGAGCAGTTCTTTCTTGATGAGCTTAATAGTTCTGCGCTAATCTTGGCTCGATTTCCGAAGTCCAGGAGTAGATATGCGTAAATTCAGCTCTGCACTCATGATTTTTTGCCTCTTGAGCCCGGCAGCGGCATATTCCGGGGAGGAGAAATCAGGAAGCGATAAAACTCGAGTTCTGGTCGATCAAATTATCGAGGCTGTGGAAGCCGAAAAGCTGAGCGCTGAAGAGCAGGAAGCTTTCAAGAAAAAGAACAAAGAAAGAGTTGAGCGTGTTGTCGATGCAATCGCTGACAAAGCCAATATGAGTGCCGAAGCAAAGGCCGAACTCAAAGCTAAAATCGCTGAAAAAAGAGAACAGCACCATAGCATGCCGCCTGAAATGAAAGAGAAGCTGGAAAAGCGCTTTGATTTTAAAGGCTTCAACAAAGAGAGCAGTTACACTGTTTTGAAAGATCATTTTTCAGATACTGAACTCAAGTCTATTCTCAAATTCCTGAAATCATCCACAGGCAAGAAACTCATCAAAGAAACTCCGGACATGATTTGTGAAGTGTTTGAACTGGCTTTAGAGCGTTATGTGCCGATTGTTATTGATCTTGTAAAAGAATTGAAAATGCCTCCCGCTTTAAATGGACCAAATGCAAATCCTGAAAAGCGCAAAGAAATGATGGAAAAGATTCGCAAAATGCTGCAGGAGCAAATGCCAAGCCCGATGCCCCATTCTGACGCTCCGGCTAAGGACGAGACCTAAATTCGGCCGCCTAAGGCTGATTGATCATGAAAGTGGCAAAATCCTGGAAATAAAAATCAAGAGCTGCTCGAAAAGGGCTGAATTCAGTGACTTTATCGAGTGCATTGCCCATATGTTTTACCCATGCATCGCGTTCGGCTACGCCGATTTTAAATGGCATGTGCCTGGCACGCATTCGCGGATGGCCTCTTTCTTGACTGTATGTCGTTCTTCCACCGAAACGTTGCAATAGAAACAGAGCAAGTAATTGTTTTGAGTGGCTCAGATCATCCGGATAAAGAGGACGAAGAATCGGATCTTTCTCGACCCCGGCATAAAATTCGTCAACCAGCCGAAAAAATGGCTCTTCGCTGGCGACCGATTGGTAAATGTTTGCGACTGGATCTTCCATGGGCAAATTTTAGCATGCAGCTAAGAGTCTTTTTTAGGTGCCAGGACCTGGACCTTAATGATTCTGCTTCGATAGGTCCGGATAGAAACAGACAGATCGTAGCTGCCTGCCGGGAATCCCCTGGGAATGAAAACTTTCAAGAAATTTGAAGCTGACTGAGCGACCGGCAGATAGCCTGGACCAAGTTGGACTGTATTCTCTTCGGGGCGCAAGCTGAATCCGTTTCCGTAAATAGTCAACCATGCACCGCCAGTGGTGCTAAGTTGCTCGGGCATGGAAAGCTGAGGCTTACCGATGGAGCGAATTTCCCAGTTAAACACTGCACCGGGGCGACCTGCGGCCTCTATGCAAATTTTGTTCTCACCTGCTCTTAGTTGAGCGCTCAAATCAATATAAATTTGAGCTGAGGAGAGAAAAGAATTTTCGTTTACGAGCAGTCTTCCCAGCGGCTCTCCATAACTTTGCAAGTTCTGATCGCTGCTGTCGGGCAAAAGAATCATACGCAACCAGGCGAATCCCTGCTCAGTAATAGAACCGTTTGTGCAAACCAGCGATAATGGCTGGCCCAGATACTCTGGACCTATTGCAATTCGATCGTAGAATCTTTGAATAGAAGCTGTTTGCGATTGGTATGGACCGCCTGAAGCCACAACTACTCTTGGTAAACGCAGATCTTCATCCGAGCTTGCCGGAAGCAAGGAACTTAATAGGAGCATGACGAACAAAGCGGATATGATTTTTCCGACTTTGCCCGGCTGCTTAGTTTTCACTCTGATTAATATCCGCCGAAAAGCTGCTGACCGCCGTTGAAGCCCATGCCGCCCATGTTGTACGTGGCTCCTCTCTGAGGATGCACCCAGGTGGCAGGACCCATTTCGGTCTGCAATTCGTTGAAATAATTGATTTGCATTTGCTGGCGAAACTGGTCATCGGCACGGGCATTATTGGCAGCTTCTCTCATAGCTGAAACATCACCGCTAAGATTGGTCATCGTTTGCTGTTGATTTTGTTCCATGCTGTAAATGCGTCTGCGCAAAGCGTTTATAGTCTGCTGATCTCTCAGTCTCATAGCTGAATCGGCTTTCAACCAGTTTTGCAAAATGGCGATTTGTTTGTCGTTGTCAGGGCTGCCCTTCTTTAGTTTTTCCAGTTCCTGGACTCGTTTTTCTGCATAAAGTCTGTACGCTTGATTTCTTTTGTCGTCGAAGGCTGCCTGCTGCTCCGCGGATTGTTCTTCGCCTTCGACTTCCCTGACCTGGCTGTTGTTGAGGCGCAGTAGCTCATCGTCATCTTGGAATGCAGTCTGGTCTGCTGACATCTCTCCGCCTTGAGCAGAGGACTTTATGAAAAGTCCCGGCAGCAGAGCTGAACTCGTTAGAATTCCCAGGACAAGCGCGTATTTGAGCCTCTTCATCGGCACAGTCTCCTTGGCAGCAATAACTCAGCATCGGGCGGACTATATAAGATACATTATATGTGATGTTCGCAATTGATATACAATAAGCACATTGAACTGCCTTTCTTGAAATTCAGGGTTTTACTAATGACTGCAAAAGACCTTTTCGTTTTTTTCGCCATCAGTGTAGTTGCCGCTTCTGTCTGGACGCCGCCCGCATTATCGGCGGCCGAAGAAAAAAAGGCGCCGCTATCTATGGATGAAATTAAAGAGCGGCGCAGAGCCATTCGCGAAGAAATGATGTTGCCTTCATTAAACGGTCTGCGCAGTTTGTCTTATCGTGTAACCGGCTACAGCGATTATTCGCCACTCGAAAAAAAACTCGGAACTAAACTTCAAGAGCTGAAAATAAACATTGAACCGCTTCTCAAAATGAACGCAGATCACAAGACCTGCGATGCCATCTTGCAAATCTCTTTCAACAGGCTTGCTTCAAGCACAATTGCCGAATTGAAAGTTACTGAATGGGTTTCTTTGATGCGAAATCCGAAAATCATGATTCAAGCTGTGACTTACAGCAACAAGGTCTTCCTTGCGGGCAACAAGCCGGAAGAGGCTATCGACGAGCTTGCCAATCAATTTGTTATAGATTTTTTGAAAGCTAATCAAAAAGATTTCGATGCTGAAAAGCATGCAAAAGAATTCAGTAAAGTGACAGACTCAGCTAATAAGCGCAAAAAATAAATAGTCAAATCAGGTAGCCCTTTTGAATCATATTTTCAGGGAGGCGGCGCCTTGTCCAAGACTCGTATCATTATTCTGGGAGCAGGCTTTGCCGGTGTGAAATGCGCTCGTGTTTTGCGCAACTTGCTTGCTCTCGATAGTTATGAAATAGTTCTGTTCAATCGAGAAAATCACATGGTTTTTCATCCGCTTCTCGCTGAAGTCGCTGGAGCGGCTTTGCAGCCGGAAAATGTAGCTGCGCCATTGCGTCAGCTTTTGAAAAATGTTTGGTGCAGAACAGAGGAAGTTTTAAGTATCGACATTGATAACTCTGAAATCGAGTATGAGGCGCACGACAGCAGTCGCAGGCGCCTGAGCTATGATCAACTGGTTATAAGTTGCGGCAATGAGGTCAGTCTGGGCATAGTTCCAGGCATGGACGACCATGCTTATCCGCTCAAAACAATAGGTGATGCCCTGGCTTTGCAATCGCATATCATGGAGCAAATGGAAAAAGCGGAGGTTTGTGACGACCCTGCTCAAAAGCGCTTTTATTTGTCATTTGTGGTGGTCGGCGGAGGCTTCAGCGGTGTTGAAGTTGCCGGCGAAATTAACGATCTTGTCAGACGCAGTCTGAAGTTTTTTCGAAACATTTCACATGAAGACATCTCGGTCACTATTGTGCATTCTCGCGAGCAATTGCTTCCGGAAGTAAGCCCATCTTTGAGAGAGTTTACCGGCAGATGCATGAAAAAAAGCGGTGTGAGAGTTCTGTTGAATGCCGTTGCCGCCAGGGCAACAGCTCAGGGCATTACTCTCAAGGATGGTTCGCAAATTTATGCAAATACGGTTGTATGCACGATCGGTACCAGTGCATCCGCTCTGGTTAAAAGACTTAATTTACCCAAGCAAAACGGTCGCTTGCAAACAGAAGCCGATATGAGCATTGCAGGCTATCCGAATGTTTGGGCAATTGGTGATTGTGCCGCTGTGATTAATCATGCCGACAATAAACTTTGTCCGCCGGTGGCGCAGTTTGCGGAAAGACAGGGTGTGCAGCTGGCAAAAAATATAAAAGCTCGTCTTTCCGGAAAACCAACCTGCGCTTTCAGCTATCGCATGATGGGTCAGCTCTGCGCAATTGGTGGTCATAAAGCCGTTGCTGAATTGATGGGCGTTCGCTTATCCGGGTTTCTAGCCTGGTTCATATGGCGCGGAGTTTATTTGATGAAGCTGCCTTCGTTTTTTCAACAATTGAAAGTCGGGTTGGAATGGGCTTGCGATTTAATATTCCCGCGTACTCTGGCTCATTTGAAAGCAAATCGTTCGCGCAAAATTTCCAGAGCCTTTTACGGCGCGGGCGATATCGTTTTGCGCGAAGGCGATGCCGGTACTGAGTTCTACAGTATCGAAGAGGGTGAGGTCGAGGTCCTCAAACGTATAGATGATCGTTTTGAGGTCTTAGCCGTGCTTGGTCCGGGTGATTTTTTCGGCGAAGCCGCTGTGCTTGAAAATCGACCGCGGAATGCCACAATCAGGGCCCGAACCGACATTGAGTTGACTGTCATGGGCGCAAATGTATTCTCTCAAATTTCAGGATCTTTGAGCCCTTTGAGAGATGCCATAGTAAAAGCAGCTAAAAGGCGAACTAATATCTGGAAAAATTTGCATGAGATTCGCGCGGTTCTCGATGAAATACCACTTAAATTTTTGATTGAACCAATCGGTCAAGCCTCACTTTATCCGGAAGTGCATGTGGCTGATGCAATTTCACTTATAAATGAGAAACGCCTCGACTTTTGTTTCGTAGTTGACCAAAAGCAGACTCTTGTGGGCATTGTTTCTCGCTCCGATTTGCTGCGTTCCATCGAAGTGGCGGCTGCCTTGCCTGAAGGAGCTGAAATGAAAGTTCAAGTGCAGGATATTATGGTCAAAGAGCCGATTTCAATTCACATTGACGAGAGCTCTGCTCTTGCCGTGATGACGATGAGAGAGCATGGTTTTAAAACATTGCCGGTGATTTCCGATAGCGTATCCAAACGCCTTGAGGGATATCTTCGCATTGAAAGAATTATGGATACAATCATAAAACGCATGCTTGTTTACGATAAAAACGATCGAGGACGAGTTGCTCCCAGGGTTACAAAAGAAATCAAGAAATTGCATGCCTAGAGTTCAACTGCCGTTCTTTTTGTTTCTCCTTTTTTTCAGCCAGAGTCAGCTCCTCTTTGCACAGACTGATGAAGTTTCTGCATTTCAGAATGAGCAGCCCGGCTTTTTCAGCATAGTGACGAGAAGTTTTGAGCGCTGGGACTTAAATCATGATGGCGTACTTGAACCGCGTGAGGTTGATCATGCTTTAATGGACGCAGAAAATCGTGGACTCGATGCCTGCGCCCTTTCGGCTTTGCATGTTAATTTGAAAAAGAGTGAGCCGAAACTTTATGACAGAGCTTATTTTTCAGCGCTTCAGTTAAATGCAAAGCTGGCAAAGCCCTTTTTAGCTCGTTTCAAAAAGTCGCAAACAAAACTTTCGCGCTCATCTCGTGAGTTATTTGCTGCCGGTGCTCCACACCTCGAGTCAATGCATCAGGGCAAAACCGGAGACTGCTACTTCCTGTCGGCTCTTGGCTCGATGGTTTCAGTAAATCCTGAAAAAGTCCGTCAAATGATTCGATTGAATCAAGATGGAAGCTACACGGTTAGCTTCTTCGGCAAAGAGCCTGTTACGGTCAATGGACCGACTGATGGCGAAATTGCTGCTTTTGCTGATGCCTATGAAGATGGTTTGTGGCTCAGTGTAATTGAAAAGGCTTTTGCAAAACTGAAAATTTCCGCAAACCCGGATGAAAATGAGGACCAAATGTATCAAGCCATCAGCGGTGGTGCGGCAGGGTCTGTTATTAAACTCTTAACCGGTCACAAATGCAGACGTTATTCTTTTGAGAAGCCTGAAAACCGAAAAGAAATTAGACCGGAGCTTGCCAGGGCTTTTGCCGAAGGTCGACTTGTAAACACAGGCATAAAATCCCTCTCGAAAAGCGGCAGGCTGAGCGGTCATGCTTTAGCTGTAATTGATTATGATCCGTCAAACGATACTGTGAAAATCTGGAATCCCTGGGGGACAACGAAAAGCTACGCTTCAGTAGGTCTTTTGATGCAGAACGGTATTTTTAGCATGCCGGTTGATGACTGGCTTAATCGTTTTAGCGGTGTTACTTTCGAGTTGAATAAAAATCTTTAGTTTCTCGCATTCTTATGGTGCTCGGCGGCTTTGAGCACGAATTCTCGAAAGAGTCCGGCATTGCTTTCATAATCTCTTTCCGGGTGCCATTGAACACCGACCATAAATCTCGGACTTTTCGCTTCTATGGCTTCTGCCACGCCATCATCGGCTTGGGCTGTGATTTTGAACGAATCGCCGACTTTGTCCACACATTGATGGTGCGAACTCACGACTTCGAGCTTTTCTTGTTTAAGTGCTGCGGCAATCTTGCTCTTATGCTCGAAGCTGACTAGATGTTTGCTGAATCCCTTTTGCCAGCCCTGCGGACTTGAATGTTTTATTTTTGAATCAGGATTCATGCTTGGAATGTCCTGTTTCAAGCTGCCGCCAGAGGCAATGTTCAATGCTTGTGCGCCCGCGCAAATGCCCAGCACAGGAATCTCTTGCGTTTTGAGCAGCATTCTTGCCAGGCTGATGTCGAAATCGCTGCGAGCTGTTTTCATAAGCTGCACTGTTGGATGGCTTTCTTGTTTATACAAAGATGGAGGGTAGTCGTCGCCTCCTATCATTAAAACGCCGTCGATTCTTTTCAGAATTTGTCGGAGTTCGGCTTCAGGCAGGGGCGCAAGCAGAACCGGTATGCCTCCTGCTTTTCTGATGGCGTCGATATATGTGCTCTGCACGCGGGATTCTTCCGGTTTATCACCGCTGATGTCAGTGTTTATGCCTATTACAGGCTTCTCTTCAGTCTCGGCTGCCTGGCTGGACGAGGTTTGCACTAAAATAGTGACAAGGACTGCAGTCTTGATTCCTGTTCGTTTTTGGGCAGCAATTTTCATGGAAATCCTTTATTCTCTGCGCTCTTCAGAGCTGCGGCTATTCTACTGCACAAATCCACATTGTTCGGAGATTAGAGCGCTGTAATAATGTGCTTGGGGATAAGGGTAATCCCTTGATTGGGCCAGGCATCAAAGTCGATATTTTCGACTTATATACTCATTGGCAATCAGGGATTTTGCATGGACAAACAAGAAGAGAGCGAGAAAACCCCAAAGGGTCCTGAGGCAGAACTGGATAAAGGCAAAGAAGCAAAGCCGGAAGCCGCAGCTTACGATCCTCTAAAACTACTGGACGACGCCTCTAAAGTGCTTAAAAATCTGGGCGGCAGCTCAAGTACATTATTGCCCGGTTTCGAGTTGAAAGGCGAGAAAGAAAGCTCTGCCGCCAAAAGCGATAAAGAAAATCCCTCTACTAAGTCAGCTCTTGAGAAAAAGCCTGAGGTCAAAGCTGTGGCTCCGCCTGAACAGGCAAAGCCCGGACCTCTGGATCAATTACCAAAGGAGTTGCGCAACAAAGTAATAGATAAGATCACCGACACCCATGATCCGGTGGCTGAAATTAAGTCAGCTTTGCTCAAACTCGACAATTTGCAAAGCGCTTCAGTGACCATGAATGGTCGCAGCAGCCATATTGAAATCAACCTGAAGCAAGGTCAAAGCAGTGCTGCTCCCAATATTTCTGTTCGTGGTTTTCGTCCAGTCGCCAGTCATATAGATTCGCACTTGAGTTTTGATCTGACTCCGGTAAACGGCGGAGTTTCTTTGAGCAACATGAATGGATTTAGCGGCACTGTCCAGGGACCTCTTGGGCGCCTCAGGCATAGTGAAACAAACAGCATGTTTATCGGCAAAGATGCACATGGATCATTTGTGACAACAAGTTCAGACCTCTACATGCGAAGAAGAGTTCATTCAAGCACGACGACTTTGCGAGAAGGACATTTCCCGGTGGGTAGCCCGATGCGCAGTGCCATGCAACATCCCGAGTCTTTTAATGAGCTCGGCAAAACTCTTCGTTTGTTCCAGGGTACGGAAGATTTGAGCAAAATGGGAATTCAGCGCTCAGCAAATGGTTTTGATCTTCACTCAGAAGCAAAAAATGCCAAGCATGTTGAACTGAATTTCAAACCTGAAAATGCAAAACTGCCGCTTACTGTAAAATCTATTGATCTCGAAAAGAACCTGAGCGCATCTCTTGCTCAACAAAAGGACTCCGTGAGTCTTGAAAAGATTTCCGGTATTCAGGTGAATGTAGATTTTGCAGGCATAAAAGCGTCTGTTTGTCCAAGCAAGCTCACAGTCGAGAAAGACAGAATAAAAATGGAGCTGAGGAATCCAAAGGACGGTCAAATCATGCCCGTCGAAATTCCGATTTCCAAGCTCAAAGAGGCTGCTGCCGCTAAGCGCAAGTCATAGGATAAGGTTGCTGTAGCTTTCTTTTGTGCTAGTCTTTGCATGTAAATTGTCAAATTGATGCAGTGATATGAGGGAAGCTTCCAGTCCCCGAAAAGCTAGATTCGCTCTTTCCGGCTTCAGTGCTTATACTTTAGCCTCAGTTTTTGCGGATTATCCTCTGGCGCCTTGCATGAGGGCCGTTCTGTCAGATCTGGCAATCAGGATTTTTGTTGCTTTCTTCGTGGCTGTCTTATGCAATCATGAGTTCAGTCTTGTTGCCGGAATTGTTTCTTTTGTTTGTGTATTTCTGCTTTTTCCGAAGCTGCCGAAGCAAGACCTAATTCTTGATTCAGGGCATAAGGTCAAGAACGTTAGGCCGCATGTAATAAAGTACTTGCATGGTGATTTTATCGGTCAGAAAATTCTCTTGGTCAGCTATGAAAGTTGCAGCCGCAACTTGAACTCGCAGGCTCTGATCGATGAATTTCAGCAGCTTTCTTCGGCGGTTTTCAGATCTTGCGAGCAAATGCATATTAAGCATGCAGAAATCAGTCTGGAGATACCCGGCACAAAAGCTCCCGGTGAACCGGAAGTCAAAACTGTATATACAGCAGTTTTTGCCGGCTTAAATGGCTACTGGCAAGAACTCGAGGATGCCTAGTTCAAGCCACATGTATTCGCGGACGGCGTTTGGGGTCGGCTTCAGCCGAGCGCAAAATTTCCCTTGTAATTGGCGCTGTTTCGCCTTCTCCAAGTAAAACGTATTTCAGTACATAAGCAATTGGATTGCCTTCAGTCCAGCCGAAATAGGCATGAGGGACGGCTGAGCTTTGATCTCTGATATGCAGCAATAGAGCTGCAATGGCATTGGGCACGCTCGCCGAACTGCAGCGCAATATGCGATAGCCATTTTCCAGATGACCGCTGACTGGTAAGAGATCGTCCATAAAGTCCGATACATCGGTGGCGGTCACTTCCAGGAAAATGAAATCACCTTCTGCTTTCTCAAAAGTGTGCAGTTCTCGTGTTTCCCTTTCGGTTTCCGCATAAGCATGACCACCCGGTTTATGGGCCAGCAGCCTTACCACGCCCCAGCGCTCCGTGCATTCTTTTATAAAGCGTTCGGCAGTTTCGTCGAGCGTGACTTTGTTTATGCGCAATTCCGTGGAACGCAAGGCCCTTGAAACGAGAGAGCTGGTCAGGATTGAAACAATGAAAAAAATTGCGATATTCAGCCCATCGGGGCGGATGAACATAATATCGATAGAGGAGTAAATGAAAACCAGACTTATGAGTGAAAAAATCAGTCGATATAAAAGCCCCTTCTTCCATACCGACAGTGTGATTGCAACTGTAGCTGATGTTATCAAAACTAGTAGGCCTGTGGCAAAAGCACCGGCTTGCGGGTCTACTTCGGCTTTGAAGATTACAGTGATGAATACTGATACTGCCGTAATAAATATAACGAGTGGGCGGCTGGCTGCTGCCCAGCCCGGCGCCATTCCGTAGCGTGGCAAATATTGAGGCACGAGGCTCAGTAAGGCTGCCATACCGGAGGCTCCGGCAAACCAGAGAATCAGAATCGTAGATAGATCATACAAAGTTCCGAAGGCTTCGCCTTTGTATAGATGCGTCAAATAGGCAAGTGCTCTGCCATTAGCGGCCTGACCTTCTTTGAAGAGTTCAGGCGGAATTAGAAGTGCACAAACAGTGCTGCCTACGATCAGAAAAAGGCTCATAATCAGAGCTACAGTAATGAGCAATTTTCTCGTGTTCTTAATGCGCTGCTTGATTTCGATTTCATTTCCATGCTCCGGCGTTTTGATTAAAGGCATTACTGCCACGCCGGTTTCAAATCCGGAAAGACCCAGAGCTAACTGAGGAAAAACCAGCGCCGAGATCCCCAGCATTTGCCAGGGAGATTGATATTGTGTTTGTAATTTGCCCAACCAATCTTGAAAATAATGAGGTTCGGCAATTAAACGCATGCAGCATTCATGTAAAGTGATCAGGTTTACAGCTAAATAAAGCATAACCAGCCAGAATGAAACTTTAATTGCTTCTTTGAAGCCGATTAAAAAGACGGTTCCCAGGCTGCCTATCAAAGCTAGGGTCAGCAGCATTCTGTTTCTGAGAATCTCAGGCACAATTGGATTTTCCATGATGTGAGCAGTGGCGTCGGCTGCGCACATAGTAATTGTGAAAACAAAATCCGTAGCTGCAAATCCCAGCAAAATCAAGACCAGAGTTTTGCCTTTCCAGCCCTTCATTAAATTCTCGAAAATCGCGAAACTGCCCTGTCCATGGGGGCTTTCCTCTGCGACCAGCCAGTAAGTCGGTAGCGCCCCGAGCAAGGTAACAAGCACCAGATTCAGTGTCGCAAGTGGAGAAAGCAATCCGGCTGCAAGGAAAGCCAGGCCTGGCTGGAACCCCATTGACGAGAAATAGTCAACCCCGGTTAAACACATAACCTGCCACCAGGGCAATTGATGATGAACTTCAGTTGGCGCTGCCTGCTTTTGTCCTTCAAAGAGCCAGACTTTCAGCTTTTTTTGAAGACTTGTCAATAGAGATCCCCCGGGTTCAGGAAAGCTAAACGCAACTAATATTACACGATGATGCCGCACTAATTTGAGTCAGGCTCTTTTAGCCTAAGATCACTTGCAAACAGTTGTAGTATCAAGTGGGTGCGCGTTTTGCAAAGCGCTACTGCCGAAGGCAGCATCAGCAACAGAGAGCATGGGACTAGCAGGAAGGGCTTGCTCGGTTCCGGGATTCTGGTTTTTGGAATCTCAGTTCTATTTGCGTTGCTCTTTCACTTTAGTGCTGAAGTGCCGAGGCGCACCTTATGTTTTGATGCCAGACAATATTTGTTTGACATTGCCCGTATAAGCGAATTTCTTATTGCAATCTTTCACTTCAAATGGCAGCCTGCGCTGGTAAGCGATCAGCTTTTTGTGACTTCCATTCTCGCAGATGGTCCGGCTTTTCCGACTGTTTTTGGAGCATTCTTTGCTGTGCTGGGGCATGTGCCCGGCATAAACGATTGCAGAGCTATCGAAATTTTTCAGTCGCTTTTACATTCCAGCTCAGCCTGCATGATCTTTGGATTGAGTTATTTATTGAATCGCCGCCTCTGGCTTGCGCTTGTGAGCGGACTTATCTGGGGGTTGTATCCTGCGGCGGTTTTCTGGTCGGGAATTCTTTATACGGAAAGCACTGTCATATTTTTTGCGCTGGCCTTTGTCACAGCTTTGTCCTTCGCTGATCGCAGAGTTCAAGCTTTTTGTGCCGGACTTTTAGCAGGGTTTGTAGCTTTGTTGAAACCGGCCCTCTTGCCTGCTGCTGCAGTATCCAGTTTACTTTCCTATCGTTTTAAGAAACTTTCTTTCCTGCTTGTGATTCTGGGACTGCTCTGCTCTCTTGCCCCCTGGATGGCTTATACGAAGCTTCTGACCGGGCAAGTTAAAATCACGGCACAGCGCTTTCCTGCATTTAACCTGGCCATGGGCTCGGACAGCGAGGTCGATGGCTGTCTGGTTTCACCGGCACCACCGCTAACAACGATGTTCAGCCGTGAAGATGCTCAGCCGATAGCCTTTCCTCTTTCTCAGTGGGAGTTTCATACAGCTGATTGCTTGCGCATGTCGGCTGTTAAACTTTCCGCACTCTGGTCGCGCCCGGCAAATGATTTTAGACAGAAATACTTCGGACTTAGCTGCAGCGTCCAGAACTACTGGCACCTTGTTCTCGTTTTTTTCGGACTCAGTGGAATTATTCTCTACTTGCTTTCTTTTCGCTCCGCTTTTGATTCAAAACAGCAAGAAACCGCAGCCCTGGCTTCTTTGATTTTTATAGGGACGCACTTTTGCTACATTCTTTTTACTCCGGCTGCGCGTTATGGACTAACGGCAATGCCGTTCTTTCTGATTTTTGCTTCTTTTGCCGTTAATTTCGTAATCAAAAACGGCAAAAAAGTTGATTGGAAATTACTTGTTTCCGTTTTTCTCTCTTTTGTTCTTGTGCTTTTGATGCAGTCCGGACGTGAGCTGTCTAAAGTATTTGTTTTTCCGGAAATTGCCGTCAAACTTGCGCCTGCGCAGGCGGTGCTTAAGCAACTTGACCTGAGCAAATTGGCAAAACCGGCCTCTATCTACTCGGTGATTTTGCTTGTTGATGGTGACCAGTCAATTGAAAGGGCGAGCGTCGAGGTGAACGGACACAAACTTGACGGACACTTAAAGCATTTGCGGTCTTTTGATTCAACCCTTTATCTTCAATCTTTCGAACTCAGATCTCTTGGTTATCCAAGCGGAATTGCCACGGATGAATTTCGCCACTGGCGAGGCATAGTAGTGCCTGCCGATTATATAAACTGGCAGGGCATCAACCAAATCAAAGTGACTCAGCAGGTGGAAGGCTCGACCATTTATGCAGATCCAAAGGCGAGCAGACAAATGCTGGCGCTGGACTATTTTTCAGTAAACAGCCTGTGTAATTCGGACACAAGTCTGGATTTGCGCATTCCCAGTCCGATATTAACTGCCGATATAAAGGAGTCATCCGAAATTTTATCCGGATCTTCAAGAAAGCAGATTGCGCCCCTGCGAATAAAGCTGGCCGTTGCTCTCGGTGAAGCCTACAAAGGAGCCGGCAACACCGGAAAGTTGATTTATTCAGAGACTCTGAACCCTAAGCTTTTTGATTTATACATTCAAGATCCGACAATTAATGGGATTCGAGCCAACCGCATCAACATGAAAGCCGCAAGAAGCATGGGCGTGACACGTGAGCTCCCGGAGCTACCGAACTCAAGCATCTTGCGGGTGAAAGTCAGCGGAGAGCTTAAGGGCAAAAACAAAGGGCGCGCCGAACTTGTAATAGCTTTGCAGCCGTCCGTGCAGGGGCAGGCACTGGTATTGAATATGACACCAGAAACCATTCCTTATGGACCGAATTGGAATTCTTTTCAAATAGAAGACAGTCTGCAAAGCAAATTGCTGGATCCTAAAGCCAAGCATTCTATTTATCTGGCTGTTTACCCGGGACGCTGGCTGGACTTTTGCGGTTATGTTGCAGATAAGAGCTGTGGTGATGCGCAGTTCCGCAATTTGAAGATAGAGATTTTTTCAGACGAGGCTCCTGATCTTGCCGGGAAAAGGAAGATCTTTTATTAGAAGCTTCCCTCTATTCGGCTTTCGGCATGATTAAAGACTCCACGCTTGGAACCGGCAGCGGACCCTCATCCAATGCCTTATTGTGAAACTCGAGCATGTTGAAATTTTTGCCTTTAGCTTTCTGGAATTTTTCGCGGAACTTGAGCCATTCTCGCAGTCCCACATAATAAGTTGGAAGTTGCGTGGAAGTGAGTTTCGCTCGTTTAAGTTTACCCTCTGCTTCAGCTTCAGTTTGAAATGCTTCTTTAGTCATGAGTCGAAGCGCTTCTTCGTCACTCATGTTTTGCGTGTGCATTTTGATATCAATGATCGCATTGCAAAGAAGTCTCAAACGGATTTTTCTCATGATGATTCTGAAGCGCGGGTCGTCCTTCATATAACCTTCATCCATCATAACCTGGGCTATGTACTCAGCCCAGCCTTCGATGTATGCGCCGTTGCCGCAGAGTGAACGAAGAAGGCGTCGCCATTCGGGCTCCAGGCTGTTCAAGTGTTCAAACTGAATATAGTGACCCGGTAGGGCTTCGTGAATGCTCAACCACTTCAGTGTAAAATTGTTGTACTCACGCAGCTTTGACTCGGCCTTATCCTCAGCAATGGATGCATCAATGGGCGTAACCCAGTATTGAGCTTCGGCTTTTGGGTTTAAAGCCGGTGCGCTGTGGAAGGCCGCCACTGAAAGAACACCTCGCTGGAAGATAGGAGTTGCCGTTACTTTAAGGTTGTTTCTCTCACTCAAAGAAACTATCTTTTTGTTGCGAATGAATTGTTTGATGCTTTCAAGATCATCTTCTATTGTTTTCTGCAAATCTTCTCGTTTTGGATGATTATCAGAGATTTTTTTCAAAACCTCGCTGATGATCAGATTCTCTTTTTCGTGCGCGCTCAGTTCGTTATGCTCGTTGTGATCTCCGTAATATTCTTTGTGCAAAGGTAATGCTAAGTTCAAAATTTCAGCACGCACAGATTTCAGGTCGGACTCTGCATCCGCCAGCACTTGCTCCGGACTTAAATCAGCCTCCATAACATACTTGAATTTTTCAGCGTAAAGTTCTTTACCCAGCCGCCAGCTTCGATTGCTCGGACGTTTTGCTAAGTCGTTTTGCAGCCAGCTTGAAAATTCATTCAAGGCAGCAGCTGCCTCTCCGGAAACTCTTTCATACTGAGCTCTGAGCGGAGAGGACTTGGGAATCTCGTCGCCTATGGTTGTTTCGATCAGTTCAAGATTGCCTGCATTTTCTTCAATTGCGGTTTTTATATAAACCGGGTTGGCATCGTCTATGTATTCTTTGACATCTTTGAGCAGTTTGGGAATCTGGGAGATTCTGGAAAGAATATGAGAAAGCCTAATTGATTTGTCGGCATAATCTTCGGTGAGCGGCTGAAAGAGTGCTGTGCCGATCAGCTCCACCGGAACTGTCGGGTTATGCTTATAGTTCTGGATTTTATTGAACTCAAGCAATTGCAGCGAGATCTGATCGTCTATTAAATGCCAGTCTGCCGAGTCTTCAGGGTTTAATGAAGCCGGAGCAGCCTCTTTGTGGAATCTTTCGCGCCAGTTTTCATAAAAGGCCTTCTGCTCGGCTATCCCTTTGCTGCTCAGGTCATCTAGTACGGAATCCAGTTCAATTACTTTGCCGCTCTTGGCGTCTCGATGTTTGTGATATCCTGCCTGAGAAGCATTAGTTGGTGAAAGTGCCAGTGATTCCTTCATAAATCTCTCTGCCAGCTCAGCAAATTTAACCGAGCCGCTCTTTGACTTATCCGACACTGCCGCCAGGTTTGCTTGCGAACTTAAAAGCAGGCTTGCTGCCAGCAAGCCTGCCAGTTTACCTAAGTCTTTACGCAATATCGACATGCTAAATTTCTCCAGCTCCGGCTTTTTCTTGCTCATTATCCTTCCTTTGACAAGCTCCGGCGCCTCGGCTGCCTTCATTTTAGAATCTCCGGACCTGCAGCGCTAAATGTTTTGCCATAGAGCCTTTTCGGGAATAATATCGGGGAAGCAATATAAGAGCATGGTCATGAGCGACAATCAAGATTTACTTTTTCGGGCTTATGCAGTCAATTCGAAAGTTGATAAGCTTTCGTTGATTGATACTTTCGCAAAAAGCGGTATCCTCCCTACAGATCCCAGAGCTGCGTCTTTGTATCGAAAGCTTTCTTATCTAGGTGAGAAGCTCGGCGAAGAAGAGTTTCGCGACTTGCATAACTGTTCTCCCGCACTGTTTGAAAAAGTTTTGACAGGACAGTTGGCTATTCCGCAATTTAGCGAGTTCACAAATGATCTGGACTCGATTTTTGAGCAGGTTTCTTCTTGCCGGGACGGCAAGCTGGCAGATTACATTCCACAGCTTGCAAGAGTAAATCCCGAGAAGTTTTCTATGGCTGTTTGTTCAATCGATGGACAGCAGCATTCGCTCGGTGATGCGGATGATTTCTTTTGCGTTCAGTCCTGTTCCAAGCCGATTACTTATTGCCTGGCGCTTGAAGAAAATGGCGAAAACATTGTTCATAACTATGTCGGGACCGAGCCCAGCGGTAAGACTTTTAATGAACTTACCCTCAATTCTCGCGGTTTTCCCCATAATCCCATGATTAATGCCGGAGCCATCATGTGTGGTGCTCTCATTAAGAGAGACTGCAGTGCTTCAGATCGTTTCGATTATGTGATGGGTAAATGGAAAGAACTGTCCGGAAATATGAAAGTTGGATTCGATAATGCTGTTTATTTGTCTGAAAGACAAACCGGCGATCGCAATTTCGCGCTTGCATATTTTATGAGAGAAAAAGGGGCCTTTCCTCCTGATACCGAGTTGCTCGATATTCTCGATTTTTATTTCCAATGCTGTTCTATAGAAGTTACAAGCAAAGCCATGTCGGTGATTGCTGCAACGCTCGCCAACGGCGGTACTTGCCCGCTTACCGGTCAACAAGTCTTTCGTCCTGATCATGTAAAAAACTGCCTTTCGCTCATGTCTTCTTGCGGACTATATGACTTTTCAGGCGAATTTGCTTTTAGAGTAGGGATACCTGGAAAGAGTGGCGTATCAGGCGCCATAATGTTGGTGGTGCCGAATTTACTGGGACTTGCACTCTGGTCGCCGCGTCTTGATGAGCTGGGAAATTCAGTGCGCGGAATAGAGTTTTGCAAAAAGCTGGCCGCTCGATTCAAAATGCATGCTTTCGATAGTATGGTCGGATTGAAAGATAACAGAATTGATCCTCGACGCAACATTTACGAGTCAAGACATGGCGGCATCGTCGCTTTTTGCACGGCGGCTCTGGAGGGTGATCTTCAGGAAATGCGGCGTCTGCTGGCCAACGGTCTTGATCCTGAAATGAAGGATTACAGCGGGCGAACGGCTTTGCACCTTGCTGCCAGTGAAGGAAAAATGGCTGTTTTGCAGTATTTGCTTGAGTTGGGAGTCGAAATAAATCCGGTTGATTCGTGGGGAAATACACCCTTAAATGACGCGCTTCGCCACAAACACTTGAGCATAGTTTCGCTTTTGAGAGAACACGGTGCAAAGCAGTTGGCGGAGCAGCTTGAGCTTAATAAACATACTGGCGAATGAGGAACAGGGTGGATTAAGTAAGGGGCTACGCATGGCATAGCCCCTACAGGTGGGGCATGGCGTAGGCGCTGCGGGCATAGTTTTTATGGGTCAGCTTGAGTCTCAGGGGTGCTTTGTTGCATCAAAGTGATTTCAAAATTCAAAGAGCTGGCTCTGTATGAATCTGGTAGAGCTGAAAATTGCTTTGCTCTAATTGTTTCCAGTAGTTTCGCGACTACGGGCGGAGCTGAGTTTGAGTCAGTCATGTCGCAACTGAGT
>JAIEPM010000456.1 GCA_019748395.1 Candidatus Obscuribacterales bacterium
GCTGTTGATGCGATTGGTCTGGGATTTGCTGTTGGAGCTCCTGTGCCGGGAAATTATAAGCTTGCAATCGGTGGCGCCACTATCGTTGCCGGTCGGATCTATAACGCTCTGAATCCAAGAGAAAGTCGCTATGACAAACTGATGAGACGATAGAGCTGAAAGCTTTCTGCTTTTAAGCAAAAAATACTGTGATTCTTTTATTGACAGGAGCTTCGACCGAAGAAGCTCCTGTCTGCCATTTATTGGACAACAAAAAGACAATATCTAACTAGACTCCTGTCATTCAGTAATTGAGTGCATCTCTAATGCACGCTGCAAGCTAATTAGAGGGGTGTGGGCAAATGGCAGATGATTTGGAAAAAGAACCTGAGATTCCGCGGATTGAAGACAATAGTTCTGCGCCTCGACCCAGCGTAGACTGGTCGCTTGAGTCGAACCAGGCAATAGCTCATCAAAACCAGAGCCGAGAAAATCCGACTGCTGCTTCGATGCTAAATAATGGCTTCAGCATAAGTGGTCTGGAAAAAGAGCCTGCCGCAAATCCCAAATATAAAGCTCACGGCGAGAGCAGCACTGAGTTTTATGAAAATGGACAGGTCAAAAAGCAGAGCAGTTACAGAGCTGACGGGACAAGAGATTCTGAAACGAAGTTTCGGCCGGACGGCAGTAAAGAAATGACACGCAAGTTTAGCTCAGATGGCTATACACGCGAGTCTGAGACTTATTTCGATAAAGACGGCAAAGCTAAAGAGTCATTACGTTTTGATGAAAACGGCTCAGGTCCGCTTGCAAAAACCGAGTTCGACAAAAACGGGCAGCCGTCCAGAACGGTGGAATTCAGCGAAAAAGACCGAAATAAGGTCAGCTCCGTGAGCAGCTTTGAAAATGGAAAAGCTGTTTCCAAAGACATTTATGCAGAAGATGGAAAAAGCATAAAAGAAACACAAACACTGGGACCTGACGGCAAAGCCGTGTCTAAGATCGAATGGGGACCAAATGGTGCCATGAAGTCGAAAACTGTTTATGAATACTCTGCTGACGGCTCGAAAGCTCAGGAGACTAAATTCAACGCAGCCAATGAAAAAGAGTCGCAAACAAAATTTGATAAGGATGGAAAGACCAAGTCTGAAACCGGGTTTGCCTGGGACCCGGTGGAAGCTCGGACAGTTGCAGTTACGGAAACTAAATTTGATAAGGACGGATCTACAGAAAGCACTCTGGGAAAGGGGGGCAGAGTAACAGGGGAAAGCCGCTTTGATAAGGAAGGGCGAAAGGTTTCGGAAAGCCTTTTCGGCTCCGACTCTAAGCCTTATTTGACAATCGAGTTTGAAAAAGACGGGAAAACTCCGGCGCTGAAGCGCGAATTTAATGGTGATAAGGTTAGCGAAAGTCGCTATGAGGGCGGCAAGCTGAAAAGCCGGAGCGAGCTTGATGGAAACGGACAGAAATTGTCAGAAGCAAAGTTTGCGGATGGAACACAGGTCTCAGTCAGCAAGTTTCAATATGAAAATGGAAAGCTTGTTTCTGCCTTGAACTATGAAGGCTATCGCAATATTCCATCCACCGAAACTCGCTTTGCAGCCGATGGCAAAACTCCTCTAGAGATCAGAGCCTTCGCTGAAGACGGCAAAACGGTGAAGTCACTGACAAAACTGGATAGTGACGGCAAAACGCCGGTGACTAAGGAGGAGTTTGAGAACGGGCATCTGAAGCGCTCAAGCAGCTACGAGTCGGGTGTCAAGAAATCAGAAACCGATTACAAATACGACGAGCAGAGCAAAACTACTTTCAAAGATAAGGAACGGGTTTACGTCGGCAAAGTTATGTCCGAAACGCAGTATGCAAGCGATGGTCGCACGGCTCTTTCTAGAAGCACTTATGATCGAGACGGTAAAGCAGTTCTTGTTCAAGGACCGGAAAAACTTCTGTCGGCAGCCGATCTGAAGAAGATGGAAGCGGCCGCTTATCCTAAAATGGATCAGGCTGCCGGGCATAAGCAGTTTCAAGATATTGCCAGAAGCGTATTTGAAAAAATCACAAGAACAAATTCTTACGAAGATACAGCTCACACAGGAGTGGCTAAAGGAGCTGCCGCTGCCTTGTTCATGGCAGCTAATCCAATCACCGGACCATCTTATTGGAAAGCTAATTACGACGCTAAATTCGGCGATGGAATTCGAAATAAATTACAAGAACCGTTCAAATTGAAAATTGCTGAGGAAGGAAAGGTCAATATTCTAAGCATTGGACCGGAAGACTGGAAAAACGCTCATCAAAAGCTGGAAGCGGAGCGTTCCGCCCTTGGTCTTGGTCCCACATTCGGAAACTGCCGGACACTTTCTGCCGAATTTTGCCATCAAGCTCTGGAAAAAATTCAAAACGATCCGGCTCTCAAAGATTGCAAAGTCAGATGGGCCTGGTCGCAAGAACACTCCTGGGCAGAGGTTCTTTATCCGGATGGAAAAATTGGAGTTTATGACCCGTGGAAAGGCGGTAAGTCTGCGGCTCCCGTGAAAGAAGCCGATTTGCCGTCCGTGACAGGTGAAAATCAACGTCCGGGAAGTAACCGTCTGGCACAATCACAATGGTTTGGAGTCGGCGGTGCTTACAAAAAAACGAGAAATTGATGCTCGAACTCGACTTCAGTCTTTGATTTTGCCGTAGCTGTGAAGCCCGCCAAAGCCCAGAGAATTGAAACCAAGATAAGTGAGGACGGTGAGGAGCATGCCGCCGACAGCGACAAGAGAGAGCCGCTCTGCGTCACATTCGCGATGAATACGCAGGTGAATGTAAGCTGCATAACCAAGCCAGGTTGCAAGAGCCATGGATTCTTTCGGATCCCAGGACCAGTAGCTTCCCCAGGCGTGGTTGGCCCAGAGACCACCGGTGATGATCCCAATGGTCAAAAGAGGGAAGCCGATCATAATTGAACGATAGACTACTTCGTCATAAAGTTCGGCGCGTTCTTTGTTCAAGTGCTTCTCTGAAACTCTGCCGATGTTGGACCAGGCCAGTGCCAGCCCGAGCAGACTGCCACCTACGAAGAGAGCTTGCAAAGCAAAGGTGTTGGTATCGGTGAAAGTGCCAAGTCCGATCGCACTGAGACCGGCGCTGAGCGCAGCTATTGAGAAGAAAACCGAACGTGCGCGTCCGGCTTGCCAGAGCTGAACGAAAGCCGAGAGCCCGGCGATGAAAAACATGGCATAGGAAACGATCAATGGTGGAACGTGAATTTGCCGCCAGTAACTTACCAGAGCAGGCACCAGCGGCTTGATTTCATGCTGTCCGGCCGGTAGCCAGCTTCCGTAAAGGAAAAAGACTGCGGCTGTAAGACTGGCTAGCCAGCCCAGCTGTTTTAGATCATAAGTGCGCGAAATGAATAGATAACCGCCCATAATTGCCCAGGCAAACCAGAGCAAGGACTCATACAAGTTTGATAGCGGAAAGCGATTTGCTTCAAAGCCCCGGGCTACGATTGCTGCGCTCAGGGCGCTGAATCCTATAACCATCACAAACTGAGCTGCTTTGATCAGTTTGTCTTTGTTTTTTGAAAGTGCGTTTGAGCCGACGAATACCCAGAATGAAACTACTGAAGAGACGCCTGCCGTGTTTGTAAGTGCTACTTGTAAGTCCGACATTTCATTTACCCCGCCGTTCCGGCAGATGCATGTATATCATTGTCCTTTATTTCAGCTGCATCTGGCATTTCATTAGTCTTAGATTCACCGAATTTTTCTTTCAATTGAAGAGATAATTTTTGCAGGCTTCTGTTGAACAGGGTTTTGCCTTTTCGAGACAATCCGCAGGCAAAGAGCGAAGATTTACCGGCTTCGCTCTCAACTGCACAGGCCCAGACCTGCCGGTGCGGGAATGCGGCCATCATGACGCCGAGCATGATCACGCCAAAAGCGAAATAAGTGATCGGCAAGCCCGGGTCACTTTTGTACTGAAGTCCTGTAACAGGCAATGGTTTGATATAGCCGATGCGAACCTGCCCGAACTTGGCTTCAAAGCCTTTTGGTATTTCAGCCAGCATTTTCGGCGCCTGCCATTCAGGAATCTTTGCGAAGACTCTCAGGGGTTGATCTTGTCCGCGCAGCGAGAAAATCAGAACTGTTTTTTCGTCGAGCGGCATGAAAGCTGCGTTTGCATTGCCCATCTGTCTCAAGTTCAATTCCGTATTTTTGCCGTTGAAGCTCATTTTGATAGCTCCCAGGCCCCAGCTCGACTGGTAAACATCCACGCCGTCGTAAGAAAGCGGGTTGTTTACCGAGATTTCCTGCTGCTTCAAAACTTTGCCATGTTCGTCGATGACTGAAAGTTTGCTGTACCACTGTTTTGCTTCGCCGCTTTCATAGTTCTCCCGGCGTGTTTCGTCGACTCTCAATTTCCAGGTCGGCAGTTTACCAATCCAGAGTTTGCTGTGCTCTGAGTCGCCGAAGCTCATCGTTTCATCAAGCATTACCGGTCTGAAGCCGTTGAAACCGGTCCATGATGTGATTGTGACACCGGCAAGCAAGCTCAAGAGACCGATGTGCGTAACCGTGGCAGCCAGGAGCGCGATTTTAGCCCATTCGGCTGTGAGCTTTCCGTCTTTGACTTCGACTTTATAGCCCTGCTTTTGCAGTTTGAGTGCCAGAAAGCTCATGGCATCGGCTGCCGGACAGTTCAAGTCTGCTTTTATGGAATTTGGAAATTTTGAAATTTCAGGCGAAGCCAGGGGCTTCATCTTTTGCTTCATTTGCCGGGCTTTTGGAAAGACTCTTTGGACGCTGCAAGCGATCATATTTAAAGTCAAAAAAGCAATCAGCAAAAGAAAGAAGGGCGTGTGGAAAATGTCGGTGATGCCCCATTGCCGCAAAGAAACAGCGCTTGATTCACCAAATGTTTCTACGACCTTTTGAAATCCGGATTGAGACTCTTGTGGACACCAGGCACCAATCAGAATCGATACGCCGATCAAACTCATAAGAGCAATCGTCAGCTTCACCGATGCGAATGCTGAAAGGCGCAAGGCAAACCCCTCAATTTGTTCTAGTTAAGAGCCAGTCTACCATTTGATCAAGGCAATCACGATAGCTCGATGCCGGTATCACCGAAAGTGTTTCTCGTGCGGCTCTGGCGTAGTTATGCGCGAGATTGACCGTGCTTTCGACGCCGCCGTTAGCTCTGATAATTTCCAGTGATTCTTCAATGCCTTCAGCGCTGCTTACGGCACGAGTTTTAATCAGTTGCTCAAGACGAGCGGCTGCTTCGTCTTTGCGTTCCAGAACAAAGAGTGTCGGTGCAGTTATCAAACCCTGCGACAAATCGCTGCCGGCCGGCTTGCCCAGCTGAGAGCTGCTGGCTGTCACGTCGAGGAGATCGTCGACGATTTGAAAACAAATACCTAGATTCAAACCATACTGTTTCATTGCCGAGACAACCTCGTCTTTGCAGTGATTCAGTATTGGCGCGCTCTGTGTCCCGGCTGCAAACAAAGAAGCAGTTTTCCAGATTGATTTTTGAATATAAGTATTCCAGTCGATATTCAATACAAATTGTTGTCGCATTTGCCTGATCTCGCCTGCGCAGAGATCACCGAGCACCTGCCCGTAAATGCCTACAATAGGCGGGTTCATCAATCTTGCCAGGCAAACGGAGGCTTGAGCGAATAGCAGATCGCCCGTCAACACCGCCAGTTTGTCGCTGAATTTGCGGTTGACGGTTTCCTGACCGCGTCTTAGAGAAGCGCTGTCAATTACATCATCATGAACGAGGCTGGCTGTGTGTATAAGCTCGGTCAGCACTGCCAGGATAATGTGCAGGCGATTCACTTCGCCGCGTGGGTTCGAGGTGGCTTTAGCTACGAGCAGTGAGAGTGCCGGACGCAATCTCTTGCCGCCGGCTTTGAATACCTGACCAAGCAACTCTTCGATAAAAGGACTGTCGTCAACGAGGTTTGAATTCAAAAACTTTTCTACGAGCTCAAGCTCATCCTTAACCGCATCTAAGAGTGCTCCAAGCTCAGGAGGAGCTGCTATTGCGGAACTGACTGGACTTTGCTGAATACTCATGGCACGCTGATTCTCGATTTTGCCTAGCTTTTCATAGATCTAGCAGGCCCGTCAACGCCGATGGCCTCAATGTCAATGAATCTCAACTTAAGGGCTCTCCCTGCGGCTTGCCGATTCTGTGTGAGTCGCGCTCTTTGTCTCGATTGGCGGTCGATACTGCACGAGTATGAATTTGCCTTCAGCCATTTGAATGTGACAACCGGGCACATGTCTGAAGTAGTCGCTTCGTTTCGACTTGCTCAGAATATAAGCACCTTTGCTCGTTTTCAGCGTAGCCAGCAACTGCTCTTCGCTGGAAGGTTGAATGACTTGTCTTCTGGTGTAAAAGGGCATGGAAGGCTTGCGCATGTCATACACAAGTATTGGCAAGTCGCTGCAAGCTGCAAAGCGAGCCATGGTTGGTAGCGGTTCTTCCCAGGTGCTGCTCAGGATGCCTAAGATACGGCTGCCGAAGAAAAGGAAACCGACAAAAGTAGGCAGAAAGAAAAGAAAAAAGGCGGTTCTGAAATATTTGCGGCTCACAATAGCCATGGCTGCAGCGGCAAAGATAAGCTCAAAACTTGCGAAAGACTGGATTACAGTCGAAAGAGTCGCCGGTGCGTCTCTCAATTTGTCGATTGTGAGCGGCACAATTAGAGTTGCCGCTGCAAAACTGACTGTCAGGCAGGCCGCCGGTAGGACTGAGCGCTTGAGAGAACGACTTTCAATAATTCGCTCCATTTCCAGAGCAATAAGCACTGCCACAGCCGGAAAAGCAGGCAAGGTGTAAGGCAAGAGTTTGGATACACTGAGCGAGAAAAAACTGACTGTAACTATCGTCCAGACGGCGCAGTAAAGACCAAGGTCCTCAGCTGCAGTTAACTGGCGATAGCTGTGCAGGATTGAGAATGGTCCTGAGTTTTTCCAGTAATCCCGAATTTTGTTGCTCATCAATGCTGCAAACAATGCCTGCGGAATGAATACCGACCAGGGAAAATATCCGCCCATCAAAGCGGCAATGTGATACCACCAGGCTCCCTTATGAGAATCTACAACGCTTGTGAAGCGCTGGAAGTTTTCTCTCATAATGAAGTCGTTGAAATAAGCACCTCTGGTTATCCAGATTTCCAAAGCAAACCAGGGCAAAGCGATTAAAGCGACAATTGCCAGTCCCTGAATCGGTTTGTAGAACTTGAGTGCTTCTTTCCAGTCCTGTCTTAAAACATGGTAGATAGAAAGAATTGCCACCGGCAAAACTACTCCGACCGGACCCTTGGTCATAACGGCAAGACCAGTGCAAATGTAGGCCGCATAAATCATCCGGGGCATTCTTGCTCTGGCTGCCAGATAAAAGCAGAACATGCCGCAGGCGCTGAAGAGGCTCAGGGGCATATCGGTAATCGCTTCGCGCGCCGTGCCGATGAAAAGCGGTGCAGTGGCTAGAGCGGAAGAGGCTACAATTGCGGCTCTTCTGCCCAGAATTCGTTCTGTGAACCAGTAACTTGCAGCAACCAAAAGCGCTCCGGACGCGGCTCCGAAAAACCTGACTGCAAATTCGTTACAGCCGAATGCCAGAATTCCCAGAGCCTGACCCCAGATCGCAATTGGAGGCTTGGTAAATCTGATCGCGTAATTCAAATAAGTGGTTATATAGTCACCAATTTCCAGCATTTCTCTTGCTGGTTCGGCATAAAGTGCTTCGTCCGGATTGAAAAGCGGATACTTGCCCAGTTCACCAAAAAAGAGTGCGGCTGAGGCTAAAAAGATTATGGCGAAAGGGGCAACACGAGCCCATACAGACGCCCAGTCGGGCTTTTGCTGACCGGAACATTCTGGATGCTGTGTTGTTGCTGGTGAAACGATACGAACCGAGCTTCCTGGCATTTATTTGACTACCCTGCTACGCGTCTTGAGATCTTCCAAGATGCTGCACTATTCCACAAGGTAAGAATTCTAAAGTTGCCCGCATCGGAAGATAAGTTCACAATTGCCAAGACGCTTGCCTTTTCGGCATTCAGAACTATTCGCCCCAGAAAAGATGATTCAGGGTTGAAGCATCAGTGTTATTTTGTGATCATCTCTTGCGCTGCATTCATATGTAAATCATGCGCAGCGAATCCGATCGGGTTGCAAGTGGGATCTGCGATAATCGCGAAGTCCTTGGATAGTGGAGTAGCGTGAAATGGAGATATCGAACAGGCTGAAGGCAATTCCTCCTTATGTTTTTGCTGAGCTGGATAAGAAGCGCGCCGTGGTTGCGGCCAGAGGTGTGGATGTGATCAACCTCGGCATCGGCGACCCCGACCAGGCGACCCCGGCTCATGTTGTGAAAGCCATGAAGGATGCTCTCGATAATCCGCTCAATCATCGCTATCCTCCCTTCGGCGGCACAAAAGAATATAAGGAAGCTGCTGCTGCCTGGTGTAATCGTCGCTTCGGCATTGAAATCAATCCCGAAAATGAGATTACTTCTCTGATCGGTTCTAAGGAAGGCATACATAACATCATTGCGGCATTCGTCGATCCCGGTGATATCAGCTTGATTCCGGATCCTGCCTATCCAGTCTATAAGACATCGACGATTCTTGCAGGTGGAACGCCGCATACGATGCCGCTACTTGCTAAGAATGGATTCCGTGCCGATCTGAGCACCATTCCTGAAGATGTGGCGCGCAAAGCCAAGATCATGTTCTTGAATTATCCGAATAATCCGACTGCCGGTGTTTGCGATCTTGCTTATCTTGAAGAAGCTGTTGCTTTCGCGCGCAAGTACGACATACTATTCGTGCATGACCTCGCTTACTCTGAGATGGTTTATGACGGCTATGTCGCTCATTCCGTCTTTGAAGTTAAGGGTGCCAAGGACGTAGCGATTGAATTGCACAGTCTTTCTAAAGCTCACAATATGACAGGCTGGAGAATTGGCTTTGCAATCGGCAATGCCTACGCGATTAAAGGGCTTGCCCAGCTTAAGTCAAATATCGATACCGATGTATTCCGGGCGGTGCAGGCTGCCGCAATAGCTGCATTCAATGGTCCGACTGATGATATCGAGCGTTGTAACGCCTTATATAAAGAGCGTCGCGACGTTGCTGTTGCCGGATTCCGCAAGCTTGGCTGGACGGTTGATCCGATTAAAGCGACCTTTTACATGTGGTTGCCTGTGCCAAGCGGTATGAGCTCTGCCGAGTTCAGCACGCTCATGCTCGAGGAAGCCGGAATTGTTGTTCCGCCAGGCACCGCCTATGGTGCTTGTGGTGAAGGCTATTTCCGTCTATCTCTCTGTACCAGCAAAGAGCGTCTGCAGGAAGCCTTCGAGCGCATGGAAAAGCACAGCATTCGTTTCGATCGCAACACTTCTAAAGTCTAAAACCTCTAATCGAAAACTTAAGTTTCAAGAAAACCGTCATTGCTTAGCTGCTCAATCAGCTCGATGACGGTTTCTTCTTGGCATTCATCAGCCAGGAGATTCTTTAGTTCCTGAATTATTTCGCTGATTTGATGGCTGCCGTCGCAATATTCCCAGACTATGGCGCCTAAAGTGCTCAGCGTCACGCCCTTGTTTCCTTCAAGGTCGTATAGCGCCAGAAACCCGTCTGGAAGCAGCACACTGCTGATGTTTTTATGGCGTAAAGGTTTGAAAATTGCTGTCATCGGGAAAATGGTATCATGCATCCACGTGTTAAGGGAAAGTCACCCATTATGCAAAATGAAGCCGAGCAGAAAAATCTTCAAAGCACTGATTTGAATCAGGAATCTTGCGTTAACGGAATTTCTCGTGCCGAATTCTTGAAGAAGCTGATGGGCAAAGCGGCGGTTGGTGCTCTAGTTGTGAGTACTGTTCACTACCAGGCTTTTAAACCTGCGCCGGCTAAAGCTGCAAATACGATGATGGGTCCAAACTAATAAACTCCCCTATCTACTAAGTCCAGCCGCTGCTCCAGGCTGCCGTTCTCAATTGTTTTAAGTTTGGCGTTTTCCAGAACACTGCTGATTATTTCCATGTGTTTGGGGGCGTAAAGCGCGTTTGTTAAATGAACGATTGTTCGCAGAAACTCGCCTGTACCTAGCTCTTCAATCTTAAATTGAGCATCCGGGAGACTGCTTTTCAGAAACCAGAGTTCTGATGGTGCTCGGCCTCGTTCCTGAGAGAAGCTCTCTACCGAAGCTAACCAGCGGTTTTTTACAAGCTGAATCTGCTTCCAGTCACTTAAGTTTTGAAGTAAGCGCCAGCCTCCTTCTCGAATTGAGAGTGGAATACAGTAGGGAATTACATGAGCTTCTGATTCATCAAAAATGCTCAAATCTTCGCTTAGTACCTTCCAGTTTCTTGTCAGGGCTAAGGCTGTTGTGAGCGTAGTTTTGCCGCCGAATGAGGGACCAACCAGCATTATGCAGCGCTTCCCTTTGACAAGAGTGGAAGAATGCAGATACATGTTTTTGCTGTGAGAATCTCTAGCTGTTTCAACTAGAATCGCTATGCTTTCCTCCAGGCTCAAGTTTTTCGATATGCCTGAAAATGGCTTCAAATCAGAATCGAGCTCAAAATCAGTATGGAATAATTTCGTGACAAGCTCCAGGTTTTGCCGGTGCAGTCCATGCAGCGAAACACGACAATTTCCTATGATCAGGCTATTCATTAATCGTGTCCCTTCTCAAATGAGGATCTCCGTGCTCTGCCTTTAGTGCTCTCATAACGGCTTTTGGAAAGTGTTTAAATGCCAGGTAGCCCGGTCTGAGAGCCGGATAGAGGAAATGAAATGATTCGGGCAGGGGTATGGCTTGCCAGTCTTGAATTTTGGGCTGGAAAATCAACTGACTTATGGTTTTGATTTTTTGCTCATTGCCTTCAGCCATTTCCGACCAGAACTGCCATTTTGTCAGAAGTCTCGCCTCGTGGCTGCACAAATTTGTATTGAATCTATCGAGCACATTATGGGCAAGCAACTTAGCTTTGGCATGTTTGATTCTTAGCTTTTCCATCTGCGGGTCCAGCTGAAGTTCAGGCAGCTTAGCTGCAAGCTCTGCGGCAAGAGCCAACATAAGTCCTTCTTGGCGCTTTTCCATGTCAGCAAGGATGCAAGACCAATCGAGGCTCCGTTCGCAAAAAAGCCGGGCAATGTCGCCAATCCATGAAATTCGCTCCCAGAGGTGTTTGCTTGAATGCAAGATCAGTGTCGGCAGCAATGCCTCAATTGTCGGAACTTTGATTTTCCCGCCTGCAAAGTCCATCATCTGGCTGTTTTCGAAAAGCCACTCGCATTTGAATTTTGAAAGTAATTCCTCATCCATTCCCCAGTGAAGATCTATATAGTGTTCACCGTTGGAAAATGTCCATTCGTTTTGAAGTTTATCGAAAGCCTTGCTGCAAATGAATTCATTTGTCAGGCGGTTTAGAGAGTTCTTTCTGATTGCTTGATAACCGAGTTCAACTAGTTTTCGGCGAGCGCTTAAAGCTTTTTCCGGTCGACAGAGAATGTCAATATCAAAGGTTTCTCTCAGTGCAGGGTGCCCGTGCAGGAGCTCGGCCAGGGGGGCACCCTTGAGCACAACTAAGTCGATCCCTTCCTGCGCAAACAATTCGAAGATACGCCTTGTTTCAACTGCCAGCATTTGATTCTGAAAAGCAAGTCCCAGGTAAGTTTCCTGCAGTTTGCTGATCACTTCTGCAGGGATCAGGTCGGCATGCCATTTGAGATTGTGGTGCAGGAATGGTCTCAGGCGGTGATGCTCACCAGCTTTCAACAGTTCTTGCCAGTTACAATTTCGTTCCTGTAAAAGCTTTCGAATTTGCTCCTGCCCTGCTCCATCTTTTGGGAGTGGGCGCGCAGATAAGAGCAGCAATTCAAGTTCCGGTCTTAATGGAATCTCTGTCATGAACTTAATGATACTAGAGCTCGGGAAATGACCGGATTTTGCCGAAAACAGTTGCCAAGCTCGTAGAAATACGCAGAAAAAGTGCATTTAAGTGCATCTCACTACGTATTCTCCGCCCCTCGATACATGAATATTTCACAACTCAAAAGGTAGGATAAGCACACATCGGGGTTGATGTAGAAAAACGACGGGCTCGGCTTTCAAATCAGGAACGGACCAATTCGGGGGTCGGTTTCTAGGGACTATTCCTGTTTTCTATGGAGTAAAGCGACAAATGTCGGATTGTATGGATTTTTCAGGCGCTCCAGCTGCCGTATGTACTGAAGGCTCCTGCTTTGCAGGTGAGTGTTGGGCGCCATCCTGTTGTGACAGCGTATCGGTCTCATCTAATGTCTCGACCTACGACAGCGGGATTAGTAGAACATCTTCCACCCTGGACATGAGCACAAGCAGCCTTTACGGCTCAGCCGCTGCTCCTGAAGTTCGGGGAGCACTCGACTCCAGTAAGAGTGCCAGCCAGCTTGTGCAGGATGGCACCTTTATTCAGTCCAACCGCGCACCGCGACTTGATCAAAACGATCGGGCCGCCGGTGAACAACCGAAAATCACAGTCACCACCGATAATACCGTTACTCCCGACTATATAGTTCGTCAGGACGGCAAGGTTGAAGTTGTCGGCAATCCTGATGCCGGCGCCAAAGCCAACGGCAATTATCGAATTCAGGTCGAGCCCGGTGCAAGCCAACAAGCCACGGATGACCTGGTCAAATATCTTGGAGATCGCATTCAACAGAAAGACCCGAGCGCACAGGTAAGTCTTGAAGCAGCTCCTGGACTGGTTTCTGAGTCTATCGCCAGCAGATTCAATAAGAACTCGCCTGAAAATCCGGAAAACACTCCCGAAGATCAGAACCCGCCAGACGACAGCCCGAGCGATCCGGGCGGCGGTGGTGGTGGCGGTGGCGGTTGCCCCAACAGCCCAAGCGACACTTCGCCGGACAACTCTCCGCAGGATACGCCTCAAGACACGCCCAACGAAACCAATCCTCCTTCCGATGTGCCCAGCACAGTTCTGGCAGGACCGATGGACAACATTGTTGACGCTGCTCGTCTCAATACATGGGACAATCCTACAAACGGTGCGATCGGCGCTTATGAAATCAACTCGGTTGGCTGGTTCTCCAGCTGGCTGGACGAAGAAATGATGGCTGAACTCGGCAATCCTCCCGATTACAGAAAGCTCGGCAAAGTTCTGGCCAAGCACAAAAATAACCCCAAGTTCAAAGCTCGTCTCGACAATATGAGAGAACAGGGCGACAGCAAGGGTGCAGAAAAAATCGAAGGATTATTCAATCGCCTTTCAGATGAAAAAGAATCGGCATTTGCTGAAAACTTCGGTATCTTCCTGAATGGTCAAAAGGAAGGTGGACGCAACGCCACCGGCGAAGAAATGATCAATTTCATGGATAAGGATCTGCAAAGAGCAATCGCCAGCTCCCGTATGTGCGATATCGCCCACGAAGCCGGTGTAAAGATCAAGGATCTCAGTCCTGAAATGTCAGCCAAAATGGCACTTTCCGGCGCTCTTGGTCATGTGCCCAATGAAAAAGAAATGAGCGACTACAACAAATACTTGCAAGTAGTGGCATCACGTTTCAAACCGGCCAGAACCGAACTTGCTCAGAAATAATTGAATCTGAACTAAAGTAACTGAGAATGCGAGTCTTTCATGGGCTCGCATTCTTGCTTGCGAAACTCTGTATGGAGCGCGATTTCAATTAAACGAAAAGAGGACGGTCGTCGGGCGCCGTCCTCTTTTTCTTGGAACTCGAGCTTAGATTTTTTCGCTGACTACTTTGCCCTGGCTGAAAAGCATCAGGTAATCGGGTCCACCAGCTTTTGAATCGGTGCCGCTCATATTGAAACCACCAAATGGGTGAACTCCAACCAGCGCGCCGGTGCACTTGCGATTTAAGTAGAGATTGCCGACATGGAAGTCGGCTGCTGCTTCATCGAGGTGAGCGCGGCTGCCTGTGTAAACGGCGCCGGTTAAGCCGAACTCGGTATTGTTGGCAATTTGCATTGCATGTTCCCAGCTGTCGGCTTTGATGAAAGCAAGCACCGGTCCGAAGATTTCTTCCAGAGAAATGCGAGCTTCCGGTTTGATATCGGCAATGATAGTCGGCTCAATGAAGAAACCTTTGTCTTCATTTTCGAAAGCCTTGCCGCCGGTCATCAAGCGACCTTCTTTCTTGCCGATTTCAATGTAATTGAGAATGCTTTCGTAAGCCGATTTTGAAGCAACCGGTCCCAGGAAGCTTGTTTTTTCTTCGGGCTTGCCGATAACCAGCTTCTTGGTTTTTTCAACAACTTTTTCAAGGACTTTGTCGTAAACATCTTTGTGCACGATTGCTCTTGAGCAAGCCGAGCACTTTTGACCCTGGAAGCCGAAAGCGGCTGCAACAATGCCGTCTGAGGCTGCTTCCAGATCTGCATCGGCATCAACGACGATACCGTCTTTGCCGCCCATTTCAGCAATAACTCGCTTGATCCAGATTTGACCGGGCTGAGTTTTGGCAGCCAGTTCATTGATTCGCAGACCAACTTCTTTTGAGCCTGTGAAAGCAATGTAGCGAGTTTTCGGATGCTGAACCAGATAATCGCCGACTGATGCTCCCGGACCGGGAACGAAGTTTACAACGCCCTTCGGAACGCCGACTTCTTCCAGAATTTGGATGAACTGATAAGCAATTGTCGGTGTGTCGCTTGATGGTTTGAGAATTACCGTGTTGCCCGCCACAATTGAAGCTGTAGTCATTCCAACCAGAATTGCAAGTGGGAAGTTCCAGGGCGGAATAACCAGCCCGACACCGAGCGGAATGTAGGAGAGTTTGTTCTTTTCGCCTGCAATCGGTACTAGCGGAGCCGGATTTGCCAGTCTGAGCATTTCGCGACCGTAATACTCACAGAAGTCTATTGATTCGGCGACATCGGCGTCGGCTTCCGCCCAGTTTTTGCCGATTTCGAGAACCAGCCAGGCAGAAAGTTCAAACTTGCGATTGCGCATGATGGCGGCAGCTTTGAAAAGATATTCGGCTCTTTTTTCAGGAGCAACTTTTTTCCAGCTTTCAAATGCGGTAAGAGCTGCACTCATTGCCTTTTCGGCATGTTCTGTATTTGCTTTTGAGAACTTACCGATTACTTGAGAGGGGCAGCTCGGATTGGTTGATACCAACAAATCGCTTGTTTCAATGCGCTCGCCGTTTATTATCAACGGATACTGGCGACCAAATTGCGCGCGCACAGTTTTCAGGGCTTCCTTCATTGCCTTTTCGTTTTCAGGATTTGAAAAATCGGTAAAAGGCTCGGTTTTGAATTCAGTCACTGAGACTGCTTCTTTCGGCAAAGTGGTCGGCATAAAAATTCTCCCCAATATTGATGAGACGTCCATCATTATCGCTAGTAAATTCTCTCTATGCCTTTAGTTTCATACTTTCTCAATGCAGCGCTTGACATAAGCTTTGCATTTGAACTTGATTTCTCTTAAAGGACTTAAATTCTTCTTGAATAAAGGAATGGATCTCAAGTGCTCGAGGCGGGCTTTCGATGAGCTTCCGGACTGCTCTATATACATCCCCCATATTTCAAAGAGACTTGTCTTGGATGCCGTTTCTTCGGTATTTTTATAGAAACAAGAGCAACAGGGGTGTGTCATGGAGCAGTACCATAGCCAGATCCGGCAAATACTCGAGCAGGGTGAGCGTCGGGAAGACCGCACCGGCACCGGCACGATTTCAGTTTTCGGAATGCAAGCCAAGTACGACTTGAGAGAAGGCTTTCCGCTTTTGACAACAAAAAAGGTGCTTTTCTCCGCGGTCGTGCGCGAGCTGCTCTGGTTTTTGCGTGGCTCGACCAATATAAATGATGAGCTCACCCAATACACGCCGATCTGGGACGCATGGGCGGCTGAGGACGGCGAGCTCGGACCGATTTACGGCTATCAGTGGCGCAAATGGCCCAGGTATATTCAAGTGGAAGCAGGCTCGGACCTGTATAGAAAAGAGCACGTAGATCAGATTCAAAATTTGCTTGATGAAATCAAAAGCAATCCCAACAGCCGCCGCCTTATAGTAAACGCCTGGAATGTTGCCGATCTCGATCGAATGGCACTTCCGCCCTGTCATTTGCTTTTCCAGTTTTACGTGATTAACGGCAGGCTTGATTGCCAACTTTATCAGCGCTCGGCAGACATGGCTCTGGGTGTGCCTTTTAACATAGCCAGCTATGCTTTGTTGATGATGATGATTGCGCAGGAGTGCAATTTGACCCCCGGAATTTTCACCCATACGATAGGCGACGCACATATTTACTTGAATCATATCGAAGGACTGCAAAAGCAGCTTCAGCGTGAATCAAGAGAGCAGCCTGTTGTTGAGATAGCAAAGAAGCCTTTCTTTGAACTGCAGTTTGAGGACTTCAAGCTTTTGAATTATGATCCGCATCCATTCATCAAATTCCCTGTGGCTGTATAAGTCGCCTGTTTTAGCAGCCGGTCCGCTTTGCGGCTGTCGGGGCGCTTGCTTGCTTTTTCTGTGTATACTTAGGGTTTGAGAGGATCTGGAGCTGAGCGATTGGATTTTAATATCGTAGTTGCAGTCGATTCAGAGCATGGAATCGGCAAAAACAATACACTGCCCTGGCGTCTTTCCGGCGATTTGAAGTTTTTCAAGCAACTGACCTGTCATGCAAGTGCGGGCAAGCAAAATGCCGTGATTATGGGTCGGAAAACCTGGGATTCACTGCCTGCTAAAGTAAAACCTCTACCTGAGCGGCTGAATATTGTGCTGAGCCGACAGAGCAATTTAGCTTTGCCGGAAGGTGTTTTGCAGGCGAATTCACTTGAATCGGCGCTTTCTCTTTGCCATGAAAGTGAAATCTCGGAAATATTTGTGATTGGAGGGTCTGAGCTATTTAAGACAGCTCTTGAGGATCCAGGACTGAAGCGTGTATATTTGACTGAGATATATAAGAGCTTCGATTGTGATGTATTCTTTCCTGACTATCGTGGCAAGCTTGCTTTGCAATCAGGCTCCGATCGCATCACTGAAAACGAAATCGATTATTCATTCAAAATTTTGGAACCGCTGGGAAAGGTTTGAGCAAATGTACAAAGGCGCAGTTTTGCTGGTTCTTGCTTCTTTAACAAGTTTTTTTGTAGTACCGTCTCTGGCGGCCAATAAAGGCGATGCTAAAAGGGGAGCCAAAGTTTTTCAAGCAATGCAATGTGCTATTTGCCACACGGATGGCGGTAATAATTTGAATCCGGAAAGACCGATTAAGGGCGCCGAGTTTTTGAAACGTTATCCGCTCAAAGACAATGCTGCTCTGGAAAAGGCTATCAGAGCGGGGATTCCGAACAAGGGCATGCCCGACTTCGGCAAAGACAAATTGAGTGATACCGACATGATTGATCTTGTGGCTTATATTCGCAGTCTTTCTGAAAGCGCTAAAAAAGGCAAATAGAAACGGGGCTTTTGATTTGAGCGGTGAATTGAGTCCTCAATTGCTTATTTCCGCTTATTCTATGGGCGTATTTCCCATGGGCGACAGTGAAAATCCTGGGGCAGAACTGCGTTGGTATGCGCCTGATCCGCGGTGCATTTTCGATCTGGATAATTTTCATATTCCAAAGCGTCTGGCACGCACTTATCGACAGGGAATTTTTGAGCTCAAAGTAAACAGCGAGTGGCGCCGTGTAATGGAGCTATGTGCGGCCAGAGAAAGCACCTGGATCACTGATGAGATTTACGATGCCTACACGGCTTTGCATGAAATGGGCAAAGCGCATAGCGTAGAAGCTTATTATGAAGGCGAACTTGCCGGCGGACTTTATGGAGTCAGTCTTGGTGGCGCTTTCATGGGCGAATCAATGTTTCACACAGTCACCGATGCATCTAAGATCGCTCTGATTTATCTGGTTCAACGCTTGAAAGAACGCGGTTTCGTTTTATTAGATTGCCAGTTTATGACTTCGCACCTGAGTACTTTCGGTGCCAGAGAAATTTCACAACTCGAATATATGCGCCGCTTGCAAGCCGCCCTTAAATTGAATGTGAGCTTTGCTTGAAACTAAAATTTTGAATAGCTGCGTATGTAGTCTGCCGTGCCGACAAAAGGTATTGCTTTTGAGAGCTGTTTGGCGTCCAGCTTTTCAGCGGCATTTGAGTCCGAATTCCAGGCAGCAGAGCTGAAAGTCTTGCCGAACTCTTCAATCTTGCCCAGCAACTGCTGAGCCGAGTCGCCCACCGCCTGACCGAAAGTTTCCAGAGGCTTTGTTATACCGGCAAAAGAAGCAACACTCAACTCGGGGCTGCTGCTTTGCTCTTCAATCGAATCACTACTATTTGGTCGGTCGGACATTCGAAAGGACCTTTTACCGGCACTACCGTGTTTATATACCACCAGTGTCCGGTATTAAAACTGATTTGGCTAGCAGAGTTAATCTTCCTGCATTTAGTGTCAGTTTAGCCAAGCTCTTCAAGAGGCTTGCAGAGAGAGTCTTTTAAGTGATTTTGTCTGATCGCTCGCGATTCAGTCAGTAATGGTTTGATGCCAGGTGCAAATGCAGCCGATGCAAAACCAAATCCGAGATATTCGCAGGCTTTAATGGAGACTTCGCTGCACAGCGAATCGAGATCTGCACAATCGGAATGAAGGTCCATAACGCTCATGGCGTCCGGTGCCGGAATCAAATAGTCGCTGGCGTAAAGTGCCAGTTTCATGTAATTCATCAACCAGGCCGGCATCATATCTCCCCCCTGGTCGGCCGCATCAAGGTGAATCCAGATGCAAAGCAGCTCTTTTACAGCCGGTAAGAATTCCGACTCGTTGAAGTTTTTGGCTGCCAGAGCTGCCAGGTCCGGGTCGGCAATTTTTTCTGAAAGTCCGCGAATTGCCAGAAGCCGTTCTTTAAGCCGTGCTGAGACCGAAACTCCCATTTGCGACACGTAAAAATGAACGCGTTTATAGCGTTCGCTGCGCGATTTGGGATTAAGCGCGGGCGTCACATAGAACCGGGTGTCCCCGCTTGCTGCTGTTTCGGCCATTATTGAACCGGCAATTCCGGCATCTTTTGCTACTTGGTTTTGCCGGCCGGGGCTTTCGACGTTTTGTCTTTGCTGGCGGCGTCACCGACTTGATTATACGCTGTCGCTGAAACTGTGACGATTACCTGATCTGCCAGCTTTTGAAAAACAGCTTCCGGGCGCTTGATATTGTGGTCTTTAAATGGAACTGCAAAGACTGCTTTGATCTGAATAATGTCACATCCGGGGCGCTTGCTTTCTGTAGACGGGCATTTTGTCATGTAAACCAGATCAACCGGAATTGTTTTGCTCACGGTTTTGCCGTGCAGGCTGAAGTCGCCCTGAGCTTTCAGGGTGATTTTTTTGCCTGCTTCCAGTTTCTTGGGCGGATTCAGAAATTTTTTCAGAACAAAACTGGCTTTCGGATATTTTGCAGTTTCCAGGAAATTGTCGCGCATGTGTTCATTACGCAAATCAATGCCGGTATCAATGGAGGCCAGATCGACATCGAAATTTGCAGCAAGCGGCTTTGTCAAATCGAGGCTGTCGTCGATGCTTATCGAGCCTGTGATTTTTGGTGTGCGGCCGTGAATCAGCTCAAGTGGTGCATCTGAGTCGAAACTGGCAAGGTCGCGATTCTTATCGTCGTTGATCGTAAATGCGCGCGGTGCCGCTATTGCAGCGCTTGCTGAAAAAATAAGAGCAAGGCTTGCTGTGCTTGCAAAAAGAGCTTTGAACAAGGTGATTCTCCTTCAGTTTTGCTAATGACTAATTTTGTTTTGACGAGAAGCGATGAATATATTGTCTTGATGTAGTTCTTCTACAAGCTCTAAGAACTTGAGCACAGCTTCTTCCGGTGCCAGTCCTGGAATTTTTGAAATTGTAATTTTAAGCAGATCCTGATAGCTGCAGTCGGCTTTCTCAGCACCGGCAATCAGGGCTGCTACTGCATTGCCGATTTCCATGAAGCGAGCGTTATGTGTTTTTGGATCACGGTAAATAGCCATGATACACTCCGACTCCGCGTATTTCTTGCGTGGACGCTTTTGATTCTGGAGTTTCTCGGCAATTTCAGCAATTGGATAACGGTAATAGCGAAGCGTAAGTGTCGGGTTCAGCACTGGATAGTAAGCAATAATCTTTTCCAAGCTGTCTATTGGCGGAGAATCTTCTTTTACTATTTTTGCTTCGTGTTCAATTTTTTCCAGTTCCAGCCATTCGTAATCAGCCAGTTCTGCCAGGTAAGGATATTTGGCCAGTAGCTGCGGGCAGTCTTCAAGCAAGAATCTCGAGAACTGATTGCAGATTTTGCTGAAATTGAAATGACTTGATGGATAACGCTTGTAATAAGCATCCACCAGATCGTCCCAGTCGTCTTTAAGAATTTTGGCGCAATATGGAAAAATGCGATCCGCCATTTTATGGTGTTCGTAATTTATTGAACCGGCATAAACAATCGCTCCGGCACGATCGACTTCCTCAAGCAATCTTGGATCTACGTCAGAAAGTACTTTCGGCAGTTTCTTTTTGGCTGAATCGGAGCGCAACCAGTCTCTGGCTTCTTTATTCATCCAGAGTGTGCAGAGAGTTTTTTCAATTTCACGCAGTGAGGGCACTTGGCTCTTTTCCTCTCAAATTCGTTCTTTGCAGGCCGCGCATCTCAACTTTTCCGGGGCTCTGGAATTGCTTGTTTTTTGCGGCGATTTCTCGCAAGCGCTTGAGCTCTTGAAGAATTTCCGCAAAGTCCGGGAAGTTTTGATCGCGCTCGAGCATTATGCCGCGCACATCTGTTTTTTGAAGAACAAAGTCTAGTAGTTCAAAGACCGGATCGATTACAGCCGCACCATGCGTGTCGATTATGTAATCGCCGATTTTCTTGTGTCCGGCAACGTGAATCTGCAGGACGTGCTCAAGCGGAAGTTCTTTTACGAATTCATACGGGTCGAATTTGTGATTAATCGAGTTTACAATCACATTATTGACGTCAAGTAAAAGTCCGCAGTCGGCTTTTTCTACTATTTCTCGAATGAATTCAGTCTCCGGCATTTCATTGCCCGGCATGTACATGTAAAAAGAAATGTTCTCAAGCAAAAAAGGCCGCTGCATGAAGTCCTGAACACGTTTGATGCGCTCGACTATGTGTTTGACAGCCTCTTTGCTGAACGGCAGCGGCAGTAAGTCTTGAATATATAAATTCTCGACGCTGGTAAAACAAAGATGGTCGCTCCACCAGGGCGATTTCATTTCATCAAGCAATTTTTTCAAGCAGCGCAGATAGTCAAAATTGAGCTCGTCTGTGCTGCCGATTGATAAGTTCAAACCGTGTGAGATGAGCGGATAGCGCTCCAGTGTTTCTTCCAGGCGCTGGCGAGCTTCGCCGCCTGTGTCCATATAATTTTCAGGGGCAATTTCCACCCAGTCGATTTCAGAAGAGTGAGCAAAGGTCTCCTCGGCCATTTCTCTCCTCAAGCCCAAGCCAATGCCAAGTGGATTGATCTGTGCTTTTTGTTTGAGAAATTCGCTAGCCATGGAGACCTTCGCCCTTTTAGAGATTTCGTAAAGACAAGAAGTCTTTAGTTCTTACTTCTTCTCTTCTTCGCTCTTGCAGGATTTTTCACCGCTCTTGCAGGACTTTTCGCCCTTCTTGCAGGACTTTTCGCCCTTCTTGCAGGACTTTTCGCCCTTCTTACAGGACTTTTCGCCCTTCTTGCAGGACTTTTCGCCCTTCTTGCAGGACTTTTCGTCCTTCTTGCAGGACTTTTCGCCGTCTTTCTTTTCTTCTTTCTTATCGCCTTCTGCAAGCTTGGTTTTGGTTACTTTCTCAGTGTTTTCTGCTGAGGTGGTATCTGCTGCCAAAGCTGGTGCGCCGAGTCCGAGGGCTGCGACGAGTGCTGCTGCGAGTTGAACTTTAGAAAGATTATCCATGTAAGTCTCCTACCTTTTATTTAGTTGACTGTAACCACTCAAACCGCTCTCACGAGTCGCCATATAATGACAACTCGTTTCAGAGAGACTGTTTAGCATGTTAGCTAGTTCAGATTAAAGAGATCGCAGAATTAGGTTATGGGAATGTAAAATCCACAAGGTTCTTGATACGTCGACAATTACAAGCGCAACAGTTTGTAATTTCTAATGGAAGAACGATAGCCTGCGCTTGTCAGGATATCGTTCCCCTTCCTTATATATGCAAGTCTGAATTGTCTGGATGCAGGTCCAAATATTATCAGACTATTTTTTCTCTTCTTTCTTTTCTGCTTTCTCTTCTTTTTTCACTTCGTGCTTTGCTTTTTTGGCTTCTTTTTTAACTTCATGCTTTGCTTTGGCTGCCTCGGCGCCTTTTTCATCCTTGCCGCAAGAGCCTTTTCCGCAGGCGCTTTCGGTGCCTAAATTGCGCGCTGCGTGTTCGGTCTTGCCAAGCGCATTGTCATTGTTTGTGTCGGCAGCAATTGCGCTGCTGCCCGCACTTAGACCGGCTGCTGCAAGAATTGCCAGCATTTCGGTTTTCGAGATCTTCTTCATAGCTATCTCCCGTTAAAAAGTAATTGTCCGCAACGCGGATAGAATCGATCTTTATGTACCCGCCTGCTGCGCAATAATTATTAGGCTCCAATATTTTTACGGATTGCTTTATGCAGCAAAAAAAAGTGTTCCTATATTTGCATGGATTTGCCTCTTCTCCTCAATCGAGTAAAGCGAAATTTTTTCTTGAAAAGGCTTTCAGTGAAAGCTGGGATATTTCAATTCCGGATTTGAACTATCCGTCTTTTGAAAAAATGACTTTGAGTTCACAGCTTGAGCTGGCGAAGCAAAAAATCAAGGAACAACTTTCAATCAGTGCTTCCGAATCGCTGATCTTAATCGGCTCCAGTATGGGTGGCTTGCTTGCGGCTTTATTAAGCACTGAGTTGAAAAAGGAAATTTCGGCGCTGATTCTTATGGCTCCTGCTTTTGCGCTGTCGAGACGCTGGCAAAAACTATGGGGAGAATCTGCGCTTGAGCGTTGGCAGCAAAATGGATTTCTTGAGCTTTTTCATTATGGATATATGCAAGATAGAAAGCTGGAACGTTCATTTCTTGATGACATGGAAAATCATCAGACTGAAAGCGTCAAAATTTCAGTGCCTACTCTTGTCTTGCATGGCAAGAGTGATGAAATTGTTTCTGTACAAGAGAGTCTGGACTTTGAAAGACTGAATTCGGATTTTGTTGATCTCTGTATATTGGATGATGATCATCAACTGCTCTCCAGTCTTCCTCGAATCTGGCAAGAGACTTTGAGATTTTTGCAAAAGATTGAAAAATGAAAAGGACCCACCCGAGGGTGGATCCTTTTCGAGATACCTGCTCTTAGTTAATTAGGAGCCTTCGCCGCTGCCTTCTGTTGGCGGAGCTTGCATAGCTTCAGCTTTCGGCTTGCGCGGAGCGCGCTTACGAGCTACTTTTTTTGTGGCGGCCTTTTTGGGGGCTGCTTTCTTTGCGGTAGCTTTTTTGGCAGTGGTCTTTTTAGCTGCTGCTTTTTTCGGAGCTGCTTTTTTGGCAGTGGTCTTCTTAGCTGCTGCTTTTTTCGGGGCTGCCTTTTTAGCTGTAGTTTTCTTGGCTGCTGCTTTTTTCGGAGCTGCTTTGCGAACTACCTTTTTAGCAGTTGCCTTTTTGGCGGCTGCTTTCTTTGGAGCAGCCTTTTTGGCTGTGGTCTTTTTGGCGGCTGCTTTTTTCGGAGCTGCCTTTTTAGCTGTGGTCTTTTTAGCTGCAGCTTTTTTCGGAGCAGCCTTTTTGGCTGTGGTCTTCTTAGCTGCTGCTTTCTTAGCCGGAGCTTTCTTGGCGGTCGCCTTCTTAGCTGTAGCTTTCTTAGCTGCTGCCTTGCGGGGCGACGTCTTAGCCGTTTTCTTGGCTCCGCCCTCTGCTGCTTCCGCTACTGCGGCCGCCGGAGAGATGCTAGCCCGTTTCTTGGCTTTCCTTTTTTTAGGCTTGCTTACTGCCATTAACGTTCCTCCTACATTTATATATATAGAATGGTTTTGAGCAAAATCTTTGGATGAGCTTTTCATTCATTGCCGTCAGGAGGGCCGTCTGGCTTTTCTTGGAACTCTCTCAGAACAATCTCGCTAATGCCACCACTCTTAGTGAGAGCATGTGGATACTCTCGTTGATCACACCACACATAAAATAGGTTACTTTCAATCTGAAGAAATTGCAAGAGCACCCTTGACCAAAAAAGATCTATTCCCCGAACTGATTGATCTCAATCATCTCTTGTGTGTGTCTTCTGAAAGCGGCATGAATAGCCGGAGTTCATAGTGATACCTTCTCTGGTGACCAGCTCTTTGAGGACAAAAAAGCCCAAAAAAATTTTTTTGAAATTTTTTCCCGGCTTGGATCACTTTATTCAAAGTCCTTCTTCGGAAGAGAGAAGAAAATGGTATCAAATTTTGCGGCGATCGTGATCACAAGCGGCTTCCAGTAAAAAATACTTTGAGATTCGTAGGCTCAATCGATTTTTGGGTGACATGAAAATCTCGTCCGCTTCTTTCAAGAAATGTTTACATCCAGGGGATCAGGATAAGGGTCCGTGCTTTCTGCAAAAGTGATACCATCAGTGATGCTGATTCGCGCTCGTGCGAATTCCCGAATTGATGGCAGAGCAAGGACTTAGGGGCGCGATCCGCCTGCGTATCCAAAGGCAGATCTGAATCCCTCCGTCTGGACTGATTTCAAATCCGAAAAGTCAATAACGTCGTGGTCAATCAAGCGTTCATATTCACCCGGCAGGGTACAGGGGGCCGGATTTCGTCCGGGGTTATCAGTGCAGACGGCTATGGAAACGCCCGCCTTGCGACACCTTTCGAAGACTGTTTTGAGCTGATGGAAGTCCTTGAGAACACCTGTTTGTCTATAGCTGGTCGGACAAACTTCAAGTGTGATCTGTCGCTTAGCTAACTCTTTCAACATTTCGGGTTTTACGAGTGGAATGTGAATGCCGTGACCGATGCGATCAAGAACCGGCAAGAACTGAGAATGCACGTTGTCTATGCCGGTTTCGCCAAGGTGCGCGGTCGTTTTCAGCCCCGAAGCTCTTGCCTTCGCTAGGAACTTTACCCAGACCTCCCATTTCTCAGGTTCGATTTCCGGCCCGGCAAGATCTATTCCTACTACAGGTCCGAGGTTATCTTTTGCTACCTTGAGAATGGCCTCATTGATATGGGCTGGGAGTCTGCGATCAAGGCAGAGTATCTGTTTCACGGTTATGGGGTATTCGGCCGGTCTCAAGTTTGCGGTGATAACTTCTACGATGTCGGTCATTTGTCCGATGCGTTTTTGAATCGTTAGCGATTTATCAGTTCGGAAATAGGGGTTGTAACGAATTTCCATGTATTGGAGATTCTCAAAGGTGTAGGCTCCGCGACAAAGCCGCAAACAGAAGTAGGGTAAGTGTTCTAAGCTTTGTAGTTCTTCGACGAGGCTGTGGATTTTGACAAACTCTTCCAGGGTTTGACAGGGGCGTGTGAACCACATGAGGAATCCGTCGTAATCCGGAAAGTAGTTCAGAATTTCGTGGTCGTTCTTTTGAAGAAACTTGTAAATGATACGTGGATGTAAGGCTCCGCCGAGGTGGCGATGAAGATCAGCATAAAGAGTCATGTATTTCGAATTTCCAATTGCCTGCGTCTTGCTATATATACCTCTCATCTTGTAACCCTTAAACAATTTGCGCTTTTCTTCAGGAAGCCTTAGCTCCTCGCTCAAGTTGCCGATTCAAGAATTCCAATCGCGCCGGAGCGCAAAAGCACTGAGCTGTCAGGATCTTGCCGATCCTGACAGCTTCCTCTTCTCTTTTGAGTCCGAGTTAGATTCTGATTAGCTAGAACCAGTTAAGAGCGTTATCGCAACGAGCAATGCCGTCTTTGTCTGCAGATTTTTCGTACATTTTTCGAGCTTCCGACCAGTTTTGAATCTTCTCAAAACATAAGGCGGCATCAGTCCACAATTTCGCTTCTTTGTAGCATTCAGCTGCTCTAAGAAATTCAGACGATTCTTGATAAAGCCTGGCGGCTTCACGAGCTTTCCCTGATTTTTCAAGACACTCTGCTGCTTTGGAGAGCATCAACGATTCTTTGTATTTCAGTGCCGCAGCCGCATAATCTTTGCGGCATTCAAGCAACTCTGCTGCTGCTGCTGTCCTCTTTGTATCAATACACCAGTTAAGCAGCAGTTTGAAGTTGCTCTCGTCTTTCTTTCGAGAGTCCTTACTCTGCTTGCTTATCGCCAGCTCATATGCCTGTTTGATCTGTCCTGATACCACATACAGTTTTGCGGCTTCGAAGCGCCGGTCCAGCTTTGCAAGACAAGCTGCTGCCTGTGCGTTGTTATCTGCTTTCAAGTGCAGATCTGCGGCTCTTTCATATTCATTGGCTTTTTCTAGACAGTAAGCGGCTTTTGAGAATGCTTGCAGGCTCTCGTAAATTTCCGCAGCATTTTGATAGTCACCCAGTTTTTCACGGCAGCGGGCCGTCAATTGCTTGTTGCCGCTTTTAAGTGCAAGCTCAAGTGCCTTTTGCCATAAACCGGCTTGCTCAAAATTGCAGGCTGCCTTTTCGCTTTTGCCTGCTTGCTCATAGAGGGCAGCTGCTGCTTGGAAGTTTTTGATCTCTTCGTAAAGCTCTGCGGACTTTTCGGGCATTTCGGCTATCTCAAATGCTTCTGCCGCTTCATTCAGCATTCCGGCTTTCAAGTATAATTTCGCGGAGCGGTCATAGATGCTTGCTTTAGCAGCAAGCTCTGCTGCCTGCGAAAAAAGTCCAAGTTCTTCAAAAAGCTCCATCGATTTTTTGAAAATCCCGGCTTTCTGAAAACTCTCTGCTGCATCCAATTTGTCGTTAATTTGCAGAAAGATTTCTGCGGCGCTTTGATGGTCTTGGGCCAGGCTGTAAAGTTTCGCCGCTTTTTTAGATGACCCGAGTTTCTGGTAGATGTCGGCTGCCGAGCGCAGCATCCCCGATTTTTCTAAGGACGAAGCCGCTCGACTCAAATCACCGGCGCTCTGGTAGTTTTCTGCGGCTCTGCTCCAATCTTCAAGTTCTTCATGAATTCGACCGGCATTCAAGAAATCTCCGGCATATTCATAGCTGCGTGCCGCGTCACTCAAAAGTGCAATTGATTCATACTCATGTGCTGCTTGCGTATATTGTCCTGCTGCTTCCAGACAATTTGCCGCTTCTTGCAAAAGACCTGCTCTTTTTAGAAATGCTGCTGCTTCCTCATATATATTCAGATACATTAGGGCTCGACCGAGTGCGCTGTAATCAAGGCAGCGTCTCCAGAGTCTTAGGGCCCTGTCCTTGCATTGCCGGGCATAGTCCGAAAGCTCTTGATTATCGGACAGGCTTTCTTGCTCTTTTCGAAAAAGCTCAAAGAGATCTTCGGCCAGTTTCCTCTCCAGGAAAATGACATTGTAATTCGGCGTATGCTCTTCCCGATTTTGCATGAATCTGGAAAAGCCGATCTCGTTTTCTGAAATTTCGACAAGTTTGTTGAATTCCTCATGCTTCTCAGCCAGAAGTTCTGCAAAAGCGGATTGATCATTTTCAGTTTGTACAAGCAACAAATTTTTTCGAGCTCGTGTGATTCCCATATACCAGAGATCGAATGCTCTGGAAGTCTCTGCCTTGCTTCGTTTTCCCTCTGCCGATGAAAAAGCTCTGTGGATGATGACATCCTCAAACTCCATGCCTTTACTGCTGGCAAGAGAGAGCAAGAAAATTGATTCATTGCTGCTCAGCTCTTTTCTCAGATAACTGAGTGATTCTTCATTCTCAACAAGTACAACAAGAGGATTTGATTGTGAAGCGGATTCCTCTCTCTTCAATAAGCTGAGGAATTCTTGATCTGAAGCAATTATCAATTCGGCTTTGCGGCCTTCAAATTCCGGTGCAAGTCCAAGATCTCCGGCATCGCTTCCCAGCTTTCTTAGAAAAGCGGCAAGTATGTGTATTTGCAGTGTGTTTCGGTAGTTTTGGTGAACTACAATCTCTTTTAGAGAATTAGGTCGATGCAAAGCTCTCAATCTTGATTGCAAGTACGATTCAAGCTCCTGCCAGCGAAATCCCGAGCGGCTGATGTTTTGGTTTGTGTCGCCTGAGAAAAATGGAAAACTCAGTGACAACTCGTTTTGTCGGCAGTGGTTTTCCCAGAAAAGCAAAATGGATTTCCACTCGAGTTCCGTGAAATCTTGAATCTCATCAATTACTATCCAGAGCTTTTTGTCTTTTTCGGCAAGCAGTGCTTTTTCTTTGAGTGATTCATAGCTGAGTCGAATGATATCTGCTTCATCAAGACAGCCTGAGCTTTCAAGTCTGGATTGGTAGATAGCAAAAATTTCAAGACTTTCGGCAAGAGCTTCCGGTGCTCGACCATAATCTCTGAAGATTCGTTCATAGTCTTCCTTCGACCCGGGCAGTGCGTCACTGCCCGGCATAAAGCGTCCTTTGAGAATCGAATAGATCAATGCGTAGATTTCTTCTGCTTTGAACTGTCTTTGCCAGCGCGATTTTTCTTGAATTATTTGATGCAGAATTGCAATGCTCTGTTTCTTATTGAGCCACTGCCGAGCCTTATCTTTTTTGTTCAGGCTTTGTCTTAAAAAACGGCGACAAAAATCAAGATAGGAGAAAACCTTGACACCGGCATCGCTATCGACTTGGGAACTGTTTTGCGCCAGTAAATTGACTTTGTAAGCTCTGCAAACGCAAGCCAGTTCTTCGTGATAAGTAAAAAGATAAATGGCATCTTCCATATTCTCCTCGTAAAGATTGAGAGCTTTAAAAAGTGCCAGAGTCGTTTTACCGGTGCCTGCGGCTCCTTGAACCAGGAAAGCTCTGTCTCTGATCGACAAGATCTCTTCTTGCTCTGCGCTCAAAAGCAAGTAGCGATCCAGGTTTTTTTCAAACTGGATGTAGCTTTCAGGATCTACGAGCAGAAATTGAGGAACTTTGAAGAATTGACCTTGAAATGTATTAGAACGCTCTTCCATTTCGTCTTCAAGAATTTGCTCAAGACTCTCAGCGCTGCTGAATTTGCGTTTCTCGTCGGAGTCTTCGGCAACAAAGAGCGTGCCTGGTATGGTGTTGCTGCGTTCGAGTCTTTCGTAAGCCTTATCATGATGATTCAGATCATGAATGATAAGTGAGTTTGTACTATCTTCCTTCCTCATGGAAAAAATGAGACGCATCTCTTTGTTCAGTCTGGCTGAAAAAATTTTGCCGCTTTTACTGTAAAGCTTTTCGACATTCAGTCCTGGTATATCAAAACGGCCATCTTTAAGTTTTGAAATCAGAGACCAGAATTTTTTGTGCTGAGCTGCTTGCACGATTTTGTGCAGGGCGGCGCGTACTCGCTGACCTATATAAACGTTGCTGAACTTGGGCATTTAATTATTCCGGCCGGACTTATTCGAAGCGTTTGCTGACGCGATTCGACAATTATCAAGTCTGGCTTTAGTCTTGGGAGGTATATCGACTGTCTATCCTTACAATCATTCAACTTAGTTAGAGTCTTAGAGAATATCGGGGCGGCTTTAGCGGCGCCTGCGGTAAACTAGAAAAGCGGGTTTCTTTTACTAAGATGCGAGGAGTTTGAAATGAAAAAGATTGTTTGCATGTCCCTGGCTGGACTGTTTGTTCTGACTTTAACGGGCAGCGCACCCGCAATCGCCGATGACAACAAAATTGTAGATGGTGCAAAAGCCGTGGGCAGAGGCATCATGTGGGGACCCAAGAAACTCTGGGAAGGAACGAAAAAAGGTTTTGGAGCCATGGGCAACGGCGCTAAGAAAATGATGGGCAAGTAAAGCTATTAAGCAGAACTTGAAGAAAAGATCTCCTGCTCAGGAGATCTTTTCTGTTTTCTGGATCAAGCAGGCCTGCGCAGCTTGAACCTCTTCGTCTATTTTTGCTTTGTCCAGAGTTTCGCAGACTTTGGTTTTGAGCAAGAGCAAGAATTCGATATTGCCCTCCGGTCCTTTCAAAGGCGAGAAAGTGAGCTTATTAGAATAGAGCCCAAGTTTTTGCGACTCATTTACAATTTTCTCAATCACTTCACTGTGAACTTCAGCTGAGCGAACCACGCCCTTCTTTCCGACTTTATCCGGTCCGGCTTCGAACTGGGGTTTGACCAGTGCGATAATTTCAGCATCGGCAGCAAGGCATGATTTCACTGCCGCTAAGACTTTCAAAAGCGAAATGAATGAAACATCGATTACGGCCAGATCCGGTGTACTCTCCTGAGACGGCTCGCTTTGCAGGATTTCCGGACTCATGTTTCTTGCATTGCAGCGTTCAATTACTCTAACGCGAGGGTCGCTGCGTAAAGACCAGGCAATTTGACCGTAGCCGACATCAACAGCATATACGTATCCGGCACCAGCTTTCAGCAAGCAATCTGTGAATCCGCCGGTGGAAGCTCCGACATCAAGACAAAATCGAGCTTCCGGATTGATATTGAAGTCCTGTAAAGCCTTTTCGAGCTTATAACCACCGCGACTTACATATTTGAGTGCTTGTTTGCCGACAATTTCAATTTTGGCGCCATCCTTTATAGGCGTTCCTGGTTTGGTGATTTTTTCGCCATTGACAAGGATGTTGCCGTCCATGATCGCGGTTTTAGCATGTTGCCGTGATTGAAAATAGCCTTGCTCTTCAAGCAAAAGGTCGAGTCGTTTGCCTTTTGTTGACATCAGATGCTTTACCCAAATCCTTTACGTTCGCTTCCAGCTTATATATTCTGTCGTAAAATGGACTATAAATCACAGGGGTGCTGAAAGCAAAGCTCGCCGTTTTTGATGGCAAGTGATGCTCAAATAAGTGGAGCAGACCTGGCTGGATGAAGAAACCGCCTTGAAAGCGGCTGCCCGAAAGGGTTGGGGGTTCGAGTCCCTCCTGCTCCGCCACTTTAGATCGACTTACTTCTTATTGCTCGCTGAGGCTCAGCTCGCCGTCCACAAGCAGAGCTTGCAATTGCATTTGTCCGCCTTTGGTTTTGGGCGGTGCTTCAAACTTCATATCCTGGATGGCTTTTTGCAGAGCCTTATCAACTTCGTCCATACCGGAGCTATATTTCAAAACAATTTTGCTCAATTGCCCGGATGAGTCGATGGCAAAATTGACCACGCATTTGTTGGCGCGCTCTGCATCTACCGGTGCTTTGTAACTTTCTTTTAGTGCGGCTGTCAGTTTTTGTCTGTAGGCGGCCAGTTCTTCAGGGCTTGCCTGCTCGCTTTCAGCTTGCAGGCTGTTGTTGGAAGCGTCACTGTCGTTTGTGAACATGCGAGTGACTACGTTGACAATCGTGCGGTAGTCTAAATTGCCTTCACCTTTGAAGGGCATGGCTACGACAAGAATTGATTGGTCGGTTTGTGCCGATGAAAATGCGCCGACCAGTCCGATAGTTTCTTTGTTGTCCTTGTTCAAGTAGCGCTGGGCTCGCCAAAAGAAATTATGGTTTTGCGAATTGCCTTCGTCCAGTTTTCTTTTAGAATCGCCGATGTATTGTTTTAACGGCAGGAACGGCGGCTGCAGTGTCTTGTCAACAACACTGACTGTGTCTGCATTCGGCCAGAGAACAAAATAAGCTTTGACATTCAGCTGCTCCGATTCCATTCCAAAAGATGCTTTCGGCGCGGTTTCTTTTGCTGTTTCAATAAATTTGAAAGGTGGAATTGCGCTTTCTTTGAAATTGGCAAGGCGCAGAATACCTTTAATTGAATCCAGTGAAGCTTCCTGAGATTCAGTGCCAGCAGCTGTGTTTGTGCTTGTACTTGTATTTGTAGAACTGCTTGAGGCGGTGTTGCTCTGCACTGTCGGATTGGGTGCCGGCGCTTGCGGCTTTGGTGCCATTGAGGCAGCAATGATCATGCCCAGCAGCAAGCCCACTGCAGATCCGCCTCCCAGTGCCTGCAGCTTGCTGATTTTTTGTAGAATTTCAGGCTCGCTTGTTTGTATTGCTCCGACCTCACTCGGGCTTGCCGGGTGTTCGCCGCTCATAACACTTGCTACGGCCGCACGGGCTTTCATTCCGGTGGAAGTTCCGCGACCGGCGCCGCTTGCTAGAGTCGGCGCTTCATCGAGAAGTTCAGAATCGAGGTCGGCTGCCGCGGCTCTTATGCGTTTGGCACCCATGTCGCTCAATGAACCAATCCAGGCCATTTGCCAAAGTTGAAAGGGCGGCGGGTTCTGCAATGCGGCCAGATATTTGCCGTTATGAACTCCCACCAATCTGCCTTCCTTCAAAACGATTGCGCCGAATTTACAAGTCGGCAAATTAATGGTGTGCAGAAGTGTGTTGCTTGAGAGCAAGCGACCCGCACCGAAATAATTGCCGTTGCTCAGAACCGGCATTGTGGAAAGATCGTCGAGATAAAACGCTTGCAGTGGATCAAAAAACTTGAGGTCCACATCATGACCCGGGGTCAATGCCGCACCGAGTTGTCCCGAGCGATGGTACTGCTCTTCCTGCGCTTGATTGATCAGCCCGAGATGCTTCAATTCCCAGAGAGCTTGCAGGGCCGTATATGTGTCTATGGCCAGTCGCTCGGAAAACTTGGAAAGAGGCAGCGTGCCGTCGAGCACCGGCCAGAGTCTTTCTACCACCCAGCGAATCTGCTGATTTATTTGATTCATATCGATCTGGGCTCTGCTTCTCAAATAGCGGGCATTTGGTCCGCCGAGATTATCGAGCATGCGTGGCAGGTCTTGCGTGCGGCGACTGGCTTCTGCAGCCAACTGATCTGTACCCATTGTTATTTCAGGAATATTGCCCCAGTTTAAGTTTTCGTTTGACTGCAAAACAAAATTGCCGCCGGGCTTGCGCCACATCAATTCGCAAATAGCAAACTCGTTTTGCAAATTGTTGTAGCAAGCTTTGACAATGCGATTGCCCCTGATCAAAACGCGGGCAAATGGAATTTTTCTTTCGTCGTATAGATTCAGCACGCCGTTGCGACCGCTAACAATTGCTTTTTGCAAAATATTGCCGGTTTCGCCTCCGCGCATCACTCCTGAGAGGTCCTGTGCCGAGATCGTCAACGGCAGTGATAACGCCCTGTTCAGCTCTTGTACTCGATCGGGTTGCAGATCCTGAATTTCAGCTTCAATTGTGATTGTGGCAATGTCGTTTTCGGTAATCAGTGCTTGTGGCTGCAGTTCTGCCGCCTGTGCCAGATAATGATCGCGGGCGGCTCGTTTATTGAATTCAGGATGCAATGAAATTGCTTTGACGGAAAAGGTCAGGTCCGGATAAGGGAATTTGACCAGTAGTGCCCAGGGCGCGTCTGCATAATTTGCCACTGTGCTGGCTGGTAGCACAAGTCTGCTTTTGGAAATGATCCAGGCCTGTCCGATAACTTTTTCCGGAGTAATGCTGCGATCAACAATAAATCCTGTAATGTCTGCAAGAGCTTGAGATGTTCTGTCTAACACAGTTGCCATTAACACACCCATAAATCTGAACCCAAAGCTGTTTATACCACAAGAAAAGATGGCGTAAATCGCCGAGTTTAGAGCTGAAAAACGCTCTTCTCGCCTTATCATCCAAGTAGTAGCAGCCCAAAACACTAATATGAAATTTTCGTCCGAAACTGCTTTGCAAGTGGTATAACGGTAACAACTGACCCTGGGTGACTCCAGAAAAGCTCTTATGCTAAACCAAACACAAGGCTCGGGTCCCCGGGGCAGACTCTTTTCTAAATGAAGCTCAAAAATAGTGACTGGCAGCGCTTTCCAGTCACTTGCCTTTGGTCTTGCCGGGCTCATTTCTTTTTATTGAGCCGGCACCATATATGGTGCCGGCTTTCTTGTTTCTTGCCCGCCTTGCAAGATTCTTCCCTCGACTGAGAAGCAGTATGGAGGCAGGCACCAGCGGCAGGCTCTCATGCCTGAAAAGCGGGCTTCTTCTGCATGGTCGAAGCCGATTCTTCGTTTGCGCGCCATCAGCAGGGCAAATTCGCAGGAGCAGAGATGAAATTTCATGGAATTGATGTTTCCTATATAAGCTCGTTGCTGATTTTTCCGGTCGAGAGCCAGGTATTGCTCTACTGATTCCATTGAACTCTCAGCCCTGACTTTTGTGTTGTCCGGCAACTCCAGGCAGAGTGCAAGTAAGAATAGTCCAAAGCTTTTTTTTACTGAAGCCATGCTTGAATTACCGGTTTCTTGGGGTCTTTGCTGATTACTTAGACGCGGATTTCATGCAAAGAGTTCAAAATCAGTGCAGCCGGGATGGGTATAAATCAAGAGTCCTGAGCCATAGTCTTCCGGACTTTTGTTCAAGCGGCGATTTCAGCGGAGAAATTACTTTGGCCGGCAGAATATTTGACTTCTTTCAGTTTCTGCAAAAAACAAAATATCCTGGATACTTGCTTTGCTTTTCTATGGTTCTAAATTCTCCATTTCTTCAGAATCCTGCAAGCGCTACGATCGTGGCGTTTCCTTTGACGATTGCGGAAATGGAAACTGCCAGTGACCTTGTAGTTAAGGCGCGCGTCATTTCCATTTCGCCTGTCAATTTGCCTGAAAAAAATCCGCTTTCTACAAAATTCTGGAAGACTTACAAAGCAAAATTGAAAGTCATTTCCACAATTAAGGGTAATTCTTCAAAAGAGATTGATTTCATTTACCGCTCTGACCATGAATCCGGGCAGGATGCTGATCAATCCTGGATAAACGTGGGGCCGGATGCGTATGCTCATTTTGATTTAGCGCTTGCTCAAAGCTACATTATTTTTGCCAGGAAATCCGGCTTCTCATTTATTCAATATTCAAGCCGACCCTGTCTGAGGAGCTGGGAGGGTTTTATACGGGCTGCAGACGAGCGCCCTGTAAAGGGTAAGGCTTCTGAAATTATCTGGACTGAACTCACAAATATGCTCAGGTCGAAAAACTCTGCTGCAGTCGCTTATGCTGCCGGGACTCTTTTGAAGCTGTCTGCTGAAAAATCCGGCTCTGAAGAATCAAATGATTTTGATCGCAAGAAAGTGCTGGAAGCCATTTTCGGCAAAAGCAATAATCTGCCCGCCGCTCTGGCAGACAATTCTGCCGTGCTTCTTGATTTTATTGATTCGGCTGCTTATATGAGTCCTTACCTGTCCAATAGCAGTCGCTGCCGCTATTTATGGACTCGGGCCTCAGAGCCTGTTGGTGCCTGGGCGGTCTGGGAACACAAGAAAAACACTGCCGTGTTGCCCGCTCTGGATTGCTTTTTTAGAATCGCCGACAGCCGCAATGCTGCTTCGGCGATTAAAGTCGCTGTGATTTCAGGTCTTGGCTTAACTCAAAGCTACCCAAATGCGGCAAGGCAAATTCAAGCCAGATTGCCGGTCTGGCTTGAATCTCCCGATCCGGAGATTCGAGCTGCTGCTGTTTATTTGAGTTCCGATTATGCCGAGCACTTAAAGCTCAAGCAAAGGTTAGCCTTTCTAGCGGATCCTTCTGCATCGGTGCGCAGGGCTGCGGCTTTTTCGTTTGCATTCAGTCAATCGCCTGAAGCCCTGTCGGAACTCGGAAAGCTCTTGAAAGATCCTGCCCCTGAAGTTCAAGCTGCTGCGGCTCTTGCATTGATGACATTTCCAGTAAAGGATAAAGTTGAAAGGATACTTTTCGAAAATCTTGATGACAAAACTTACGGACTGGGATTTCTTGGTCGCCTTGGGGTTGCGAAGCCTGAGCTTGTCAAAAACAGGCTTCTTGAGTATGCGCGCAAAACTTATTCTCCGGCCTCGGCATCTCCAAGAACTGCTCAGGCGCGGATTTTTTCTAATGGTCTGTCGACACCGCAGCGGCAACTTTGTTTGAAAGCACTTTTGAATTATCTTGAGGCTATGAGTGCCCAAAAGCTCTCAGGACCTGCTTTCAATCAATATCTCGATACGCTGGAAAAAATTGCTCTATGTGAATCTGATTACACTCGAGACTTTTATGCCTTGCTTTTGACTCATTCATTTGAAAAAAGAGCACTCAGCTTCAAAGCAAAAGCTATCAAAGCTCAACCCGGTGCTTACTTAGAGCAGATTTTCGGGGGACTGGAGCAAAGCTTGAAACAGGGCGTTCTTAAAACGAAATAGTTTCAGCCTCTACCTGCCAGGCTGAGTACCGACTCACCTGCACAAATTTTCTTTTCGACGCCTTTTACCCAGACTTTCAAGAGTTTGAAATGTGCGTCCTGGCGGTCGCTCAGATGCTCCTGATCTTTCAATTCGTTGTAATACTTGAGAAGATTGCTGAAGAGTCTCATCACTGCTTCACTCTGAGAGCGACCATAGCAACAGATGTCCAGCTCGGGCACCGACACCATTACTTTCTTGCCCTTCTGCCAGAGTCTGGCTGACATGCTTCCGTCGCTCCATGGAACTGGGAGGCTCCAGACCTTTTCCAAATTTTCAATAGGCATGATTCGGTCTCAGTTGCGGAAAAAATCTATGTATAAAAACAGAGCAGTGATTTTTTCCTTGAGTTTTTACTGAGCGGCTCTTTGAGGGTATTCAAGAAGTCCTCATCTAGTATAGCTCTTAATCGAATTTGCGGAATAGATATTTTCAAAACCGAAGCGAATTTGAATATTCACTGGACTGCTTGGAGCGCTCGAAAAGCCCATTGTCACTGGGAAATAAACTGCTCGAGTTTTTCAAAAACAGAAAGTTCAATTTTTTCTCGGGAAAGCTCATCGACGTAGAACCAGTTTATGAGTGGGTTATTCTTAAACCACATCATTTGTCGTCTGGCCAGTTGATAGTTGTGCTTTTCCGCTTCCGCCACGGCTTCTTTTAGAGTGAATTCGCCGGACAGGTGTTTGAGCATGTCTCGGTAGTTCACTGTATTCATCATTTTTTGAGAAGCTCCGAATCTTGCAACTAAAGCTTGAACTTCTTCCAGCATGCCCTGCCGCATCTGTTCTTCTAAACGCTTGTGTATAAGCTCTCTTAACAGGTCTCTGTTTTTGATGCTCAATCCGATCCACATAACTTCGTATGGTGCTTCGACGACTTTGGAAGCCTGTTCTGAGAATGGCTTTCCGCTTGTGATACAGACTTCCAGCGCTCTGATCAAACGAAAAAGATCTCTAGGATTTAAACGAGCTGCACTTTTGGGATCAAGTTCGCAAAGACGCTGATGCAGGATGCCGGGCTCCTGTTCTTCATCTTGAGCCAGTTTTTCACGCAGCTCTCTTTGCGGGGGTATTGCCGGAATACCCAGACCCTCAAGTAAGGCCCGGCTATAAAATCCTGTGCCGCCGCAGACTACCGGAAGATTGCCGCGAGCGCTAATTTCCTCAATAACTTTGCCTGCATCTCTGACATAGCGGGCCGCCGTGTAATCTTCGTCCGGCTCTACCAGATCAAAGAGATGATGTGGAACCGCAACCTGTTCTTCCTTCGTTGGTTTTGCCGATCCGATATCGAAGTATTTGTAGATATTGCGGCTGTCGCAGCAAATTACTTCGCCGGGCAGCTTTTTGCAAATCTGAATGCTGAGTGCTGTTTTTCCTGTGCAGGTCGGACCGACTATGGCGACGACTTTCTGCTTGCCCTTCATATTAGCGACTTCAACTTAGTAGTGAGCCGAGTGTTGCAGTCAGCGCCTGCAAGAATTGAAAAAGCTGAAAGCTGCTCAGCATCGGTGGAATTATAAAAACAAGGACCAGTGTTTGCCAGACTTTTAACTGGAAGCTTTCTTTTATAGCAATGATTTGTAAGAGCAAAATCCAGCAAAGCGGTATTGCCATGAGTAAAACATGAGCCGGACCAAGGAGCTTCCAGAAGCAGGAAAGCGGACCCATAAAAATCCAGGGCAATAAACTCCAGGCTAAAGTTACAAAGGCGGCTCTGGCTTTTGACGACTCAATGCCGAAGCAGAGAGCCGTCAGGCTGACCGTGCTTGCTGAAAGCAGCCAGAGCAAAATTCCGCCGCTGACTTCAGTCGGAATATTGACTGCGGCCCAGCCGATGCCGTTGGCCGGAGTCAATCTCAGAGCATCAGCCGCAAAAACCAGGACCACAATTGCTAATGCCGCAGGCAAATGCGCTGTTTCTGTTTTGCAGTCTTGCGCCAGAGCTTTGAATGTTTGAGACGGGGCAATTAAAGTGCCGAGGAAGCTTTCGATAAAACTGAGCCCGGCGAACTTTTCTTGAGGCAGGATATTCTCTTCACTCATCAGCTTACTCCATCATCCAGAGCGGTTGATTTGAGAATTTCGGGTTGAGTGATTCTGGAAGAACCGATTGAAACAAATCGATTTTGGGTGCTTGCATTTTTGCATCAAGCAAAGCCGCAATCATGCCTGCAGACGAATGACCGTCGTCTACATAGAGATCTTTTCCGTATTTCTTTTTGCAAATACTCTTGATTGCGCCGAGGGCTTCTTCGTAACCGCCCAACTCGTCGATAAGCTTTACTTTTAAAGCCTGCCGTCCGGAATAAATTCTTCCGTCTGCCAGCTTTTTCACTGCTTCTTTATCCATTTTGCGACCCTCTGAAACAGCTGTTACAAACTGATCGTAAGAGTCCATGATGATATCGTTCAAAAGGCTGACTTCTTCTTTTGTGGGAGCGCGATCCATCGTGCCTATGTCTTTGAACTGACCGGATTTTATAGTTACCGGTGAAATACCTATCTTTTTCTCGATTTCAGACAAATTGACCAGATGCATAATCACGCCTATCGATCCGGTCAAAGTTCCGGGTGAGGCAAATATTTTGTCTGCTTGCGAAGCAATGTAATAGCCTCCCGAGGCCGTAACGTCACCCATGGAGGCAATCACCGGTTTGTCGTGAGCTTTCAGTTCTTTTACCGCATCAGTTATTTCCTGACTCATGGCGACAGTGCCGCCCGGTGAATTTATGCGCAGGAGTACTGCTTTTACATGCTCATCCTGCGCAGCACGGCGCAGCTTTTTGCGAACATAACTGGGTGAGCTTGGGTCTGGAAATATGGACGACTGATCTTCATCGTTGTATATGGTGCCGGCCAGCTTAACAACAAGAATTCGATCTTTCTTGAGGAAGGCGAAAGACGTTTTCTCATTTCTTTCTTTGTCGTTTTTGTCTTCGCTTGTGGAGGAGGCTGATTTACTGAACAAGGCAACCGGGATTGCCAGAATGCAGAAAAGCAAAAGTGCCCAGGCTAAAATCTTCTGTCCGCTGTTTAAAGTCACGCTGCCGCCCTCGCCGCTATTCCGGAATCAGCAGGAATTATAGCAATCTGAACAGTCCCTTAGTTCTATGCTCTAAGTTTCCCTGTTCTCAAGCTCTTTGCATTGAGAGATTTCAAAAGTTGAGCGAGCTTGTTTAGGTCCCGATCTCAGAAAGGACCGGAGTTTGGCGCGGCCAGCTTCATCTGGTTGAGCGGGTTTTTGATTGGACCTGAGTCCGGTCCTGGTTGAGCCAGCTCTTGTTTTTGTTGTTCTGCTCCCAGCGCCGTGCTGCTTCCGCCTGTCAGATCGTTGACTGCATTGCGCTCTGCCACCAGTTGCTGGTCGAGTTTTGCAACTGCTTCAGCTCCGGCCAGATCCAGAAGTTGTTGTTTGCAGACTTTCACCTGCTCGAGCTTTTCATCAATATCACGCTTGGCCTTGCGCAGAGTATATTCCATTTCAAGCGCTTTTGACTGATCGGGTTTGCTTTCGGCAGCCATGGCTTGCAAATCTTGAAGGTCGGCTGTGGCGCGTTCAACACCGGTTTGTTCTTTTTTGTACTCTCTGTAACTTGTCACAAGTTTGTCTGCAGTTTCGCGCACGATTTTATAGAGGATCGTGGCTTGCTCTTGTGAAATTGCCTGCTTTTTTGCACCCTTGGCTGCTTTGTCCTGGAACAAGCCTTGAATCAAACCGGCGCCGCTGCTCATTCCCATCATGGCCATGGGGTTTGCTTGCGAGATGCCGCCCGGCAGCATAAATGGAGCCATGTTCATGGCTCCGCACAAAGTTGCGTTCAAGAATTTCATGGTACTGGCCATTGCATGGTTGGCATCAGTAGTTGGTTGCAGTTTCTGCATCACAAATTGAATATCCGGATTGCGCTCGATAGCGCTTTGCCAGAGGTCGGTCAATTGGCGCTGTTCGGCAGTTAAAGTCAGTTCGGCTTTTTGCGAAGCTTCTTCATCGCTCACTTGCAAAGCCAGGGGTCTGACATCTATGGCTTTGCCTTTGCCCAGCACTTTATCGCCGAGTTTGTTTTTGTCTATAACTGATTCTTTTTTGCCTGAAGCAACAGCATTCTTTTCATTGCTGCCTGCTTTGCTTTTGGCCATGAAGTCTGTTTGTGAAACCGTTGATTTCAAAAGCGAGGGATCGCTTGCTTCTTCTGCCGTGCTTTCTTTGGCTTCGTCATCATGCAATCCGACCGGAGCCAGATTTAGATTTTGAGCTTTCTTTTCGCTGCTTGCAGCTGATTGCGGTGTTTCGTCATCCGACATCTTGTCTGATGCGGGCAACTGAAAAGCCAGTCTCTTAGCTTCGGCTGGAATCAGTCCGAAAAAACAGAGGCTGAGCAATATGCAAACGCTATGCTTTCCTGCTGTCGGCGATTTGAGAAATCCCATCAAGGCTCCATCCTTTTCAAGCAGTGGTGCGAAATTTTGACACTTCGCTTAGTGACGCTTTGCACCACTGGTGGTTCCACTTATTTGCTCTTCGCATCATAAAATCAGGCTAATCATAATACAAAGCCTGATCCAACTAGTTGACTATAGCACAGCAGCTGAGCGGGCTGGTAGCTCGAAAGTCCTGATATCAGACGGTTTTACTCTTGTCCGCGACACTTGATAACTATTTGATCATCAATTAGCTTTTTGACATCAACATGGCCAGACCGAGTGCCATCAAGGCAACAATCGTTGCGACTTGATCAAGGGCCATTAAAGGGAATTGAGCTACTTGCGGCAAAGCATACATAAATAAAGCCGGAAGTTTCAAAAGTGCCAGAAATATGGCCACCGCTCCCATCATTTTGGGCATTGGTGACGATGGGGCTGCTTCCTGGTAGGCAGGAGCCGAGCCTTGTCTGCCGGAACCTTTTAGAGTCCCGGCTTTTGAATCTTCGGCTTCGAACTCGTCATCAGGTAAATCAGCCAGAAGTTTTGAAGCGGAGCGACGCTTGGGCGCTTCGCTTTGTTTTGCCGGCTCCGGCGTTCTTGCTGCTTCTGCGCTTCGAGTCGGCGCTGCCGTTGCCGCAGTGAAGGCCGGCGCGGCTGGAGCTTCAGGTGCCGCCGGCGCCAGTTCGGGCGGTACGTAAGACAAGGGATCCGGTATGCCTGCTGTGAGCGGGAGCGACACCGGCACTACTGGTGTGGGTGTAGGTGGGCTAGCCTGGGATTCCGAGCGTCGATAAGCAGTCATGTCCGGAAACTCTTCGTTTTGAGGTCCCGGAGCTTGAAATCCCGGACTCTGCGCTGTCTGACCGGGAGGAAGCGCTTGAGGCTGCTGCGCTATTGGAGCTGCGGCAGCCTGGGCCGGCTGCGTGATTGGGGCTGACGGCGGCTGAGGCACGAAAGCCGGACCGGCCGACGGCTCTGCATAAGAAGCAGCTGAGGCTTGTGCAGGGGGCTGATTGTTGTAAAAAGCAGGAGCAGCTCCAGCCGCGGGTGGTTTTTGCTTGGGCTTGCTTTGAGGCGCCGGAGCGGGCG
>JAIEPM010000106.1 GCA_019748395.1 Candidatus Obscuribacterales bacterium
GGAAATTTCAAGCGTCGAATTCTCTGTTTTAGTCAATTGCATCGTTTTCTTCTCCTTCTGAGTTGAGTAAATCTTCAAGTGCATCGAAGCGATCGTTCCAAAAGCGGCGATAAGCTTCGAGCCAATCATTAGCTTCAGACATAGGTCCGGCACATAGTTTCAAATAATGAACTCGTCCCTGCCTCGTTCTTTCAATGAGCTTTGCATTTTCTAAAAGCTTCAAGTGTTTTGATATCGCAGGCAGTGACATATCAAAGGGCTCAGCCAATTCCAGCACCGAGCATGAACCCTTTGCAGCAAGGTTGCCGATAATGGCTCTGCGTGTGGGATCTGAGAGCGCAAAAAAGGTTCGATCAAGTTGCTCGGAATAATGTTTAACCATGCTTTTCGCTCTCAACTTTTTGCTTCATTTTTGAAAGACCTTCTGAAAAGTCCTTTCCAATCATTGTGTCCATATCAATAAAACAGCCAATGACTTTAGTCATAAAATTGCTGCTACCGCTCATAGCCCAGGTAACTTTAGTTCCACTTTCAATCGGCTCTAGAGTCAAGTCCGCCCGGTTATGTCCTTCAAAAGGCTTGAGAAAATCGAGCTTAATCAGAACCTGTTTTAGAGGAGCGGATTCCAAAATTTCCATACGCCCTTTGCCGACATTGTCATTTCCATCCCATTCGTAAATCGCTCCTTTTCCAGCCGCAGAGCCACTATAACTGCGTTTCATCTGAGGATCTCTCATCTCATATGGAGACCATTCGGTCCAGGAATGCAAATCATTGATCAAAGGAAAAATCCTTTCCGGAGCAGCATTAATCAAAATCTGTCGTTCAATATGAAAGCTGTCCGGTCTGCTTGCGACATATGCCAGAGCACCGGCGAATAAGACAATCAGCACTATCATTACAGGCTTTAGCATGCAGTCTCCATCGCTCACTTAACCATATCGTTAAATATGACACAAAACTGGAACTTTGTCCTGAAATTCGCTCCTAAATTTATGGAATCTCATGACCGAGACTCTGTCCACTATCAAATGAAATCCGCTCAACGCAGAGCACAAGCCAATCTCGCGCTGCTATACTTTAGCGGTTAAAACACGGAGCAAAAACAATGACTTCTGAGACTGTTGTAGATCAAATTTCAGTCAGCGAATTGAAACAAGCCATCGAAGAGGGAAAGAAGCCGGTTTTGCTCGACGTGCGTGAAGCTCATGAGCTTGAGATATGCAAGCTTGAATACACCATTCACATACCGCTGGGCGATTTGAGATTCCGCCTGGACGAACTGGATGTATATAAGGATGCCGACCTTGTCGTTTATTGTCGTTCGGGACGACGCAGCAACCTTGCAGCTGAATTTCTGAAAGAACTAGGTTTTGAGAAGGTCAAAAATATGACCGGCGGAGTTCTGGCCTGGAGCGATCAAATCGACAGTTCTTTTCGGAAATACTAGAGGCAAAATCAAAAGCGGCTGAATCTATGTAATCAGCCGCCCGATGCATTTATTCTGTTTTTAACTGATTGCAGTCGAAAGGAAGCCGACTACATGGGCATCGCTTCTGCACCACCAAGGATAAGAACCTTGTCGGAGTTTCTCAGAGGATTTTGTCCAACCGGATTATCAAGCTTGTTAGGAATTTTCCTCTTGATATCAACGTCTTTCTTCTGTTGCTGCTTAATCAGCGCTTCGATCGCCTTTTGAATGGCAGAGTCGTTAACCAGCACCGGAGCTGGCTGGCTGCCCATCAGGGCGACTGACTGCTTGGTGTCGGGTTCAACAGCCGGAGCAGGCGCTGCAACTGCAAATACAGCTGCAATCGATACAAATAATGATGTGTGTTTGGTATTCATGCCTGCAGTATAAACCTCTTTATCGCACTTGCAAAGCGTGTTTCTGATCCTTTAATAAGTTCCGTCATGGTGAGAATACGAAATTCGCTTAATCTATACACAAAGGAAGACCCGGACAGGGCAACCCTCTTGGCAACCATCGTCGATGGGGTTTACCTCATATTCTTAGATCTAAGAAAGCATAAAAGCTGCGGAGCTCCTTATGGATAGCCGCAGATCGACGAGTCAATTTTATGCAGTTTTGATGGACGGACAATTCCACCCAAATCAAAACTCAGATGTTTGGAGGGTTCCAGGTGCTTCCAGCCAGCAAGGCGCCCTCAAGATTTGCACCGAAAAGATCGGCGCCCCAGAGATTAGCCCCCGAAAGATCAGCTCCCGAGAGATTTGCTCCTCTTAGATTTGCACCGGAAAGATCGGCATAATGGAAGTTGCAGTGGCGCAGATCAGCGGACACCAGGCAGGCGTTACGCAGATTTGCATCCATGAAATTACCGCCAATCACAATGGCGCGTGCCATATTGGCACCGGCTAGATTCGACCCACGGAAGCGACCATTGGAAAGAAAAGCATACGACAAGTCGGCAAAGGCCAGATATGTTTCATCCATACAAATACCATCCCGCACCATATCTTCCAGTTCGGAGCGTTTCAGCTCCAGCCCTGTAGTCTCGCCGGAGCAGTTCTTTTGCTGCTTGGCATATTGCAAATGTGAGATTGGCTTGAGCCGACCGGGCGCCTTGCTCAAAGTGGAGGAACTCCAGCGCTTAGCTAATTTGGCTGAGTCAGCGTTGATTGGCTGGATAAGAGTTTTGCCGGTCAATGCTGCCCAAAAATCTTGCAGCAAGTTGGAGACCGAATTCAAAAGCTCAGCGGATTTTGATATGGACTTCAGGGGCTGGTGCATCGTCTCTATCTCCGTGATGACACACACTTAACAACTTAAATAGTATTTAGAGCCGGATTAAGCAGCTATGGTAAAAATACGATCATGAGAAACTGCACATCTGGAGAAATGCCGCCCCTGTGGAGCTCTTCAAGGCTGCCAAGCGAGTCGCAGCTGAGATTTGAGGGGGCAATGTGCAATTACACAGTGCCTTTGCGCTAGTACGCCGATTTTCAAAAGCCGAAAAAAGTTGCCTAAAAGCCGGAAAAATCCTCACAAATCGGGTCCATCCTCTTGACCAAATTTGTAGGGCGACATTGTACCTTTATATGTAGACGATTGACCGTAAACAAATTGTGAAAGGTTCTTGCTCAGAATCTCTAATAAGACCGCAGGGCAAGGGATAGCAGAATTCATATTTTGTTAAGCATTTTTAAGGCTGTCAGAAGTCTGTAAAACCCCAGTCTGCGATAGATTGAGGCTGAAGAAACAAAGCTTAACAAGACAAACACTGCCCACAAAAGGTTTTCAGGAGTTTTTTTGGAATAATGGATGCATGGAGTTCTTTACAAGCGAGGAGCGCACTAGCTAATGCCTAGGGTCAATAAGCAAGTTCGTAAAGCTACTCTAAGAAACTCCCTCGGCATTTACATGGTTGAGCTTCTTGTTGCTGTTCTCTGCCTGAGTTTCTTGCTTGCGGGACTTATGCAGGGTCTATCCCAGATGCATACACAAACCACAGCTCCGCAAAATCAGGCGATTGCCTCAAACATTTGCCAGGAACTCTTCGACATGGCCAGAAACGCCCAGTTCTCGGACCTCTGGTCTTGCGTTGGTTCCGGCGCCATGCCCGTAGCAGTCAACAGAAGCTCGGGCAGCTGGCCCCCTTCCGGACAGCCGGCATACATAACCCAACCACTCATGCTGGACCTGACCAGCAATCTCGGTGCCAGTTATAGTCAAGCTGGTCAGGACAATCGTTTTCGCGGTACCGTAACACAAACAATTACTGATGTTTCAGCAGCAGGCGCCACTGCGGGCAACAGAAACCGGCAAGTTCAAATCACAGTAGTCGTTACCTGGCCGAATGAAGTTGGCTCAGGAAACAGAACTATGCAAATGTCCACAAGAATTTATGAGAATGGTATCTCTAACTAAGCTGTAGGTGTGTGCATGCGTAACTCTAAGGGTATGTCTCTTGTCGAATTGCTGGTGGCCACAACCTTGATGGCATTTGTATCGGCTGCGGACTTAGGCATGGTATCCGTCGTAGCAAACGATGCAGTCAAAGTCGAAAACAAATGCGACAACCTGAATACAGTTCGAAACGCCATGGACAAAATCAGTCGAGGAATTAGAATGGGTCGCTCTCTCGGTGATTCATTCGGTAGCTTCGACGCTGCGGCAGGGGCAAATACCGGCTCAATCACATTTCCCAGTAATCAGAATCCCATTTACCCGGGCTCTTCACCTCCTAGTGGTTGGCCCATCTGGGCTGACGGCACGCAACCACAATCTTTCACTCTTTCGTCAAGTACACTGATTGTCCAGCGTCCAATTTTTGATATAACTGCAGGATCAGCCAATTTCGGCTATCCTCTCGTAATCAAAGGAACACAAGGAAATCCTGCATTGGGGAGAAGCACTTGCAATGTCACTACCGACATTTATAGAGTCGTAGCGGATCCACAAAACGCCGGTGAATACCTGCTTCAATGGGCGCAGCTTCCCGGACTGGCGATGACGGGCTACACCAGGCAACAAATTGGACCAATCACACTTGTTAAAGGAATTATCGGTCCGCTGCCCGGCAACGGTGGCGGCGGCGTTCCGGCCGTGTTCTCTTACTTGTTGAAACCGGGTATTCCAACAGCGAATCCGGGAGCATCACGAACCCCAGGTGACGGTCTTACTCCGGCTCTCGATTCGACAAATATTTCAAATTTCAGCGGCGTGAACGTGAATGTTGAAGTCAACACCCACATAAACTCAGGCCGCGCAGGCTCGAACAATGCCTACATCAAAACATCGACCCTAGCTTTTAAGCAGAGTATGTATTTGCGCAACAACTCGCTTGCAAGTATCACAGGGCCCTAAAACAGAAATTTAAGTCGCTGCCGGTTAGATAAAAATCCAGTTTTGGAGGAAGCAAACATGGTCAAGACACAAGCAATCAGGTCGGAAAAAGGGATGTCCCTTGCGACTGTATTGATCATTGCATTGATTTGCACACTTTGGATATCCGGACTTTTCGCCAGTGTCCTTCCTACTTTCAGCAAAACAAAAGAATCAAGAATTAAGACTGCCGTGAGAGCTGCCAGCGAAGCGGCTTTAGATTGGGCCGTATCAGACCTATCCAACGGCAATGTGAACAGTGTTGACGCCACTACTTACGGCCAATCAAAAGTAACAGACGTGCCATCCAATTTACTCTCAACGGGCGGTTTTCCGATCACTTCTCGTGTCACCGTCCTGAACGAGCAGCCATCTTATTCAACTAGCCCTGCCTACACAAATGGAACACCGGAGTCATTTCTATACGACCAGACGCTTGACAAAGATCTTAGCGGCAACGGCGGCAACAATAGATGGCGAGTTGTAACTTCGGTTGCCACCTGTGCAGGTAGAACATCTTCCGTCAGATGTGTTCTCAAACCAATCGCGGCAACAACGCCTCCGATCACGGGCTGGGGCTGGGGAGCCGTAGCAACAGGCGTGTCATTCCGGCAAAATGGTGCTGGCGCCACGGTGGACTATTACAATTCATCAAAGGGTGTGAATCCCGCATCGTTCAGCACGAAAGCCGATCCGAACGACGCCGATACCTCAATCGGCATTCAGGGAAAATCCGGAACAGGCAACAGCGCAACTTTCAACGGCGGCGGCACCATAGGCGGAACCTTATCCTACACATCAGGCACCACAATATCAGGCAGCCCAACCACGAACGGAACCGACTCCACCTTCACAGGCAATGTTTTTCCGCCTGTACCTGATTCCAAAGGTCTGCCTTATCTAAACAACAATAATCCGATCAGCGGCTCCTTTACGATTAATCCTGGAAGTTATCAATTCACCAGCAACTCAACAGCTATTACGGGAGGCCCGATTACAATTCCGGCTACTGCAACAGCGGCCAATCCGGTCAAAATCTTCATCGACAGCGCCGCAGCCACAGCCATTTCATTGAACGGCAAAAACGGAGTCTTCAATAACCAGAGCGGGATTCCAGCCGCGCTGCAAATTTACATCGTCGGTACCAGCGCCGTGAACATAGGTGGAAATGGCGATTTCAGAGGAGTGATTTACGCACCTAATGCCGCAGTTACAATCGGCGGAACAGGGGCCATTTATGGAGCAGTCGTCGGAAACACTGTGACGATGAACGGTTCGGTCAGCGGCATGCACTACGATCAGGCTCTATCACAAGCACCAAGCATTACATTCCCAGGCGGGACAAGCGTAACGAATTACCGAAGTGTTGTCAGCTGGCAAGAATTAGACTAAAAATCAATCACAAGGCAATTTAAGAAGAGTATCTCTAAGTAAATAGAGATACTCTTTATACTTTGGCGCAACGGATTGAGTTCATGGAAAATCAAGACGGCATAAAGAAGCAAGAAATTTCAAAAGAAAAGAAAGAGCAGGATTCGGATATTTCAAAACACAAGAATCTTGCGGTAATCGCTTCAATTCTTTTTTTTCTTTCCGGACTCAGCAGCCTTATATACCAGGTCATCTGGACTAGACAACTTGTATTTGTTTTCGGTTCAAGTACTTTTGCGTCCTCAACAGTCCTCAGCACTTTTATGGGCGGACTCGCCCTTGGATCGATTTTTGCAGGCAGAAGAGCCGACCGTATAAAAGATTCGCTTCTAGCTTACGGAATGCTTGAAGGAATAATCGGAATCTGGGCAATCGCAACTCCCTATATGCTGGAGACAGCAGTCCCCCTTTACAAAGCCCTCTGGCAACAGTTCCATCTCTCGGTAATGCCATTTTCGCTATTGCGCTTTCTGGTTGTAGCAATAATTTTGATTCCGCCCACGGCTTGCATGGGAGCGACATTGCCTTTTTTATCCCGGGCCGTAACTCGAAACATCAACTTGGTTGGCAGTAGCGTCGGCAACCTGTACAGCATAAACACCTTGGGCGCAGTTCTTGGGGCTTTGGCCGCAGGCTTTTACCTTATTCCTCAATTCGGACTATTCAATACGAACATCAGTGCCGCATGCATAAACATCGCCCTTGCGTTGCTGGTTTTATTCATTTCAAAGAAATTTCTGCCGGAAATCCGTGAAGCAGCCAAACCGGTCTTATACGAAGGTAGCGAAACAGGACTGAGTCTGAACGTAAAGGCCTGCTTGCTTGCATTCGCCATCTCCGGAGCAATAGCAATGATTTACGAGGTAGCGTGGACACGCGCCTTGCTAATGATCATCGGTTCAACGACTTACGCGTTTTCCATTATGCTCACAACCTTTCTGGCAGGTATTTTTCTCGGGAGTGCAGCCACCGCCAGATTTTGCGATAAATTGAAAGACCCATTTTTCTGCTTTGCGATTTTACAGCTACTTCTTTGTGCTTCTACGATCTTATCGATTGAACTTTTCAATCACCTGCCATACTGGAATTTGATTGCAAATCGCCACAATCTGAACAATCCCAATTTAAGCATGTACACTCGCTTTCTGCTTGCAGCAAGCATTCTTACCCCTGTGGCAATCTGTCTTGGCGCCAGTTTTCCGCTGGCAGTCAAAATTTGCAGTAAAAGTCTTGAACAAATCGGACGCTCGGTAGGAACGCTTTATTCAGTAAATACTCTGGGTGCAATTATAGGAGCCTTCACAGCAGGATTCATCATTATCCCTCTTCTGGGCGCCGAGAAAACTTTGCTGCTTTCGGCAATTACGAATTTTGCACTGGGAACTGTTTTACTGACACTTTGCCCTCAAAAAAGACTCATCAAAGCCGCAGCTATAAGCCTGCTGGCTGTCCTTTCATTATGGTCGGCGCTCAAGCAAGAAAGCTGGGATCAGAAGATTATCGCTTGCTCTCAAAAGCTCAGACGGCATCTTGCAAAAACCGGTACGGATATTCCCGAATTCAGTAAATGGAAAAAGCAAATTGATGATTCTGCAGATATATTGTTCTGGAAAAACGGATTATGCGCCAACGTCGCAGTCTTTCGTTTCGATGACAACGTCACAAGCCTCCTCACCAATGGACATATCGATGCCTCGACAAACAGCACTGACGTAGCAGCACAGGGGCTGCTGCCGACTGTACCACTTTTGCTGAAGCCGGACGCCGTTGATGTCTGCAATATCGGCTGGGGAAGCGGCATGACGATGGGCTATGCATTTCTCTTTCCAATAAAGCGTTTAGTCTGCGCCGAGATTGAAAAGGAAGTTATAAGCACTTCCGAATTCTTTCACCAAATCAACCTCGCACCGGAGAAGGATCCTCGCCTTGAAATCGAAATTAATGACGGAAGAAATTTCCTGCTTTCCACCAATGAAAAATTTGACGTTCTGATTTCAGAGCCTTCAAATCCCTGGCAGGCCGGAGTCTGCAATTTATACACAACGGAATATTTTGATACTTGCAAAGCAAGATTAAAACCAGAGGGAATCTTTACTCTCTGGTGGCAATACAACGAAGTCTCTTCCACAAACGTAGCTAGAGTTCTTTCCGCTCTAAAGACAGTTTTCAAACACGTACTGGTATTTGGATCAAGCACCACCGGGGATATCTGCGCTATCGCCTCGGCCGATCCAATCAAGCTTGACTTGAACAAACTGAAGAGAGGATTTAGTCAGGAAAAAAGAAAAGCCCTCCTGAGCAAAACTTTGGGACTCTCCGGACCGGAAGACCTTGCATCCATAATTGCGCTCTCGGAAGAATCAGTCAACCGCATAGCCTCTCAAGCAGCCAGCAACACAGATGATCGAAATTATATAGAGTTTGACGTTGCTCGCACTTACGAGCATCAGAACTTCAAGCGCAGCAATTCAGAATGGCTGCTAAGCAATGCAGGTCCCCTCTGGGACAGCATTGACTGGACGGCTTATACTCCTCAAGAACAAGCAGAGGAAATGGGCCAAATAGCCCTTCATGCGCTCACTCGCAATTCACCAACGGCAAAGCTATGGGCTGAAGAATCTTTGAAAATAGCGCAGAATCCAACAGCTTATGGTGCACTATCCCAGCTTGCAGCTCAGCAAGAAGGGAACCTGGAATCAGCACTTTCTTTTGCCAATAAAGCAGTGGCTCTAAGCGAAACAAGGAAGTTCAAACTAGCGGACTTCTATAAAGTCAGAGCAATGGTCGAGTTGTTGGGCGGAGCCTGCCTTGCAGCCAGGCGCGACTTTGAAAAGTCGCTTCAGTCGAGGCCAGACGACATCGACGCACAGATCAGGTTGGCGCAAACATACCTGCCGGATTATCGTGGCTGGTATCAAACTGCGATTATGCCTCTACAAGATATTGGTGTCGCAGACACTAATCCGCGTGAGGTAATTAGATTATTAGTTCCCCAAATGAACAAGATTACAGATCCCAAAGCTCACGCTGTTGCGTCGGCACTACTTGGTACAGCTTATTTTAAGACGGGAGAAACAGATAAAAGTATCAGACCTCTTGAAGAATTTTGCAGTAAAAATGCGGATCGAGAAGCCTTCGGAATTCTGGCGGCCGCATACAAGAAAAAAGGCATTTTCAGCAAGTCGGAATATTACGCACAACAAGCCGAGCAAATGGCAAATCGAGAATGCCTCTTTTACCTAGAAACAGCGAAACAACTCATTTCAAGAAAGCAGGAAGAAAAAGCCGTCGAATTTCTCCGAAAAGCTCTAATTGTCCTGCCGAGCGCAGAAGAAATCAGACCGATCCTCTGGAAGCTCGCAGAGCATAATGAAGAAGCCGAAAAATTGATGTCCAGCATAAAAATCAGTGACGCTGATATAGAAGCATACAAGAGTCTACTGAAACGAAAACAGCAAAAGCGAAAATAATCGCAGTCGGCAGAGCACCCCAGAATATCAAGTAACTGTCTACAAAATCACAACAGCAGCAGACAACTAGCATCAGAATTCAGTCAGTAATCGGCATGAAGCTTTTATCTTACACCACCGGTGATGGCATCATCCTTGACTCAGAGCTCCTAAAATCCACTCAATTTCTTCACAATCAATTCACGCAGATCAGATATTTTGAATTATCACCAGATCGTAATGAGTGATACCACTAATTAGCAAGCCGGAATTTCAAAAATCCAAGAACTCCACATAGATCTCCTGAACTCTAGAAATCTCACTCCTTCGCGATGAGATTTCCAGACCAGTCTGAAACTCTCGCAATCGGCATTATAAGCTGCTTGCAGCCTTCCATTACCAGTACCAAGAAAAGAATCTCTACCAGTTTCGGAGGCAACTCAAATGGTCAGGTCTCAAAGCGTCAGGACGGAAGAAGGAACCTCCCTTGCAACGGTATTGATAATAGGTCTGGTATGCACACTCTGGATTTCCGGACTCTTCGCCAGCGTCTTGCCCACAACCGGCAAAGCCAAGGAATCAAGAATCAAGACAGCAGTCAGAGCCGCCAGCGAAGCCGCATTAGACTGGGCCGTATCCGACCTGTCGAACGGAAATACAAACAGCATAGATGCAACAACTTACGGTCAATCAAAGACCAGTTCAGTTCCGACTAATTTCCTCGGCGCTGGAGGATTTCCAATAACAGCCCAGGTGACTGTATTGAATACCCAACCGTCCTATTCCACCAGCCCTTCATACACAAATGGAAGTTCCGAGTCATTCCTCTATGACCAAACACTGGATAAGGATCTGAGCGGCAACGGCGGGCTCAATCGCTGGAGGGTAGTAACGGCAGTAGCTAGATGCGCAAATAGAACTTCTTCCGTAAGATGCGTTTTGAAACCAATTGCAGCGACAACCCCACCTGTGACAGGTTGGGGCTGGGGAGCGGTAGCAACAGGTGTATCATTCCGACAGAACGGTAGTGGCGCTACAGTGGACTACTATAATTCATCCACGAATCCAAATCCAAGCTCATTCAGTACGAAAGCGGATCCAAACGACGCAGACACCTCAATCGGGCTGCAAGGCAAGAGCGGCACCGGCAACTCTGTCACTTTCAACGGCGGTGGCACTATAGGTGGGACACTTTCATACACTTCCGGTACCACAATTTCCGGAAGTCCGACTACAAACGGCACTAATGCAGCTTTTACAGGCAACGTCTTCCCCCCCGTGCCCAGTTCAAAAAACCTTCCATACTTGAACAACAACAACCCCATTAGCGGCTCCTTCACAATTAACCCCGGCAGCTATCAATTCACCAGCAACTCCACAGCAATAACAGGCGGTCCAATCACCATTCCGGCAACGGCTACTGCCGCCAATCCGGTTAAAATCTTTATCGACAGCGCTGCCGCAACCGCGATTTCGCTTAATGGAAAAAACGGTGTTTTCAACAATCTGAGTGGCATACCAGCAGCTCTCCAGATTTACATCGTCGGAACCAGCGCAGTCAATATAGGAGGCAATGGCGACTTCCGCGGCGTCCTCTATGCACCGAACGCAGCAGTAACGATCAGCGGCACAGGCGCCATTTACGGAGCAGTAGTTGGCAACACCGTCACAATGAACGGTTCTGTGAGCGGCATGCACTATGATCAGGCTCTGGCAAATGCCCCAAGCATCAGCTTCCCCGGAGGCACTTCAGTTACAAATTATCGAAGTGTGGTTAGCTGGCAAGAGTTGGATTAGCAGCAGACAAGTTCATCGACTGCGACTGATATTGAAATCATTGTCGAAGTTAAGTAGTCAACTTCCGAAACTTACTTCCAAGGCAGTAGGCAGGATGCAGTCTGCGAGCCACATTGCGCAGACAACTAGCTTCGAATGTTCTACTGCTGTCAACAAGAAGCATACTCCCGCCATCAAAAAGCAGACAGAACCCAGCATCATTAGTGGTGGCACTCTTTTTCGACTTTTTCAACCCATGCGAATGCTCAGCAAATTCGCGGACTAGCTTTCTCGGCTATTCATGCGGCTTTTCAAGCTTCACGCAAGCAATACTTCACAATCATTTCACGCAAGTATCAATGTTAATTCAGTAGCAAATTTTGACACAAGTGATATCAGTGCATAACTCAAGGGCAAAGACAATATGTAGGGGAATTTCTGTCAGGTATTTACAGATGCAGAAAAAAGCGAAAAGGAAGAGCTTCGCAAAGAGCTCTACAGTCCAACACTATCAGCATCTTAGAGATCGCAAGGGTATGATGCTGGTCGAATTGATGGTATCAATCGTAATGTCTTTATTCATTTCGATCGCACTATACGACTCTTACTCGCTGGCAATGCGCGGAACAAGCTATGCACAAAACCAGACAATCGCAGCTTCAATTGCGCAGTCTGCAGTAGACCAATGTCGAGATCAAACATGGCCGGACCTACAAACAATGGTTGCGAATTCACCCCAAACACTTGTGATAAGCGGAGCACAGAGCGCACTTGCTTCAGGCAGACCCCTAGGCAGAGACACCGATCTCACTTATTCCGCAAAATCACAAGCTCTCGTATTCAATGGAACTTGCGTAAGAACCGTGACTCAAACCGGTGGAGCCAACGGTCCCATAACTATCACAGCCAACGTGAACTGGAGGTCGGGCACATCTAACCAGACAGTAGTTGCAACGAGTGTAATTACAGCAAATGGTTTTCACAATTGAAGGACAGTGACGCATGCGCAAGACTGATGGGTTGAGTTTAGTAGAACTACTTGTTGTTATGGTCATCATGTTGTTCATATCAATTGCAATTTTCGCGATGCTCACCTCTAATGCGAAAATCACTCGCAAACTGGAAAACAAAGTAGACGCGATCGAAACTTCACGAGGTGCAGTTGAGAGAATCGGAAAAGACGTTAGAATGGGGCGCTCGTTTGGAGATCTGTACGGCAATGCCAGCGGCGGCTACGTCGTCGGCACAAACGCGGCATTAACATTCCCCTGCGCCAACGACCCACTGTATTCATCGCAAGCACAACCAGCAGGCTGGACCGGCGTATGGCCGCCGAGCTTAAGCACCAGCACACTGATCGTCCAAACGCCTGCTTTCAATGCCAATGGATTTCCGATGGCTCTTTCCGTCGGGACAGGTACTCCGGCTATCTCAGCAGCAATGGGTCCGCAAGATGATCTATCAACAAGCATATACAGGCTTATCGCAGATCCGGATCCGGTCAATCACCCTAACGAATACAGATTGGAATACTGGAATTTTCCGGCTGCAACTCCGGCGAGTCTGCCTGCTATTGTCAAACCTGCTATCGTCGGTCCAATCATATTAGTTAAAGGAATTATCGGTCCAAAGTTGAACGCCAACAGCAATGTTCCGACAGTATTCCAACTGGTAAGAAAGAAAGATGCGACCCACCCATCCGATGCACCAGTGGACCCGGCCACAATTGCCGGAGCAGAACTTGCGCTGTACTCAGGTGTTGTCGTTAACCTTGAGGTTAAGAAGCAGGATGCGTCAGCCACCTCCGTCGCACAGAGCACCGCTGTCGGTGGCATGCAATTCGAGGTAGTACCAATTAGGGGTGAGTTTTATTTGCGTAACAATATTCAATCAACGTCTGCGGGTGGTTTGGGTACATAATTCAGGAGTCCCGGTCTATGAACAGCAAACATTCAACAAGGTCCTCCAGAGGACAATCGGTAGTTATCATGGTTCTGCTGGGTGTTCTAGCCGGGCTCTGGTTAACTGCAATTTTCGGCTCTCTCTTGCCGACATTTCGAAAGGTTGGAGTAAATAAAGCAACAAATCTGGCGCGCACCGCGGCTGAAACAGGCTTAGACTGGGCCGTAGATAAGATGAGCAGCGCTTCAACCAGAAACTCTGTTGATCTTGGGACACCGGTAGCCTATACAGGCACTCTACCCTCCGGCGTCACCGGCATCAGTGTCACAGTCAGCAACGTAGCTTGCCCGACAAATGCAGCTTGCTACACTTCAGCACTCGATCCTAATAATGCCGGCAACCAGTTAAACGGCGCAGGTAATCAATGGCGAACAGTTACATCCACAGCAACATTGGCATCAGGCAGAAGCAAAGCGATAAGAGCAGTATTAATGCCGCAGGTCACAAATTCATCCAACCCTTTCTGGGTTTGGGCGATGGCTTCTTACACCACAGTTTCAGGCAACACGCCATCGACCCCAATCAAAACATACAGCTATGATTCATCAAACGGCAAGAACCCTCAGACTTCCAAAAACAACTATGGTGGTGATGTGGGTGCTAACGGCAGCATAGATCTGGGCAACTCGAACATATATGGAAAGGTAAGAACATACGGGAAAAGCGCCAACGTAACGGGCTCCGCTGCAAAAGTATATGAAACTATTACAGCCACCGGCAGCGTGAGTGGAGCCATAGTGGGGAACGGCAAAGCGAACATCAATGTGCTGAACAACGGTGGAGCTAGTGGGGTGCCATCAGCAACACCAATAGTTCAAAATGCCGCAGCAAATCCAATTCCACTCCTAAACATTCCGAGTCACAGCACTGCGGCAACCTTGCCTGGTTCAGGAAACGTCGCAGCCGGACAATACAAGGTGAATACTCTGGCCGCTCAAAATATAACCATCACATCCGGCCCGGTGGAAATTTTTGTGGAAGGTTCAAGTTCCAAAATCGACTTTTCTGGAAACATCACACTTGCAAACGGACTTACTCCCAAGGATCTCCGTATCTATTACTCCGGTTCAGAAGATGTGCACCTGGATAACGGCAAATCATTCACAGGTGTAGTTTACGCCCCGAATGCTCTTGTCCATTTCGATAATGGCGGAAAACTATTCGGCTCGGTGGTGTCTAAGAGCATTGTTTTGGATAATGGAAGTGAATTTTATTATGATACTAACCTAGCCAACCTCTCTATGGGCGGAGGCGGAGTATCAGTGAGTGGATTCAGAACGATTTCATACCAGGAGCTATAAACAAAATTCGCACGCATCCCCAAGCGAAAGAAAGGCTGATTCGGCATTACTGTCAAATCAGCCTTTCTGATCTTTTTACTCAAAGAACTTTCAGCTTAAAATCAATGTCGAATAAGGAGGCGACTTCAAACTCTTAATGAGTCCTGTTGAAATCAGGCCAGTGCTACGGCAAGCGGGCCTGGAGCTTTGACTTTAGATCTTTCAGTTTCTTCAAGGTCTTCAACTTCTATCGCCCATACCTATAAGCAAGTATAGAAAGCAGAGCGAATATAAATGGAAAGCGCAGTTACGAAGATAAGAGCGCAACCCCACATGACGGCCGAGATGAGCACAGGCGGGCTGAGAATAGCTTTCGCGTAGAAAGCGGCAGCAGCTCCGGCGCCACCAAGAGTCCATAGTCCGTAAGTAGTAACCCGGCAAATCAGATCCACACCCACTTCACCGATACCTATAGTTAGCAGGCTGCCCTGAGCGATTTTGTCTGCTCTTTTGAGACCACCAATGAACGAACATCCTTCTATAACGATTGCAGGCAGGATAAGATGACCGGCAAGAGTCCAGAAGACTTCGACTATTCCTGCCAGGAAATTGAAGCCCATGCCGAGCATGCCTGAATGATTTTTATTGCGCAAGAAGCTGGCGATTTTCTTGGCGGCAAAAGTAGCAATGCCAAGCATAACTATAGCCGGCAAGCTCTGGAAAACAGCCGAGCAGGCTTCCGAAAACTTACCTGAGCCACGCCCCTCAGTCAGATGGCTATAAACCATGGCAGTGGTAACACCTTCAAGAAAGCGGTTGGTAAGCCACCAGATAGACATGAGCGAGAAAACAATGATCATATTGTCAGTTGTGAAAAACGGGGCAACTGTATCCCAGCTGAAACCGAAGCCGCTGGTGTCGGTCGGTCCGTTGATCTGCATTCCACCAAGCAATGAGCCTGGAGAAGGAGCGCTGCCGGGCAGAAGCCCGTTGGACGGCGGCGCAGCCATCTGTGCGGCATGGTTGGCAGCGGCTGATGCTCCTGGATGCTGAATGGCAGCACCGGCTTTTCCGGCTTGATGACCCATCTGTTTGATGCCGTCCAGGAAAAAAATGAACCCGAAAAGCATGTTGGTAAAAACTGTAAGTATTGAAGGAATCAGGAGACGCTTGTCCTGCCAGCCCATCTTGACGCTGGCCCAGATCATCCGGAATCCTCTAGAAAACGAGTCAAACATTGGAAAAACCCTCAGGGGCTGGGCGAATTAACCTAGTAAAAGAGAAACGGATTTACTTCCAGAGAACCAGAACAGAAAAGCCCAAGTGAATGGTGCCTTTATTCTAGTGAGTTGCCAAGCGAATGTAAAGCAATTTTAACTATTTATATGCTATTTATGCACCTTGTTTTTGACTTTGGCAAGCGCTTTTTTAGGAGCGAATAGCTAAATTTGCAGAATGTCCTCTTTCTCGTACAAGCTATCCAGAATTTGCTTGTATTTTTCCGTCACGAACTTACGTTTAACCTTGAGCGTGGGAGTCAGTTCATTACTTTCAATGCTGAAGTCGTTTTCCAGAATATGAAAGCGTTTAATTTGCTCAAAGCTTGCCAAACGGGCGTTTGACTCATTCACTTGATTTTGCACGGACTGCATTACAGATGGATGATGCGAGAGTTCTTCCACTTGATTGAAGCTTATAGAATTGCTACCCGCAAAGCTTTTCAGCTCATCTTGATTTAGCGTAATCAAAGCTGAAATATATTTTCGCCTGTCGCCATAAACCAGAATCCGGCTGATCAAGCCCTGTCCGGCCAGCATATTTTCAAGAATTTGCGGAGCCACATGCTTGCCGCCGGCCGTGATGATAATGTCCTTTTTACGGTCTTTTATGCGCAAAAAGCCGTCTGCATCCAGCTCTCCAATGTCGCCGGTTAAGAACCAGCCATCCTGGAATGCAGCTTTTGTAGCTTCATCATTTCGATAATAACCGCTAAAAACATTCGGACCTCGAACTAGAATTTCTCCATCGTCGGCCAGCTTGAGTTCCACCCCGGGGAGCGGCTTGCCGACGGTGCCGCGGCGATTATCACTGGGTTTATTGCAGGCTATTGGCGCAGTGGTTTCTGTAAGTCCATAACCTTCAAGAATAGGGATTCCAATAGACTCAAAAAACTGATGCACTTCTGTGGAAAGCGGCGCTGCTCCTGAAACCAGAAAGCGCAAGCGACCGCCAAAACGCTGGCGAATTTTTCGAAAAACGAATCGATCTGCAACTTTCAATTCAGTTCTGTAAATTTGAGCTGCCAGTTCTCGCTTGCCGTTTGAACTCTCTTCTCTGGCTTTCAGTGCTCGCCTGCCGATTGAAAGAGCCCATCTTGCAAAATACTGCTGAGGAGTCGGCAAAGAGCGAATTTGATTTTGAATTTTGTTGTATGCCTTTTCGTAAAAACGTGGAACCGCATTCATAACGGTTGGTTTCACTTCAGTTATGTTTTGAGCAACTGATTCCATCGATTCGGCAAAAGCAAGAGGCAGTCCCTGATATACAGCCAGAAACTGCCCGCCAATCCGTTCGAAAATATGGGAAAGAGGCAAAAATGACAGCGCCAGATCTTCTGTTGTGAAACCGACATTTTCAGCAAGGGTTTTGCAAACGTAATAAATATTGCGATGAGGAATCATCGCGCCTTTTGGAACGCCGGTGGTACCGGAGGTATACACAATTGTCGCCAGGTCGGCAGGCTGAACGTCGGCAGCAGCAGCCTGCACACAGTCCTTATTTTGCTCAAGCTCTGCAGCCCCAATTTTCAGAAACTGCTCCCAGCTAAAAACCGGCAAAGGAAAAGCTTCCGCTTCGCCTTCCAAAAGCACGACAAATTTCAAAGCCTCAGGCAAACTTTCAATTCCGGCTAACTTGCGCAGCTGCCTCTGGTTCTCCAGAAATATTGCAGAGGCCTGGCTGTGTTCAATCACAAAGCCAGCTTCACTTGCACTCAAACTTGGATAAATTGGGACAACAACTGCGCCAAGAGATAAGGCAGCCACGTCTGTCCAGGTCCACTGAGGACAACTGGAGGACATAATCGCGACTTTGTCCTCTTTATTTATCCCCTGTTTAATAAGGGCTGCCGCTATTCTTTCGGCAATAGAACCACTCTCCCGCCAGCTGATGCTTCGATAAGTCGAGTTTTTATGCAAAATGGCAGTGCGCTCGGGGCTCTCTTTAACCCGCTCCCAGAAGATATGGATGATTGTCTTATCCGTCACTTTTATCCTTTGAATTGCTCAAGTCTTCAAGCTAGATTTTAACCATTCCAGATAAGGAGCGTATCCGTCTTCAACCCGAAAACAGATAATCTCAGGTAACTCATAAGGATGAATTTCCTTAATTCTCTTTTCAAGCGCTTTCCAGCTTTCCTTTTCGGACTTTATGACAAGCAACTCTTCGAGCTCATTTTCCAGCTTGCCATTCCAGATGTATATCGACTGTATGGACGGAATGATATTTACACAGGCAGCAAGTTTTTCGCTCACAAGCTGAGCAGCTATTTCCTGTCCTTTGCCTTGAGGACAGGTACAAAAACCCACAACTGCCTCAGACATCAGCTTGCGCTCCGGACTAGCTCGGTGCCTGTTTCGATGATAAATTGACTGATCGCATTGTTCATCTGCATAAATGCTTCCGGCTGCAAGCGCGGCATTCTGAATCGACGATGAACTCGCATGCTGATCACAGGAACGGACATGGTCTGCGATATGAACTTCATCAAGGTTTTTACGTCATCGGCAGGTTCTCTGAGTCCGACCTGATCAAGATTTGAGAGCTTGCTTCTCAGACGACTCAAAAGTTCTTCGGTTTCAACCCGGTCTGGTCCCATTCCTTCAAGCAATACAGCTGATGCTTCATGCCAGTTTAAACCCAGAACAATAAGTACAAGACCTACCTGTCCCGACTTAACAATGTCTGCAACAGCACGCACCAGCGGGGTTTGCGTATAGAAACAGGGATCTGCGGGCGAGCAATAGGTGCTTACAGCACTGTGACAGCGAGTAGAGCGATGCAAGCTGGAAGCCATCGCGCCTGTAAAAAAGTCCGGCTCCAGAAATTCTCCATCGCGAAAGTAGGTGCTTGCATGCGGAGCAAGCACCAGAATCGGCAACTCGCCGCCGAAGAACTGAAAGTCCTGCTCACCGGCAGGCGGATATTCTTCGTAGTGGCTGGAAAGCCCGGACTCGAATTGCAAAGCCCAGTTCAATATATCTGTTTGCAAACTTTCTTCAATCAGAAAGTCCAGCGCCGGGCTGAGGTCCGAAAAACGCTTCTGGGAATGAGTTAAAACCCAGGGACTGAAAGGGGCCGGACCAACAACAGTAACCATCTTGCCCCGGCGATGCGCATAAAAAATCTCCATTGCCGTTCCGTAATTAGAACGATGAAGATTGGCCAGAACTGCATCGCACTGGTCGATAAGGTCCAGAGCTCGACGTACTCTTTTTTCTACATTGTCAATTTCCACCGAAGTCGGCATAGCCCAATCAATCGGATTGACAATACGTAAACCATATTTTTGGAGCTTGGAAATAGCCAGGGTTCGCCAGTCCGGCTGCGGAGCCATCGGCATCAAATCCGACATTTCCACCACTTCATGAGTGATATAAATAGAGGACATCAATAGAAGTTTCCGCTCAGAAATCTACCATTCACCTTTTATATACCACAGAACTCACTGGGTGCGGCACTTTTAAGGTTCTAATCAGTTGCTGGATATAATCCATATATTCGGGGAGCACCATGAAATCAAGGACTTGCTCAAGTTTTTCAATGCGCCGGAAAAGAAGCAGCGATGAAAACCCCGATCGCCACTTGCTCAAGACAGGCAAGCTAGTCTTGCTGTCCATAGCCGCAGTCTCGATTCTAAGCTCCTGTTCTGCTCCGGTGGTCAGTCCCGAGCAAAGGGCAGGGAATTTTGGACAGGCGATAAGAACACCGGAGCAAGCGCAGCAGGTAGCGACGGCAGATCAGGGTCAAGCAGAGATACTGAATGCACAGGCTCAAGGTGCTCAGAAAGTCGAGCTCATATTTACTGCTCCGGTGAAGAAGCTGTTGCCTGATGACAGACGGGGGCTGCCTCACCAGCTTTTCTTGCTGGAACTACAAAACGGCAGCACCGTAAAAATTGCCCACGATACGAAATATGCGCCACATATCCCGTTAAGTCCGGGCGACGTAGTGACCGTCAAAGGCGAGTACATCTGGAATAAGAAAGGCGGCGTCGTGCACTGGACGCACCACAGTGATACGCCAAAACACGAAGGCGGTTATATCGACTTCAACGGACGACGTTACGAGTAAGGTCTGAACTCCGGGGTCTTTCAGGCGATACGGATTCGGCAACTAAGGCCGATTAGTTTCTGCGCTCAGGCTATCGGTGGTTGAGAATGATAAGTGCGATCCAGATATTTTTGCAAAATTACGGCAGCAGCCTGCATATCCACAAGGTCGCGGTTGTGACCTGTTTTCACGCCCAGAACAGTAAGTGTATGGATAGCTGTGAAAGTGCTGAGACGCTCGTCTTCGTAAATAATCGGCAAACCGGTAGCTCTTGCCAGCTTCTTTCCAAATGATTGAACTTTGGCAGCTTGCTCCCCGAGCGTTCCATCCATATTGGCAGGCAAACCGACAATTATTTCCACAGCGCCGTGGCGCTTGGCGATCTCGGCTATCAGACGGGCATCATTCTGACCGTTGGTGCGATGCAAAGTTTCAAGACCGGCGGCAGTCAATCCAAGCTGGTCGGAAATGGCAATGCCAATCCTTTTATCGCCTACATCAAGTCCCAGACAGCGCGGTTTTTGACCCATTGGATTCTTCTAGAAGCTCCTGATTCCTAATGATACTATTTTTCCATTCCTGCCGATCGCTGGAAAAGGCGCCTGCAAATCAGGTCGTCAAGATTTCCGCTAATTCCGGCAACTCAATAAAAGGATGCTATTAATGAAATTATTTCTGGTCAGACATGGAATTGCAGTAGATTCTTTGTCCGGAGAAATCAAAACCGATGCCCAGCGGCCACTAACTCCCGAGGGTCGAGAGGAAGTGGAACTTGTGGCAAAAGCTCTGAAAAAGTCTTTTGGAAAGCTTGAAGTTCTGATTTCAAGTCCGCTTGTAAGAGCCAGGCAAACAGCCGAAATCTTCCAGGAAGTGATGAAAGTTGAGGCTCCGGAAATCTGCCAGGCTCTTGCTCCGGCTGGCGATTCAAGTCAAGTTTTCAGCTTTCTCAAAACTAAGAAAGCTGAAAGCATCGCCTTATTCGGGCATGAACCTGATATGAGCGAACTGGCTCAGGAGCTGCTGGGAAGCGAGTTCAATATTCCTTTCAAGAAAGCAGGCGTTTGCCGAATTGATATTGATGAACTTCCACCAAGAGGCAAGGGCGTTCTGAAGTGCTTCTTGCCTCCCAAACTGCTTCGCGCTTTATTTCGTTGAGGGTTAAGCGAAAGAGCAATCTTCAAATTAACCCATTACTTTTGTTTGAACCAGACCATGCTGGATAAGCAGTGCGGCCGAGCGCCAAAGCAGGTGGGTCGGGATACCTTCCATGCTGCGGAAGATATTATGCAGAGTCGTGTTGCCATCGGCTTTCTGCACAATGTCGGACATAACATTGAATTCATCGGGCATTGGCGGTTCAGGTATGCTGCCGAGCTGTTGCCAGCGCGCCGCAAATTCCACCGGAGCCACAGGACGAATCAGCATATTCAGAGTCGGAATGATTTTCTTGGCAGCATTGAAGTTGTCTTGCGCCAGAGCACCATCCATCAATATGCGTTCCAGACTTCTGCTGATATTGAAGCTTTCATCCAATCTAGGCAGCTTGGTCACGGTCTCTTTGCCGCTCATCGCCTTTTCCTGGAAGTTGAAATTGCCTTCCTCGAATGTCGATACGAACTCTACGATTGCCGGAGCACCAGCATATTTACCCATACGTGCCTGCATCGGTTTGCCTGATTCAAAGAGGAGCCAGAGCTGACGTCCATCCGGAGCCTGAACTGTCAGAACACCGGTTTTCTGGGCGGTGGCGAAAGATTGCAGAAGCGCAGCCGGATCGAATACACCCAGTTCGCCACTGACCGAAGCCTGTGCTTTGGAGGACTTGTAGCTCTTCGGCACTTGTTGTGAGTGAATGCATTTGTTGCGATTCAACTCTTCCTTAACATAATAGAGAGCGGTATCTGCTTTGTTGAGCAGGTCTTCAGTGGTTTTACCGTCTGCCGGGAAAGTAGCCACACCGATGGAAACGGTCCACTTAGCAATACCTGCAGGCCAGTCACTCTTAGCTTCAACAGCTCCTCGAACTCTTTCGGCTACCGACATGGCACGCTTGGCGTCAGTGTTCTCCATAACGATAATGAATTCTTCACCACCGTAGCGGATCAGATAATCGCCAGGTGCACTCAGTTTTTCCAGTGAATCGGATGTACGCACACATCGCTTGATCTCTTTGCAGAGCTCTTGCAACATCTGGTCGCCAATCTGGTGCCCGTAAGTATCGTTGATGGACTTGAAGTGGTCGCCGTCCATGATCAAGAGAGAAACCGGGTTCTGCTCGGGGTTAACTGCAGCACGATCCATGACCTGAGGCATGATTTCGTAGAAGAATTTCTTGTTGCGCAATCCGGTAAGCGGGTCTGTACGAGCGGCTTCCTGTTCTTCTTCGTATTGAATATTCTGGTGCAATACGCGTGAAGCCAGTTCGACAACGTTACGCAAAACACGCAAGCGATCTTGAACAGTAGTACCTTCGGTTGTGAAGTAAATTGCTACCACGCCCAGATTTCGACTCTGGAAAACTATTGGCAGGTACACTGCAGTTCTAATATTGTGACCCTGAGCAATTGTAGTTAAGCCGTAATCACGCAAGCCTTCCATGCCGAGTGACACGTGCTTGTTGGTGGCAAAAACTTCACGAGCCAGGCGAGTGTGATCAAGCTTTTTAAGGCTTTGTGCAGTTCTGTCATCAAAGCCCAGCCAGGCATCAAGATTGAGTCTTTGAAAACGGTCGGCTTTGAAAAATCCGCCATACATAATTGATGTGGGGAATTTGTCGTTCAGTTTGTCGAGAATACGCTGGCAAACCTGGTGGCTGGATTTGAGCTGGTCGAGTTCCTTACCCAGAGCGTTGATAAATTCTTCTTCCGCTTCCTTTGTATATAGTTCGGAAATTTTGGCTTGAGTTTGACTGAGCTGATCTTCGTATTCTTTGGAAAGATTTTTCTTCTGCGATTCGAACTCTTTCTCTTTCTTGCGCAGCTCATCTTCTTTGGCCACACGAGCAGCGACAAGCTCGTCATACTGGCGGCGAATGTCTTTGAGACCCTGAGCGACTCGAGAAACTTCGGATACGGAACCTGATACATCAAGCCCACCGCCGGTTACTCCCGAATAAGCATCGCGTGCCAGAAGCAATGAACCGGTGGCTCTAGCGATGAGGGCAAGCGGTTTACTAACGAAAAGCATCAAAGCGCCCATTACCAGAACGCAAACACCGCCCAGCACAGTCCAGACATAAGCGATGTTGGCCGGAGCCGCTGCCATCGCCGGACCCTGACCGACAGCGTTGCCCATGAAGGCTCCTTGATTGAATCCGACATGAAGAAGCTTGCCATCACCCATGGCGGCAACTGCGTCATAATATTTTTTCTCACGCCACTCGACATTACCGGAAGTAATGTCGTATTTCGGAAGGTCGGGGGCGTAATAACTTGTGGCCGGGTCAAGGGTTCCGTCTGCGGTAGTAACAAAGTACCAGGCAAGATTGTATCTATTGAATGCTTGCAAAATTTTCGAAGTTGGAGGCACTTTTTTGTGAGCCTCATCCGAGAGCTGTTTGCAAATTGCTTGATAAGAACTTCCGGCAATTGCCGGATAAATGAAATCGGCAACAAAGGGAACCACCGTGCCGCCGATTGCAAACAGGATTATCAGGCGTACAGGCAAGCTGCCGACAAAATCCATTACTGAACTGGTTAATTGCTGTACTGCCGAGGGTTTATGTTCGCTGTCCACAGAACCATCCAACGCCTTTTGGTATGTCACTGTTGTAATGCCTCCACTTTAGCAAGATCGATTTTGAAAGTCAGCTGGTCGCCTTTATACCAGTCCGGCAGGGGGTCGAACTCGGTAGCCTCGATGGCTGCCATAGCCTCTTTGTCTGCCCGTTTGTTGCCGGAGCTTTCAATCACATCGACTGCCAATACATTTCCTTCTTTGCCGATTTGAATTTGCAAGGTCATTGTTTCATTCTTGCGTTTTGGATGCCAGTTTTGCGCAATCTTCATCAACATTCCGCGCCTGTAAGGAGCGATGTTGCCCATTGCTTTGCCTGCACCTTGCAGCTTGGTCGCGATATCCCCGCCCACGGTGCCATAGCCGCTACCGGTCCCTGGATCGCCTTCGCCGGTTCCGCTGCCGCCCGAGCCATCACCGCCGGTGCCGGTTCCGCCTTCAGCACCGTCGGGAGAACCACCTTCCTGAGGAGCACCTGATGCTTGAGAATTGGATGTAGCACCGGCCACATTCGTGGGCGGAGCTTTCGGGGCCGATTTCGGGGCTGTGATCGGCATCGCTTTAACAGTATTGTTTGTGGTCACCGCAACCGGTGGCGCAACGGTCGTCACACGTGAAACTACCGGTCTTGCTTGTTCTGGGGTTGGAACAGGCAGGGTTTCCGGAGCCTTAATCGTCGGCAAGGAAACTTTATCGGACTCCAGTGGTTTTGCAGAAGCAGCTGAACCGGAGTCCGGGTTTTCGCCTTCAGTCAGGGTGATCGGCTTGGGTGTTTCGCCGACCCTGAACTCGGGCGCCGGAGGCGGCGCAGAAAATTCGAAAGCCACATTCACATCACGAATGATTCGCGGATGCTTGCGCTCGTATTCTTCCATCTTCACAAAAGCGATTCCCATGATTGCATGGAAGATCACAACAACCACAAGTACCTGATTCAGCTGACCTTGCCTGTCAATCGAATCAGGGTCTTTTCGATCGAAAAACCGATCGGAAATCTTGACCACTTCTTGCATGAACGAAATAGACATAACCCACCCAAGTCTTTGTGCGCAGAAACCCCTTCGTTAGGTGCATGCCCGGCCATTGAGCTGGAAAAACGTAGTTACGCGAAAAAATGTCACGTATTTAAACTTCCGACACTCCGGGCTACACCCCACACGCTATATGCCCCGCCCTGACACTTTCTCTTGAGATCTGAGAATAATTTCAACTTTTTAGTGAGAGCCAGGTCACTCCGGGGCGCTGAGACTGGCCATGTCAATTTTGAAAATGAGAGTTTCACCTCGATACCAGTCGGGTAGCGGCTCGAAACTTGTGGATTCTGCAGCGGAAAGAGCATCGGCATCCAGATGCCGATTGCCGCTGCCAGTCAAAATTGTCGCGGCAAGCAGTTTACCGTCTTTTGCTATTTCAAGCTGAAGGCGAAGAATATGATACTTTTTCCTTGGATGCCAGTTCTGCGCAAGCCTGAGAACCAGATTACGCCTGTATGGCGCAATATTACCCATGGCTCTCTTATGCTCCTCGATCTGCATGCTGACTGGAGTTCCAGCCAGGTCATAGCCGGAGCCTTTACCTAAATCGCCGGGACCCTTGCCGTCTTGCTCGGCGTCATTACCATGCTCTCCCCTGGCAAAACCATCGCTTTTTGAGTCGTCCGGCAAACTAGCGTCATGGGGGGCACCTTTTGCGTCAGTCTGAGAGAACAAGCCATTCCTGAGAGATGCCGGCGCTTCAGGCTCGGCACTGAGCTGAAACGGCGAGGGCTTGGGCTGGCTAGTTTTGTTGACTGCGATTGGTGGGGCCTCGGTGGTCTGCCTGTTCACTGGACTTGCAGTCTCAGGCTTAAATTTTTCATCAAGCTGCTCCATTTTTTTTGCAGGCAAGGAAATTTTAGAACTCTGCCGAGGTTTGGAAGCCATGGCTGCACCCGGGTTTGGATTTTTTGCTTCAGTCAAATGAAGCGGCGCCGGAACGTCTGCCGAGGGCAGAATTAAAGGAAGCCGCGGCGCCTTGGCTGCAGTTATGAAAGAAACATCCACCTCGTGAATGACGCGAGGATGCTTGCGTTCGTACTCTTCCATTTTGACGAACGAAATACCCATGATTCCATGAAAAATTATAACGACGACCAGAACTTGATTTAAGCGCCCTTGCCTGTCGATTGATTCGGGATCTTTGCGACCGCAGAAGTTATCAGCGATTTTCAAAGCTTCTTGCATGAACGTGATTGACATAAGCAACCCCCCCGGCCGCAGCATATGCCGCTCGCCTCGCCACTTGACAATCATCTCATGCGGAACAGTTTACCTTGAGAACTATAACCCAAGCAAAATTCCCTGGGAAACCCAGAAGCAAATTCAGGGTTTTTCCCCTTCCTGAGTTCTATTTTCAGCTATCTAAAAAACTTGAAAGAAAGCAAAGTTGATGAATGCAAAACACTGAGAAGCTTTCCGATATAATTCCAGCTGATTGCACAGCGCCGCTTGCGGGTCATAAGGTGTTTTAATGAAAGTCGCTTATCTGGTTCTTCTGATTATTGAAGTCTTGCTGGCACTGGGAGTCATCGGGCTGGTATTGCTTCATCCACCAAAAGGCGACGGCATGGGTGCAATCGGCAGCGCAGCCACGGTATTTTCCGGAGGCAAACGCGGTGCAGAAGCCGGTCTTGATAAAGTCACCTGGGCTTTTGTCGGACTCTTCATGTTGGTTTGTGTAATCCTCGGTTTTGGTTTTGTGACACCCTAGTGAGCTTTCAGCTGCCTACCAGAGACGAAAAAGCAGAGTATGTGCTCAAACAATTTGATCGCATCGCTCAGGGCTACGATTTGACCAATGACCTGATCAGTTTCGGTATGCACCGGCTCTGGAAAACGAAAGCCATCAAAGAAATGTCTTTGCAAAAAGCGGGAACTTATCTCGATGTTTGCTCGGGCACAGGCGATTTAGCCATGATGATCGCCACTCAAAAAGCTTTTGAAGGCACAGTCATTGGTCTTGATTTTTCAGCAGAAATGTTGAACGTGGCAAAACGCAGACAGTCTAAGATAGCATCGCTAAGTTATATCGCCGAAGATCAGATCGGCAGCAATCCTTCAAAAAAGAGCCTGCTTAAAGAGTCCGGGAGAGCAGCACTCGGCTTTAAGCAGGGTGATGCGCAAGAACTTCCTTTTGAAGATAATTGCTTTGATGCGGCAATAATCAGTTTCGGCTTGAGAAATCTCTCCGATCTGCAAAAAGGCTTGAATGAAATGGCGCGCGTTGTAAAACCAGGCGGCAAAGTTTTGAATCTTGATCTCGGACAGCCGGACATGCCGATTTTCACGCCTTTCTTTCTGTTCTTTTTCGACAAAATAGTACCTCTTATCGGTGAGCTAGTTCAGCAAGATCGCCAGGCATACACTTATTTGCCTGAGTCAAGAAAAAGCTACCCTCACCCACAGAAACTGAGCACGATGTTTGAGGCAGCCGGTTTGATCGACGTACGCTGGGAAAAGCTGGCCATGGGCTCTGTGGCAATGCATGTGGGTACGGTGAAGTGAATGAAAGAAGAGAGGGCAAAAAATCCCTCTTCATTTGCGTAGGCGACGTTTCTGCAGACAGGCACGCCGGAAAGCTGATTACGACTCTAAAGAAAGCAGTTCCTGACCTCGACATCTGGGGAGTGGGTTGCTCTTCCATGGAAGCTGCAGGCGCGCGCATTTTATACAATCGTGAGTCAATGGCTGTGATTGGCGGAGTCGAAGTACTTCGATACTTGCCGAAATTAATTGCGATGCGACAAGATCTTCTAAATAGAATCCGAAACGAAAAGCCGGATGCTCTTCTGCTCATGGATTTCGGCGGCTTCAACGTCGGCTTTGCCACTGAAATTCGCAAGTACTTAAAAGACGTTCCGATTATTTACTTCATCTCGCCGCAGGTCTGGGGCTCACGGCCCTGGCGGATTAACGCGATTGCAGCTGCAGTCAGCAAAATGCTCGTGATCTTTCCTTTCGAAGAACCGCTCTACAAAAGGAAGGGAGTGAATGCCAGATTTGTAGGACATCCGCTCACTCTCAAGTTCAAGCCCGAGCAAGAAAGAATGAGCAAAGAAGATTTTTGCAAGCTGCACGGGCTCGACCCGCAGCGCCCAATTATCGGTATTTTCCCGGGCAGTCGCAAACAGGAAATCAGATGCCATTCACACGCAGTGCTCGGCGCCATCGACTGGCTGAGCAAAGAAAGACCGGACTTGCAATTTGTAATTGCCACAGCCAATCAGGGGATGGCAGATGCCCTGCAGTTTGAAATTGAGAAGCTTGGATATGTCTCTTTAATCAACAAATCAATAAAAACAATCTCATCGGATTATAACGAAGAGTTGATGACTCATTCGGAACTGCTCTGGACCAAATCAGGCACCACTACACTGGAAGCGACACTAATAGGCAAACCAATGCTTCTTTTTTATCAAGGAGCTTGGATTTCTTTTCTTCTGGTTTTGCTGCTCAAAACAGTCAAATACATTGGCTGGCCGAATCTTTTGCATGGAGAAGGAATCATTCCTGAACTAATTCAACTAGATTGTCGAGCGGAACAACTCGTAAAATACACCCGTGATTGGCTGGACGTTCCAGGGCTGAGAAAGGAAATTTCCGCCGAACTCAAAGAGCTTAAACGCCATTTGGGTGAAGGGGATTTCACAAACAATGCAGCCCGGGAAATCCTTGAGACCATGGGTCTGAGTCCTGAGACAGACCTGAGTCTTGAAAGTCTCAGCAAATCCTAATTACAACGAGGAAATCCCGTTTTGACCCAAGCCCTAGCTGAGAAGAAAGAGAAAGCAGTGCCGTCGGCGAATTTGCGTCCTGAGTTGACTCAGTTTCAACTATATTTGCGATTGCTCAACTACATCAAACCTTACTGGTTTCAGTTCGCACTCGGCGTTCTGGCAGCCATACCTTCCGGCAGTATGGACGCGGCGATTGCCTGGCTGGCTGGTCAGGGCTTGCAAAAAATCATTGTCGATGGTCAAGAAAAGCTCATTTACTGGGTGCCGATACTGGTTTTGATCGTTGCCGGTTTGCAAGGCATCTTTCGTTTTCTGGAAGCATCAACAATCCGCTTTGTCGGTGCAGCTGCAATTAGAGACTTGCGCAATCAAATTTTCTGCCATATTGAAGAACAACCTCTGCTCTTTTTTCAGAACACATCGTCCGGGGTTCTGATTGGTCGTGTCACTAACGATGTAGCCATTATCGAAAACGCCATTTCACAAACGTTCCAGTCATTAATCAGCCGCACCACAACTCTAATATCGTTGATTGCAGTTCTTCTCTGTCAAAGTTGGAAATTGAGCCTGATTGCACTTTCAATACTTTCATTCATCGTATTGCCGGTGAGTATACTGAGCAGAAAAATCAGGAAATCGAGCCGTATCGGGCAGGAAGCAATCGGGGACCTGGTCGGAGTGATTTCGGAGTCGATTCAGGGAGCAAAAATAGTTCAGTCATTCAATCTTGAGAGCTATCAGATTTCCCGTTTCATGACCACAAACCAACATTTCTTCGACAACACGATGAAGTCGGTTCGCGCCGAGGCGATGATGTCGCCGATACTGGCAATGATTGGAGCGCTCGGTATCGCGGCTGTTATGTGGGCAGCAGGCTGGCAGGTAGTGCACCATGTAATGACAATCGGTTCGCTTACTTCCTTTGTAATTGCGCTCTTGCTGCTTTACTCGCCGCTGAAAAATCTCGGACGAATTAACGGCATCATTCAACCAGCACTGGCTGCAGCTTCCCGTGTGTTTGAAGTGCTGGATCGCAAGCCCGAACTGGCGGATCTGCCTGATGCAGCCGAACTGCCCAAGGGCAATCACGACATTTCCTTCAAAGATGTATTTTTCCAATATCCGGCAGTCAACGACGACAAACCGTCTCAAATGGTTTTGCAAGACATCAATCTGGAAATACCGGCAGGCAAAATGCTGGCTCTGGTTGGTCTTTCAGGTTCCGGCAAGTCGACGCTGGCAAATCTTGTCCCTCGTTTTTACGATGTCAGCTCCGGCACCATCTATATAGATTCCAAACCGCTCAGATCCTATAAGCTCCAGTCACTGCGTTCGGAAATCGCCATAGTCACTCAAGACAATTTCCTTTTCAACGCCTCAGTTGCCGAGAATATCAGGCTGGGCAGGCTTAATGCCACGGACGAAGAAGTAGTTGCGGCTGCCGCAGCCGCTTACTGCCATGACTTTATTATGGAACTGCCGGAACAATACAATACTAAGATTGGCGAGCGCGGTATCAGACTCTCCGGCGGGCAGCAACAAAGGCTGGCAATTGCCAGAGCTTTCTTGAAAAATGCGCCGATCCTCATTCTTGATGAAGCCACCAGTTCACTCGATAATGAATCCGAGAAAATGGTGCAGGCTGCATTGAATGATCTGATGCGAAATCGCACTGTCATTGTTATTGCCCACCGATTAACGACAGTGCGTCATGCCGACGTGATTGTGGTCATGGAAGGCGGGCGCATTGTAGAAAGCGGTAATCATAAGACCCTGAGCAACTCAGGCGGGGCTTATAATCGTCTGCTCAAAGCTCAATTCGAACGCCCGGGCGCTTAAGCAGCAGGCAGGAGATAAAACCATGCCTGGTCGAATTGCCATAGATTTTGGAAACAGCAAAACTGTTATTTCAGTCTGGGACCCGGTTCGCTTGCAGGGTCAGACCCATGCACCTTCAGGCTTGAGCAGCCTCAAGAAATTCGGCGATGAGGAAATCGCCATTATCCCATCACTAATAAGCTACGGTGCCGGAGGTCAGAAGTGGCTTGGGCAGCAAGTTTCAGAAAGAAATCTGCTTCATTCAGGAAGAACCTTTCAATGGATGAAACGCTTCATTTCCACTCGCAGCTCTGCAACTCGCAATATAGACGATCGATATGTTTCCAATACTGAAGCCGCCGAAGATTTTCTCTGCACAATCATTCACGCCTTACTTTCAGACCTCAAATTGAGCAGCGAGGAGGAAATAGCTCTGACTCTGCCAATTGAAGCTTTTGAGCATTACGAGAACTGGCTGCTGGCAACTTGCCGAAAAGCAGGATTGAAGAAGATTCGCTTTGTCGACGACGCCTCAGCAGCGGCAATTGGATATGGCGCACGCTTATTTGCCGGAGAGTACTGTCTTATTTTCGACCTTGGCTCTGCTTCTCTGAATGTTTGCCTAGTCAAACAAGAGAAAAACGGCGAAGCTGAGCCTCGGCTGAAAGTCATAGGAAAAGCCGGAGCCGCTTTCGGCGGAAGCACGATAGACGAATGGCTCTACAAAGAAATACTTTCTTTAAATGGATTCCGCTCACATGATCCGGAAATCCAGCAAATCAGCCGCTTACTTTTGACCGAAGTTGAAGCTTTAAAAGAAAGGCTCTCGAGCACTGACAAATCAACAGTGAGCGTTCTTGATCCTACAAGCGGCTCGCAAATAGGAGCTGATTTCAGCAGAGCTAAACTTGAAGCTTTGCTTGAAAAACAGGGAGCCCCGGCAATCATTAACGCTACTATTGAGCGAGCACTAGCCGATGCAAAGGAAAACGGTTTTGACGAAAGCTCGCTGAAAGCAGTTCTCTTGATCGGCGCTTCCAGCCAGATTCCAATTGTGCAAGAACTGCTTAAAGAACGCTTCGGCAAAGAGCGCGTCAAAATGGAAAGACCACTGGACGCCGTAGCCAGAGGTGCTGCGGCCTTTGCAAACGGCGAAAGTCTGGCTGATTATTTGCAGCATGATTATGCAATTAGATACAAAAATTCCAGCACCGATCTCTATGAATACAGGTGCCTGGTAAAACGCGGCAGCCCCTCGCCTTCAGACGGCGCAGTTGCCAGAGTGCTGGTCAAAGCCGTTTTTGACGGTCAAAATGAGTTCATGATGCAGGTTTTTGAACTTGCGCAAAGCAGCGCTTTAAACGGTAAATCACCCACGCTTGAACTTGCTTTTGATGAAGCAGGCCATGTCAAACTCAACCCGCTTGATCAAGCAGAACTCGAATCTCGCAATCGCTTCTGGATTAACGAACGCAGCCCGACTTTGTTGAAAGCGGATCCTCCTGCCACAAAAGGAGAGGATCGTTTTGAAGTATCCTTCAGCCTCGATCAAAACCGGAGGCTTTTGATCAGCAGCAAAGATCTGCGGACCGGGCGCATGGTGCATCAAGATTCTGCGCTGGTAAGTTTTCACTGAATGTCTAAATCAGAAACTTAAATCAATTGATCTCTGATTCAGGTCTTCAGCTTTGCTTGCAAGATAAGAGACTTTTTCCAGAGCTGAGGATAGCTTTCTTTCAAAAGCTCAAAGAGGATTTGAGCCTGATTTGCATAGTCTGCGGCTAGTTTTTTGTCACCCAGCATATTTGAAATTTCAGCAAGGCGCATCAACAATTCACCTTTGTGTTTTCGTTGCCCTGGAATATAGTTTCGGCTGCACACTTTCTGAACTGCGCTTTCATCCCAAAATTGCTCTTCTTTTAAATCGCCAAAGTTACGCGCACAGGCGCAAGCATCAAAACAAAGAACAACTGCAATAGCAGCCTCTTGATTTTTGTAAAGTTCGGATGAAATCAAAGGACGCATTGATTCTGAAAGAGCCACGTGCGCTTCTTCCCTCTCTCCCTGAGCAAAGAGTCGGCGCGCTCTTGCCATTCCAAGCAAGGCGCTAATGAGCGGCTTCTTTTTGGAAATCAGTATTCCCGCTCTTTTTTCAATCTGCAAAGCTTTTTCAAAATCACTTTTAGCAATCTCAGCTCTTTCCAGTTCAGACAGAGCCATGGCAGCAACAGTGGGCTCAGTTGCTTCAAACTTTTCAATGAGACCGTTACAGGCATCTTCCAGAAGCTCATATTGCCCGGTTTCACGCAAATCAATTAATATCCGATAGGACAATAAAGCTCGTCCGCCTGTCCGAGCAGCCGACAGGTCATCAAAAAAAACATGGAGATAAGATTGCAACTCTTTCTTATTATGATTTTTCAACACCAAAGCATCAGCATGGCAAAAATCGAATGACTGTTTAGAGTTTGATTCATTTTCGTATATGTTGGGACTGATCGATTGCAGAGCATTAAGTGCGGCCATTCCATCGTTACAGGACTCTATTGATTCTGAATATCGCCCTAGCTCTCGCAAAGCAATAGCTCGAGCTCTAAAACAATCGACTCGTGTAGGACCATCGAGATCTTCAATTGCAAGCATTTTATCGGCTTTAGAAAGTGCATTGACCAAATCTCCCGAGCGCTCGTAAAAAATGAGTTTCTCAAATTCCACATGCCAGGCCAGGGTTGGCTCATTTAAGCGGGCAGCCAATTTTTTTGCCTTGATCAGGGCTTCTTTTGCAGCAATAAAATCCTCCGTGTCCTCACAGCATTCTGAATAAACACACAAAGCATTAACCACAAATGTAATTTCAGCTATTTGACTCGAGTCGACCTTTGCCTCATCAATCTGTTTTTCGCCACTGGCAATAGCTCTAAGCAAAAGTTCCTGGGCTTTTTTCGAATCAGGCAGGCGGCGTCCGGCGCCGGATCTCAGAACTTTGGCATCCGCGACAAGCTGTTCTTTTGGCAGAAAGCCCAGTCCCAATCGTTTCTCATTTTTTATCGAATTGCCAGTCTGCTGAGACTTTTGAGATTGAGAAATTTTCAATGAAGTCAATCCGGCATAACTCATTAATCCAGTCAGCAGAATTGCTGCCAGAAATATAATGGTCCAGTTTTTGATCGACGAAGCCTCGCTCCGGCTGCCGTCAGAATCACCAAGAGATTGGAGCTTCGATAAAAGATCCGTCCCAGATATTCGGTGGGTCGGATCTTTTTCAAGACAGGACAAAACAATGGCGGAAAGTTCCTTACTTACAAAAATGCATTTTGGAAAGCGCGGAGGCTCGCTCAAATGCTTGCTCATCAATTCATATGCAGACGAAGCTAAAAACGGCGAAACTCCGGTCAGACACTCAAAAAAAACACAGCCAAGCGAATAAATATCGCTTGGCGCGGAGAGTTCAGCTGTTCGACACTGCTCCGGACTCATGTAGGCAGGTGTACCAAGAGGTCTTGCAGTTAAAGTAAGTTGAGGCTCGGCATTTTCCTGACTCAAAGATTTAGCAAGACCAAAATCAAGAATTTTCACAAGCAGCTCTCCATCAAGGCCTTCTGAAATGAAGATATTTGATGGTTTGAGATCTCGATGAATTATTGAATGTTGATGAGCCTCTAGTAATCCGGAAAGAACTTGCTTGATGATTGAAAGTGCCTGTGAAGCCGGAAGTTTTCCGCTGCGCTTCAACAATTGATCAAGCCCTTCTCCTTTAAGCAGTTCCATCGCAATATAGGGTTCATTCTCCAAGCTAAAGCCAAAAGCCGACACCTGCACTATATTTGGATGAGAAAGCTTCATTACTAACTTTGCTTCGTTCTTGAATCGCGCTCTTGTTTTTTCATCGTCAAGTAGATTTGCTTTGATAAGCTTCAAAGCGACTTTTGTTTCCATGTTCAGGTGCAGGGCTTCATAAACAACGGCTCTGCCGCCACATCCTAATACGCGAAGCAATTTATAACGTCCGTCAAAGAGCTCTCCAAGCCGCTTTAAAGAAGCGTCTTCAAGCAAGGAATTTTTGTCGCTATCAAGACCGTCCATGTGAACCTGCTTTATCAACTGCTCACATTTTGCCCGGAATTTGCTGATTTACTTGGCTGCCAGTGCTCTCAGTTCAAGATCGTCGAGATCGCCTTTAAAAGGGCAATATTGCGTGTAACCTTGCAGCACAAGCGCATCCAGCTGTTTTTTCATATCTTTCTTGCGTACTTGAATGCTGACGATATGGCCATCAGTTCTCAATCTGGCAGCAGCTTCAAGAATCAGTGCCGGATCGTCACGATCCGGATCAACTACGAGGGCAATTTTTTGAAAAGCAGATTGCGGTTCAAAACCTTTATCGGTCAGGATATCGATCACACGCTCAAATCCAATCGAAAAGCCGCAGGCAGGCACATCTCGACCGCTGAACTTGCCGACCATCTTATCGTAGCGACCACCACCGGCGATCGAACCGGAATAGCCCGGATACTTTGCCTCGAATATGGCCCCTGTGTAATAGCCCATGCCCCGAACCAGAGTAGGTTCAAATTTGATTTGAAAGCGAGAATTTGAATTCTTTTCGACCGCTGCGATAATTTTTTTCAGCGAAGGCAAACAATCAGACCCAGCCAGAGACGGGAATATCTCAGTCAGTTCATCGAAACTGAGCTTGCCGCTTTTTTCCTGCATCCTGTCGAGATAAACCTGCAAAATTGAACAAAGTTTCAGAGTCGGTTCGGTTTTTGTGCGGCTATCGTCAAGCAATTCTTTGCGAACATTATCAAGCCCGATTTTCTCAAGTTTATCCAGAGCGATAAAAACCAGGGGCATTGTTTCCTGATCAAATCCGCAATGCTCGGCCAGACCGCTGAGGAAGCGCCTGTCATTAATCAAAATAGTGAAGTTCTCAAAACCAAGTGCAAGCAGGGCTTCCGAACTGGCACTGATTAACTCCATTTCCGCCAGTTCAGACTTAACACCGATGATGTCGATATCACACTGAGTGAATTGTCTAAAACGCCCTTTTTGAGGACTTTCTGCACGAAATACGGAGCCGATCTGAAGAGACTTGAGCGGATTGGGTAAATTAGACTGATTCGCCGAATAATATCGAACAAGGGGCACCGTAAGGTCAAATCGCAAGCCAAGATCACTTAGCTCGTCCCGGTTGAAATCCGGCGTCTCAAGAATCTTATCCAACTTCTCGCCACGCTTCAGAACTTCATAAATCAGCTGCAAATTTTCGCCGCCTTCACCACCGCGCAAGAGTTGGATATGCTCAAGCACCGGAGTTTCGATTCTGCTGAAACCATAGCGCTTATAAGTAGCTTGTATCGTCTCAATGGCCCAATCTCTCAGAGCAACTTGCTGAGGCAAAAAGTCGCGCATACCTCTTGGGGGTGCAACACTGACGGAAGCGCCTGAACTCATCTGAAATCTCCTTGCGTAGTCGGCAAGCCACCCGACTATTTTACGGCCGGCAGGTCTTTCAGGAGCTCTGCATGCCGGACTGTAAAGCTCCCGTGCCACCGTCACGAAATGTCAGCATCGACAAAGTCTTATCAGGAATGGTTTTCAAGCCGAATGGCAGAATCCTGGATAGCTCTTGAGTCACAAGCACTATTCAAGAGACAGTCAAAATCTATATAATTGACCTATACGAAGAGCCCACTTGGCATCGGCGGAAATATGCGCAATTTCATTCTTCTTGCAGTCGTCGGCACTATAGTTGCGGCCGGTCTCAGCACTCTTTCTGTAGAAGCTTCATCCACTTCAGGCAAGAAACTGAACAGCAAAGACAAAAAGCGAAAAAGCTACAGTTATGGTCTGGTGCCGCCGCCACCACCGACAGCAGTATCACCGACGGTGCTGGCTGCTTATCCACAGATTTCAAATCACAACAGCCTGCATTTCCTGCCATCCAAACCCAAGCACCTTGTGGACGAAATGAAACTCACAGCGGTTCTGGACGACGTTGCATTCTTCAATGTCAAAAACGCAGATCAAAGCGTGCGCTTAAGCAAAGGAAAAAGCTACCAGTCAGTCACCCTGGCGCAAATCAACAGCGACCAGGTAGTTCTTGAAGAAAAGGGAACGCAATACATCAAAAGACTGCGTTAATAACTTGCGCACCCTTCTACTTTTTTGGTAGAAAAGCTCGGTAGTAATTTAGCTCTTTATAGCTGCCAAAGCGATGATCTAAAGGTTCTTTTCGCCATAGTCCGCCGTAGTTGTCGTAAACCATGCGGCTGCCGTTTTCGATAGAGCCGACGATGCCCATGTGGCGTCTTGTCGTGCCGGGATCTGAGCCTTGAATCAAGTCCCCTTCTTTCAGCTCAGCTTTGGAAATGGGCTTTAATAAGCCAGCCTGAGAACCCATTTTCTTGTTCAGCTCGTCCATATTCACCTGGTAATAATTTCGATATGCGGTATCGTCAACTGAATTGATTATTCCGGCATAGCTCAAAGCTTGCCTGTAGCGATTGGAGAATGACGATACGCAACCAAGGTTCGGGCTCGGCTTGGGAAGACTTGCCCAACGAGGCAAGCTGTAGATTGGCTTATTTACCGCTTCTGAAGCAGCTCTGGCAAGAAAAGGGTTTGCCTCTCTCGATTTTTCATCCACCAGCTCAAGAGGACCAAGTCCGTCTTGAGGAGCTTTTGAAGGCTCCGGCGCAAAACGACTTTTGCTCGAATCTTGACTCCAGCTTTCAAGCTGAAAGCGCGAGTCGTTTTCCAGCGCATCTGATGCACTTCTTTTAGTAATTTCTTCTTCCATGTGCAGATCCCGACCACCTGAGAACATTCTAATTCCGCGACAGCCGGAGCAAATGTGTATTCATGCAAATAGTCCTGCGCCATTCGGCAATATCAGAGTCCGGTGAAATATCGCACGACTCCGACAGAGCGCAAAAAACCTGCATCAGAGAATTCAAAACTAATTTGGTAACTGGCTTTGCTAAGGGCAAAGTCATTTGGATCGTACTGAAAAAGACAGATGATACTTTTAGAATTCTCGCGAGCAACTATTTGCGAAAGAGGATCCGCATACAAACCCATTTTTCGCATTTCAGCTATTACCAAATTAAATGGTGAGTTGAGCGGAATCTTTTTCAATACAGCTTTTTGAATGGAAGACTCCGAAATTTCTTTTTCCGAAACTTGAAAGAAATCGGCAATTCTTCGTTCAGCAGACTTTGCAAACGCCGGTTTAGCATCCAAAGTCATCAGGGCCGCAATTAAAAGAAGGGACAAAATGCAAAGGAGCAGGTTCATAGTCGAGTACACCTCGTTTCTGCCAGCCTAGAACAGTTTGCCGCTTCATAAACCGAATCCGGCACAGTTCATAAAGAGTCCGCAAAGCAAGCAAAATTCTGGAAAAGCAGTATCTTTTATCGTAATTTCCCGATTGTAAAGGGGCTGAATTCGAATTAATCTTTCTCCGGGTTGTGCTGGCAGTGTCCAAAAATTCCGGATACCGGATATTAACGAACGTTAATATCTTTGTCAGTAAAAAAATGGGTTTACGTTGAATGGGCGATTCTAGAAAAACCGAGACAGACAAAACAGCAAGAACAACTGCTGATAAACCGGCGGACCTTTCGCCGCAAGGAACTTTTGAAGATCAGAAAAGGGACAGCGACGCTCAGCGCGCAGCGGCCGGCGGCAAAGGCTCAAGCGGCCTCCCGGAACTCTCCATCACAGGCGACAAAGAAAAGGAAGGCTCAGACAAGAGCACGCCAGTAAAGGAAGCCCCGAAAGCAGCAGATAGTTGGTCAACGGCGGATCTCAAACAAGCAATTCAATATCTTGAACGCATCAAAATCTCCGGCGCCCGGACAGTGGGTTCAACAGCCGGCGACAGAGCTCAAGAAAATACATACAGGACTCTCAGCGACTCAATATTGCCGACTCTCAAACGGGAAGGAAAAATTAGCGCTGATTGGGAGATATTTCCATCACAAGCTCAATCACCCGGAGACAAGGTCGGCGCAGATTTCTTGCTTGTAAACACTAAAACCGGCGCGTTTCACTTTTTAGATGCCACCGCAAATCCAAACAAAGAAAACGTTTTCAGGCTCAGAGCCGATGGAGTCATTCTGGTTGACAATGCACTCTTCGATCAGTTTGGATCTCTGAAAGTAGACAACCCTGACATGACCGGGATCAGAGCGACTGATCTTCGCGATGATATGCTGAGGCAGATTGAATCTTTGACCAAGAGCAAAACGCCTTTCAGGCTGGGAACAGACGGAACGCCGATGCCTTCATTCAGCAATAAGGCAACCGACGAACAGGGCAAAGCACAGATCCAGAGACTCACAGAATGGGCAAACGCACAAGCCAAAAGCTCCGGCAACCCTGGTGACTTCCGCGACATGGCCGATAAAGTCGGTCGCGCTTACACTCATATCGATAGAGCAGCCAGAGAAGTAAAATCTCCCAAAATGGCCGAGAGCATTCGCGAAGCAAGCGAAAGAGAAATTGCCAGATTCGTTTATGCAAAATACAAGGATGAGCCTTACAAAGCAGTCGACAGCAAAGCCAACAACAATCCAATGCGAATTCTTAAAGACGGAAAAATGCTTATGGATGGTGAAGGCGGCGTGATCCACGACGGAGGCAAACTGCCGGAACATGTGGAAGAAGCTCGAAAAAATCTGGTTTCCGAAAAAGCTTTGCTTTCCAGACTGACAAACAAAGAACTGGCTGCTATGGGAGCTGATACTTCAAGCTTCGAAGGATTGTCTGGTGCAGACCGCACAAACGCCATAGAGAAAGCTGTCAGAACACAGCCCAAGTTCAGATCTGAAGTTTCAAAACTGATGAGCGTGTTTATGGACAATCGCGCCATTATCGAGAACGGCGGTGCTGTTGGTGAAGGCAGACCTGTGATCGCCGAAAGCATCATAGCTAAGTTGAAAGGACAGACAAAAGAAGGACTGCTTAAGGAAGGTCCAAAAGCAACGGACAAACCCGCAACAGCGGCATCAACAGAAACAAAAACTGAGACTGAGACTGCGTCAAAAAGTCCTTCCCTGACCGAGAACCTAGAAAACAAACTGGCCAAGTCGGCAGAACAACTTTCTGTTTATCTGGATAATGCAAAAGTTGATCCGGCCAGCCCCAGCAAAGACGTCCGAGATGCAATCGAGATCTTAATTGAAGGACAGAATACCCGCCGAGCCGCAAATCCTGCAGATAAGGAGCTCTGGCCTAAGGCAGAACTTGATCATCTAGTTAAGCTCAATGATGCGTACAAAGATTCAGCTCATCCGCAGCATACAGAAGCGGTCAGAGAGTTGAATGCAATCTTAAATAAGAAGGCCGACGCAGCCGAGGCAAAAGCAGTTAAAGAAGCAGATCTTGCACTTGCACAGCTCAAGGGTAATCCCACCTTTGAAAATCTAAACAATGAAACACGCATCGCAGATACTGTAAAGACTCTAAACGATCGCATCATGGGCAAGATCCCTGCACAAAACAAAGGCGAGTTCATGGCCAATCAATACCGAGAGGCCTTCCGCAAACAGCTGGGAGCAGCAACGATAGCCGACCTGCCTGATTCGATTAAGTATCTAAAGATAGACTTTGTACAAGGTATGGGTACAGAAGTCAAAGTCACAGCGAATGGAACTATTGAAATTCCATCGACAATGATGAAGTTCCATCCAAAGAAAGTGATTGCAGATGTTTATGCACATGTTTCCGGTCAATCTATGCTTCATATCCTCAATCAAGGTGAGAACAGCCACTTAACTGCAAGATCGATCAAACCAATTGTCGACAGGATTTCAACTAAAGCAGTCGAAATAATTGAAGCCAGAAACAAAGGCGCAGCCGCTAAGCCTGCAGCGATAAGCAGCGATGCTGCTGCAAGCGAGCGCAAAGTGGAACTTGCAAAAGACAGCGCAACTGTAACGGCCTGGGATGGTGAAAACCTGACCTTTGGAAGCGAGAAGTTTCATATCAAGGCTGAACTCGAAAAGCTAAATCGTGAAAGAGAAACCAAAATCAAAGGACTTGAAGAGGAATTACGCGTAGTTAAGAGCAAGCAAAAACCGACAGATGCAGATCTGAGCAATATGAAAGAACTGGAGACCAGAATCGCGGTCGAAAAACAGAACGCGAGAGTTGCAAGCGATCTGCACCAGGCACTGAGTGGAAACAGAGGCACGGCGGCACAAGCTAAAGCAAGCGAGCTGGTTAAAGCAGCAGCCGACAAAGCAATTGCCGATCACCTCGGCAAGAAGGGCGGCTCAGGCGGCTCTCTCAGCCGCAGTGCAGCAGTAGGCATGGTGCTGAGCACGCTTGCTACCATGTATTTTGCGTCTGCAAAACCGGCTATGGCTGATACTTACGAAGGCAGCTATTCTAAATAGAAACAGCCTCAGTCATTAACGGACAGTACCAGCTGTGGTGCTGGAATATGATGGTCTACGCGCATCGGTACAATTGCCGTGCCGACTACGAAAAACTCGATCACATGCGAGCTCCAGCCGTAATTGCCTTCAAATATATCAACCCCAACGATACCTTCGGCTTTCAGACCCTCGGCTTCATTCTGCATTCTTTCCATAGCCAGCTCTCTGGCATCATAAAGGGCCTGAGTAAAATTGCTCATTTCAGTATTTTGGCCCATGGTCTTGAACCACTGGCCGAAGGATTGATGCGCCACGTGATAAACACAATTACCCATAACCATGCCTACCGGTCTGTAACCGGAGCGAAGCAGAGTCCAGAAGTCCTGTCCGGAGAGATCACTTGTGAATGGTTTTCCAGTCACGGTCTTGAAAGAGCCGTCGCCGGAACGATGCTTAACGGCAGTTCCAATCGCCACAAATTCAGCCAGATCTGAATTCCATTCCATATGTTTGACTTTCAAGCGAACACCAACAATGCCGTCGGCGCCAAGTTCATGAGCTTCCTCTTCCATGCGTGTCATAGCCAGCTCACGAGCATGGTAAAGAGCCTGCGTTAGAACTACCATCTCTTCGTTCTTGGTCCAGCGTGCAGCTTGATAGCCGATATGATAAATCGAAGTGCCAACAACCAGACCAACAGGATCAAATCCGGCTTCTTTAACCAGCAAGAACTCATTGACGGATAAATCACTTGTAAAAAGGGCTCGGTGTCCGCCTTTTCCCTGCATCCATTGCAAGCGTTCTTTAGCATGCTCCGGCAGGTCTTCCATTGGATTGTTGGGCATTTCCTATCTCCTGTCCTTTTTATTCATCGTCTTCGTCGAGCTTATCAATTAATTTAGTACCGGCAGGCTCAAAATAACTATTTTCGTAATCGGCTGTGGACGAAAGCCTGCCATAGCTTTTGGATGCAAGATTCAAAACCAGAAGCGGTGAGCTGTGTTTTTGTTCTCTCTCGGGATGAGCAGCAACCGCAGTGCCCAGCATCGTGAAATGCAGAAGCAAATCGTAGTAACTTGTATTGTTATATTCGTATTCGATTGTTTCCATTTTCGGTTCGATTGATACGCCTACGGCACCATCAGCTTTCAGCAAAGACAGCTCCGACTGCATGCGTAAATCAGCCATTCGGGCAGCCTGCTTGTAACCGTTGGTAAAAGTCGGAAGCTCCTGATTCGGTGCGAACCATTGATAAATACTTTGCCTGGTTTGATAATCCATATGCATGTAATAAGAGCAGGTGCCCATCACCACCGACAGTGGCATATATCCTGAACGATAAAGTTGCCAGAACTCCTGTCCGTTTAAAGCGCTGGTGAAAGGTTCTTGCCCTACCGGCCAGCCTGGAATCTTAATGGCGCTGCCGAAAGCCGTGAACTCGGTCACTCCGGAACTCCAGTCATGAGACCGGGCATTTATTCGTACTCCTATTACTCCTGAAGCTCCAAGTAAATGAGCTTCCTGCTTCAAGCGCTCAATTGCTTTCCGGCGCGCCTCGGTATGCGCTTTTGTAATCTCTTGAATTTCACCGGTGCTGCTGCGGTAACGCGAAAAGCTGCCCCAGAAACCAATCCTGTAGAAAGAGGTGCCCATGACCTGCCCTAGCGTCTGAAAACCGGCTTCCCGAGTAAGCATGTATTCACGGCTGCTCAAGTCACTGGCAAAGAACTCTTTGCCGTATGCACGTTCACGTAAAATTCGATCTCTGGCTATCGGAGGAATTTCACCACGCTCTATAGCAGCAATGGCTGCCTGTTGCCGCTCTTTAGCTTGCCTTTCAGCTTCTGTTTCTTTGCGCCAGAATGGCATGACTTATCCTGTGATAAATTTCTGCAGAGCCGATTTCATGCGCTCATTTTTCAGAGAAAGAGTTTTCAACTCGGAAAGAATCTGAGCTACACAATCTGAAAGTTCAATTTCCGTACTTTTCAACGCAATGCCGCGCACAATTTTGAGTGTCTTTGCAGCATAAGCCGAGCTGTTTTTTTGCTTGCTGATTTGATAGTGAACTTCATCGAATTTGACAAGCAAATCTTCCACTGGTTTGTCCTTGGAAAGAAGCCAACCGCCACGCGAGACCACAACTTGATCGGGTAATGCGCCCTGCAAAATCTTGGCAAGAGATTCGACAAGACTGCGAGCTTCCTGCCTGTCCAGGGCCAGCCCGGCCGCCAGAGTCTCAAACATAAGTGCCTGGTCCAGTTCTTCGTCCACAAGCAAAATCCGTTTGTCTTAAAACCTTGGAAAGAAAGCTAATGCTAGCACTTCAGCTTCATAAAAACCTGAAGCTGAGCGCCCGCACCTGAACAAGAATTAGCGCTGCCTTGAGCTTAGAACTCTGCTACCAGACCGAATGAAGCAATCAAAAGAATGCAGGCGAAATAGAAGAGGAAAAACCAAGTCCATCTGGCAATCATCTGAATTTCGGTTGGTTTGTCTTCTTTTGCGGCCATATCTACCTCTTCAACAAATTCCTTTTATCGCCAAGACTACTTAGTGGCTTCCGGTGCCGCCAACTTAGCAACTTCATCCTTGAAGTCTTTGACTTCTTTGAGCAAACGCTGCGGTTGCACTTTTGAGAGCCAGAGCCCAATCACACGACGTCGGTCCACAGTTTTCTTCAAACCGGGAGGACGTTCGCCGAGCAAACGCTCACGAATCATTTTGTTGCCTTCACGGAAATAACAGTCGCCGATCTGGCAGCCCGTCACCACCACACCATCAGCACCGTTCTTCAACGCTGCTTCAATCATGAGGGGTTGAATCATTCCCGAGCAAGGGAACTTAACGACATAGCAACCAGGCATGTCCTTGAATTGGCTTTGTGAGTCAACCTGATTACTCAGGTCGCAAGAACGTTCACAAATTAGCGTCATTATCTTGGTCATATCGGCATCCTAGGATTGTGAAAGAAGAGCCTTGATTTTGTTTGTCACCTCGCCGTCCGGTTGCTCCGGAAGGTCGATGGCATCGAAAGCGCAAGCGCCTACACATAGTCCGCATCCGGAGCAACGATTAGGCAATACTGTCGCCCTGAGTTTGAAACGTGAACCTGCCGGTGCCGGAACCATTTCGATGGCTTCGTAGGGGCAGTCCTTGTCGCAAAGTGAACAACCGGTACACTTGTCACCGACTACTTCAGCCGGATCAAAGGGTTCCACCTTACCTGAAGCGGCTTCCACCAGGAAGGGCAAAGGCAGGAAAGTGAAGAAAAGCGTGATACCGGAGATGACTACCCAGTAAGTTGTGGGATCCATCTTGGTCAGCATGTAATAAGGCCAGAGGAAGAACCAGTCCATTTCGAACTCGGTGGGCTGAGTGGTGAGAACAGCCATCTTCTCCATATGAATCGGGAAGAAGAAAACGAAAACAAGCACAATCGCCACAAGCGCGTAATTAATAACAGGCGGCGGCGTAACAACCGGTCTTGCCATACGAACATAGTGCAGCCAGAGACCGAATAGCAAGAAGAACGACAGTCCTATGTGTATGAACAAATAGTTGGAAAGAGTCAGGTTGGTGATTGCCGAACCGTTGATGAACCAGGCTTTCAAAGCCTGCCCGAGAACCGGAATAGCTTCCAGAGCGGTAACCGTCATACGGGTCAGTACAAGCGACCTTTCGTCCCAGACCAGGTAATAACCGGTTTGGCCGATGAAGAGCACCAGGATCAAAAGAATCACACCGGTGAACCATTGAAGCCAGCGATACTGCCTGTAGCGGTCAGTGAACCAAACACGAATGGCGTGCAAAACAATCGTAAGAACCATGGCGTCACCGGCATAGCGGTGTATGCCGCGGACAACATTGCCGAAAGGAATTTTGTTGGTTATGTAATCAACTGAAGTGAAAGCGTTAATCAGTTCTTTCGAAGAATAAGCACTGTCGATGGTCGGAATGTAATATCCGAAAAGCAACAAGCCGGACAGGAAAAGTACCCAGAGGAAGAACTGCGGAATAGCACCGTGGTAATAGAAAGGGTTGTATTTGCTGGTGAGCGCTACGTTGGTGTAGTGCTCGATCCATTGCATCATTTTGCTTAGACCGTCTGTATAGACTTTTTGTTGCTGCGCCATCTGACGACTACCTTCTCTTGACTTTCAACTTTAGTGCGAACCGAGAAACTATTTTTTGGCTGGAAGAATTGTTTTTTCTTCCGCGCCCCAACGACCCATGGCTTGAATCCCGAGTGCGCCCGCTAAGAGTGCGAGTCCGAGAAACAAAGCGTATGCGTTATAAACGTAGTTCTTATCTACATTCATCAGACCAACGACTTTTTTGAGGTTCTCTTCACCGCCGAGGCTGCTTTCGATACTGGCGCGAAGCTCTTTTCCGTAAACCTCACCGTTTTTCTTCAGCAACTCAGCTTCCCAGTTTTTGAGAGCATCGGCGCCGGCCTGCTCTTCCGACTGAGGCTGCTTGGGCAGCATGTCCAGCATGGAAACGCCGATGCTGCCGTATTGCTTCATGAGTTCGGGAATGCGCACACAAGATTCCCCGGAAACTCTGGCTTCCGGATTGACTTGCGCAGGCAGAAGTTCTGCCGCAGGCATAAACAATGCAGCGCATCCCAGCGTGGCCGCAGCTGCAGCCAGGCAGATCACTATGCTTATAGGTCCTGGTTTTCTCTCTTCGGCGGAGCCCATCGTTTACTTCCTTCCCCCTTGCCTCTCAGAATCCGTTATGGAGCCTGTTTGATCGTTCTTACATTTTGCATTTTTGCGAGCTTCTAGAAACTTCTCGATTTTTTCGAAGAGCTCCACTCTTTTAGTCAGGCGACCTTTCGCCTTCTCCTCAAAATAGATGAAGTAGCCTTGCACGGTGACCAGCAGCAAAGTTGTTGCGGTGCCACCGAGAAGCACTCCCCAGTCGGAGAGTCCGCCATGCTCGTTGACCTGTCTCCACCCGGCAAAAAACCAGGACAGACTAATCACCGAGGCGGCGAACATACTCCATTTGAGTGACCAGTGGATGCTCATCGATACCTCAAGATGCAGCCGAAGCAGTTTCTGTCTTCACGGTTTTAGCCGGTTCTTGCGGCGCCTTCATCTTTGGAATCATGACGATACAAGCAACTGTCGTGACTGCTCCAAGTACCATCCAGATCCAGTCGATTTCAGGAACGGTAAGCGGATAGAAAGCTCCCGAAACAGACTTCTCGGTACCTGGTGTCATGCGGTTGCAGAAAGTAATGTAGTCTGCGCACCAGCGGTTGCTCACCATATAGTCCAGGGTGTTCACATAAGGCACCGGAGTTGGTACTCCGGCTTTATCGACAACCATGAAGCTCGGGATAGCATTGAAGAGGGGATCCAGCCAGCCACCGGCATTCGGATTGTTGGCGATTGCATAAATCGCTTCAATATTCTCTTTGCCCGGATAATCTTTCAGATGATGCAGGCTCTGATAATCCCAGTAGTTAGGATTGAAATTGGCTTTGTTGGCCGGGTCGCTATTGCTTGCCAGTGCCACCAGTTTCTCGACTTCATCGCCTTTGGCTACGCTGCCGAGCATCTTGCAAAGTCCATAAGTCCAGCCCTGGGTTAACGGTCCGAAGAACATTTCGGTGATCGCCATGTAGTAATAGACTACGGCCCAGAAGGTCTGAATTGCAGCCAGCACACCCATGGCGATACAGCCCTTGACGGCAACGGCTTTTTCTTGAACCGTTTTGAAAGACTTCGTATAAACGAAGAGCTGCATGAGGATACCGACATCGATAAGACCCCAGAGGAATGAGCGCCAGTAGGGCGGGTCATAGTGAATGTTGGCGATGTTGACGATGATCAGGACCGAGAAAACGATCCAGCATACAAAGCCCATAAGCGCAACATAGAAGATGAACGGACGTTTGTGAATATCCTTTTCTGCGCCTGTTGCCCAGACATCGATGAATGGCAGCAGAATTACTGAAATCGGAATGACCATCGTGATTTCGGTAGCGACAACGGGCTCCAGATATTTGTACATCTGGTATAGACCGAGGAAGTACCAGTCGGAAAGGATCGGCAGCGGTGTGACGTCCGGATTGGAACGGTGACCAAGTGCTGCAGGCATGATAATCGCCACAATCACGAGCATCATGGTCACGATAATACGCTTGGTCCAGTTAAACGGAATGCGCTTGAAGCCTGTTCTATAGAAATATAGTTCCACCAGAATAAGCGGAATGGCTGAAAACGCCATGTGAATCGAGAAAAAGCGGGTGATCGTTTCCTGAGTGATAGCACCACCGGCGCCCAGCAAGAATTCTGCAGTGTTCCAACCAAGGTGCAGGGACTTGACCAGCGGCAGGTAATAGTCACCCATGACCGGGAACTGGTCCATGTAGGTCGGGAATGTTGCGAATACCTTTGTAGCCCAAAATGCGCGCTGGTTCCAGATCAACAGATAACCGGTCAGACCGGAGTACATTGAAAGCAAAAGGGTCACAAGTGCAATTGCAATGTTGAATTCTTTGCCCGGCTTATAGTCGGCGCAAATAAACATGCGGAAAAGACGCATCGTGGCGGCGATAATCATCGCGTCCGCCCCGTATTTATGCACACCTCTCCAGATATTGCCGAAAAGAATTTCGTGCTGAATATGCAGAATCGAATCAAAGGCTGCCGGTTTTGTCGGCACGTACCACATGATCAAAACGCAACCCGAAAGAATAACAAGAAACCAAACCAGGTAGAAAATTCCACCCAACGAATAGAAAGGATTGGTTTTCGCCTCCTGGTGGTGGTGCTCGTCGAATATGTCGATATTATTCAAACGAGTCTGCAGCCAGTCACCGGCTTTAGTAAGTGCTCCGGCTAAGCTGGAGCTTTTGGCATCTGCTGTACTAGGCAATTCCCCCGGCCTCCAGTGAAACGATACTGATTTTTTCTCCGTCTGTTTTCACAGTAAATTGTCTTGGAGGACGCGGAGCTGGTCCGGAAACCACCTTGCCTCCTTGAGCAATGTCGTAAACGCTTAAGTGACACGGACAGGCAAAAACCGGTCCGTTTGGTTTGAAGTTATAGCCCTTGAGACACTCTTCAGGATCTTTGACGAAATTGAAGATGCAACCAAGGTGCGGACAAATACGGCTGTAAGCCACAACTTCGCCGGTGGGCAGCTTAACTGCAAATCCAGGA
>JAIEPM010000231.1 GCA_019748395.1 Candidatus Obscuribacterales bacterium
AAGGTCGGGAGCTGCACTTTGCCTGCTTCCTGAGGTCTGGCAGCAGATTGTTTCCACCATTCATTAGTTGCCGGATAATAGCCCGGCGTCGGCTCACCGACGCGCTCAACTTGTTTTGGCTCAAAAGAATCGGGCCGCTCGGCCATCTGGGGCTTCCCCTTAGTTTCCTGGGTTGAATATATACGCAGGCGGCAAAAATTTTGCCGGGGGAACCACGTACTTTTGCCTTAAATCAGAGAATTTTTTAGCTTTTTATCTCGGCGGCAAAACGTCGGGAGTAGTCGATATAGTTCTGCCAGCCTGCCTGTATTCTGGCCTGATCTTCGGTGTTTAGTTCGCGTATGAATTTCGCCGGTGAACCGAGGACCAGACTTCCGGCTTTCACTCTCATGCCTGGAGGCACCAGGGCTCCTGCCCCTACCATAGAACCGGCCTCGACTACGGCTCCGTCAAGTACTATCGCTCCCATGGCGATCAGGCAGTCATCGCCTATTTCGCAGGCGTGCAATATGGCTCCATGTCCGACAGTGACTCTGGCACCGACTTTCAGGGCATGCCGCTTGGTGACGTGCAAGAGGCAGCCATCCTGAATGTTGGTTTTTTCGCCGATTTCGATGCTGTTTATGTCGCCGCGTAGCACTGACTGGAACCAGATGCTGGCTTCAGCTGCTATTCTTACCTCGCCGATCATGACAACTCCGGGCGCGATGTAAGCCCCTTCGGCGATTTCGGGCTTTTTGCCTTCAAAACTGGCGATCATAAGAACTCCTGAATTTAATTAATTTAATGCCTCTTCGACTTAAAGGGGCTTTGCGGCGCTTCTGTTTTATTCTCTCAGGCGCCTGCCGACAAACAGTGTTAAAATTAACCCTGCCGGGAGGAAAGTTCAATGACACCTTATTACGAACAACCGTTACGCAAACTACTCGGGTCGCTTTCTCAGACCATCGGATGGCTGAGTGAAAGGGGCAGTGTGGAAGTAAACACGGTGCCTGCCGAGCATGTCGAAGCCATCAAGCAGCTCGAACGCATCGGTATAGTGCACAAGCGCAACAACAAGATTTACGAGCTTCAGAAAATTCGTTTGAAGAAGCTTATGGACTCAATGGGAATGGATAGTCTCACTTCTATACCGGCAGCCAAGCCTGTGGCAGCCGCCGCTGCAGCTGCTGCACCGACTTCTGAGCCCAGCGTAGCTGCAAGCACTATTGCAGATACGCCAAGCGTAGGTTAGTTTCGCCTTTCTATATTCCAGCGCAGGCTTTAAAGCAGCTTGCCGGATGCATTTGCGAAATTTTTGCGGTTTTGTTCTAAACGGTGTTGGTTATGGATGCCAATGCAAGGACTCTTAAGTCACTTGAGTGGGAAAGGCTGAAATCTTATCTGGCTGCCGAGTGCTCATCCGCTTGCAGCCGGGAGCTTGCACTTGAGCTTGAACTGCACGAAGATGCGCTTTTGATCAATTGCCTGCTTCAAGAAACTGCTGAAGCCTTGCGGGCTTTCAACGAAGGGCAGGATCTCGGACAGGAAGCTTTGCCGGACTTGCGCAAGGCGCTTGATCGTTTGCAAACTGCCGCTGCACTTTCGGCATCTGAACTTCTCGATTTGAAGCGTGTTTTGGAAGCAAGCCGCAAATTGAAAATACTGGTTTCCAACCTTGATGCCGAGCTGTATCAAAGTCTGCGCAAGATCTTGAAGGACTTATTCGTTTTTGACGATCTTGTTTCAGCTATAGATGCAGTAGTTGATGAAAATGCAAGGATAAAAGACGATGCCAGCCCCTTGCTTCGTAAGCTCAAGAAAGAACTTCTCAAACTTAACGGGCAGGTAAAAGACGAGCTGCAAAAGATCATCAACTCTCCTGCCGGTGGAAAATGTTTGCAGGAGCCGATTTACACAATGCGCAACGGACGGCACGTTTTGCCGGTCCTGGCAAACATGCGCTCCTCTATTGAAGGTATTGTGCATGACAGTTCGTCCACAGGCTTGACTATCTATGTAGAGCCCAAATCCGTAGTCGAACTCAGCAATAACATTCGCATAAACGAAGCTGAGATTGAGCGAGAAACGGAGCGCTTGCTCTGGGAATTGAGTTTAATAGCCGCCAAGAAATTCGAAGAAATTGAACTCTCCTTCAATGCGCTTGTGGAAGCTGATTTCATCGCAGCTCGCGCAAGACTTGCCTGGAAATACGGCGGCACTTTGCCGCGGCTTAATCTTGAAAAATTCGAGATCAGATTCTTGCAGGCTCGCCATCCGCTTTTGATTTTGCAGAGCGGCAGAATTGATGCGGTGGTGCCGAACGACATTCTACTGGACGCTTCGCTCAAAACTCTGATAATTACAGGTCCGAATACCGGCGGAAAAACCGTGTATTTGAAAACTGCAGGTTTGCTGTCTTTGATGCTTAGAGCCGGTCTTTTATTGCCTGTGGAAGAGGGCTCAAGTTCCGGAATTTTTACTAAAGTTTTTGCCGATATTGGCGATGAGCAGTCTTTAGAGCAAAATCTTTCGACTTTCTCTTCGCACATGAGCAATATCGTGGAGATTACAAACAACGCCTCTGCAGCCAGTCTGGTTTTGCTTGATGAAATCGGGGCGGGGACAGATCCTCGAGAGGGCGTGATTCTTGCTCGAGTTGTGCTTGAGCATTTGAACCGAGCTTCGGCTCTTACAATCTGTAGCACTCATTACGGCGATTTGAAAACACTGGCGCACAGCCATAGCTCATACGGAAATGCCAGCATGGACTTTGACGACAAGAACATGAAGCCGTCTTACCGTCTGCGTCAGGGTCTTGCCGGTAGTTCCAGAGCCATTGCTGTGGCGGCCAGGCTGGGTTTGAATTCTGAAATGGTTTTGGCTGCAGAGCAAGCTCTGGCATCGGAGAAACAAGATTTTGAGCACAAGATAGATGAACTGGAAAATCGTTTGCGCATGATTGCCGAGCAAGAAGACGATTTGAAGAAAAAAAGAGAAGAGATGGCCCTGCTTTCCAAAGAGTTTGAAGAGAAGTCTAAGGCTCTTGAAGCTGAGCGTCTGCGCTCGCGCTTGCAAGCCGCAAATCAATTTCAGGATGATTATCAGCGAGCCAAAAAAGCAATAAATGACTTGACTGCCGAGTTGCAAAAATCGCCGTCACTGGCTCGAGCTCAGGAAGCCAGACAAAGACTGGAGTCCATAAAAAAGGATCTTTCCTGGTTGAGCCCAGAGGAACTGCAAGCTCAGCAAGCTGAGTTTTCAAAAGGACAAACGGTGAGAGTTCGCAGTCTCAATCAAATTGGAATTCTGGAAGATCTTCCAGAATCAAACAGTGAATCCGCTCAAGTTAGAATTGGGCAGCTTAAAGTCAAAGTTGCTTTGCGTGATCTTGAACACTGTTCGGCTTCTGCTCGTGTAGCTCAAGCCAAATCAAAGAATTTGAGCAATAGAATTCAAGATCGAAAGGCTGTAGTGAAGTCGGAAGATCCCGTGTTTGTGCGCAGCAGCTCAAATACGCTTGATTTGCGCGGGCAGCGTGTAGATGAAGGGCTTGCTCTTCTTGAGAGATTTATAGATGAGGCTTACCTTGCCGAGCTGTCACCGCTGATGGTGATACACGGGCACGGTACCGGTGCTATGAAAGCTGCTGTTCGAGATTATCTGAACTCCTGTTCTTATAAGAATAAATCTCGCTCCGGTGAACCCTACGAAGGCGGCGACGGAGTTACAGTCGTTAATTTCTTGCAGTCTTGAAGCTCTTTCGAAAACGCGATTTTCTAAAGGTTCGCAAGGTCTATTAAACCCTATTTCGCATCAATAGTTTTGGAAGAAGAGAATCCTGTCTGGACTCCCACTGTGTGCCTGCCTGGATTTTCGGGAGCTTGTGGTCCGGCTTCGTGCTTGAGCGCGTTTTGACTATCAAGAACCGGGCTGAGCATTTGACGTTGGATCGCGTCTCTCATGCCGGAAATTTTTAGCAGGTCGGCATTTTGCATCTCATTCAATTTGCCGATTGTTCTTGCTCTCAAAACCTGTACAAATGCTCCTTGAGTCAAGTTTTTCCTGCTTTTATAAGACTGGGAAATTCTTCCATGCAATGCTGCCGGAGCTCCGGCATTGACCTGAAGGTTCTGAGCCATCAGTGGAGCGCAACAGAAGAGACAAAGCAAAGGCAGTATCAATAATATTCTGAACACTTTCATGACCGCTCACCTCCTTCTTATCTTGCTTTTCTTGATCTTATTCTTGCGCAAGCAGCAGCAGCAGGCGTCCTGATTTAGAGTTACTGCTTAGTTCATTTGAGATGGGTTCTTATAAGGCTTTAGCGTTAACCCGGAGAGCTGAGCGCCTGTGTTCCGGAGCCGCCCGCTTATTAGCAGCAGGAAGCTCCACGGGCTTTTAAATCGCCAGGCTGCGGTCAGCGCAGGCGTAGTGGTGACACATGGATTCGGTCAGCGTAGGCGTAGGGCCCCTACGTATGTATAGTCGTTCAGGACTAGACTGAAAAGCAATATGCAGCGTCAGAGTTCGAGCCCAGGGCGACGCATGGCGTCGCCCTTACCGATGGAGCTGCTGCTCATATCCGTGGGCATGGGCTGTATTGACTGAATGTTTAGCCTGAACTGTTGTGTCAGAAAAACAGCTGTTTTTCTGACAGCTGTCAGGAAAAGCCCAAAGCCTGTCAGGAAGATGGGAGGACAGACTTCCAGAAAATATTCGTATTGTTACGAAATGTAAAGAAGGGCTGTCAGGGCTGTCAGGATTGGGATGAGATGGCGTTAAGGAAGGGTTGAATAGAAGTACGAGCCGCTTTTGAAATCCACCGTTTTTAGTATTGCGGCACTAGAACTCAATATAAATGAATCGAGGAATTTATGCTGAAGAATTCTTTGGCTTCGCGCCGTTTTGCTGCGCCCGCTCTGCTGTGCTTTCCCGATGAATCAGTGCAAACTCGCAGTTCAAGGGGCAGTTTTCTTGTGGAAGGAATGGTCGGAATTCTTGTATCGAGCATTATCGCCACAGCGATGGTGCAGATTTATGCGCAGACCCGTCGAATGAGCAATGTCAGTCAGGGTCAGTTGCTTGCCACTGCGCTTGCTCAGGAGTGCATCGATCACCTGCGCGTTGTTCCTTATACTCTGGTTGCTGCCAACACCGGTGTTCACTATGCTCAGTTGTCCGGTGCTGCCACCCAGGATGCTTTATTCCCACGACCTTTACTGGAAGATAATTCTCTGGATTACACCGCCGGTGGTGACTCAACAGTAGAGAATGCTTCCGCATCTGCTTTCCACAGTTTGAATGCCGATACAAATCAGGATGATGATACGGTCAAAGTTCAGATCGTTAATTCAAGCCTTGCCGGTATCACAGGTTTGCAGGTGACCGTAAGTCTGAAATGGCGTGACAGTTCCGGTTCCGTAAAGTCATATGACTCTTCTTCGTTTCTCACGCCGAATGGATTGGGTAGCTAGCTATGAAGTCGAAGCATACAAATATCCGCTCCCGCAGTGGTGATTCATTAATCGGGCTTCTGGTTGCGACTTTGATATTTTCATTCATCGGTGTTTCGATGATGGCACTTGTGTCTTTAAACACGATTGAGAGTTATAAAATCAATGCTCGAACCGACAATATCAGCTCTGCAAAAGTAGCACTTGATAAAATCGGAAGACTGATTAGAATGGCTCGCAGTATAGGAGATGTGCAGGGTGCCACGCGGCCCACGAGCAATCCCTTTTCCGATATTCCAAACGGACCGAGCACCGATACCTTCGCCGTGCACGGCAGCACAATCACGGTGAGCCAGGTCAGCTCCGGCACGGCATGTAATACTTCGGCTGCATTTCCATCCGTGGGTGATCCATATTATGGTCCCAACGGCACTTTGAACGGCACTATTGCCAGCTGGCCCTGGGGTGGCTCTCCCAACAATCCTTATCGCCTGAGCGGTGACACTTGTGTTTTGCAGGTTCCGACATTCGATGCTAACGGATTTCCAAATTGTGTTCAAAACGCTCAAACTCTGGCAGCTCTCGATACTTATGTATTTAAGGTGGTGCGTGATAATTCAAGACCGGGGCCGACTCGCTGGTTTCAATTACAAATGGCTGTATTCCCGGCTCCTAACGGATTGAGTAATAAACCCAGCACTCTTTCGCCCGGCTCTCCCGTAACAATCTTGAGTGGACTGGTCGGACCTCTTGATGGAAATCAGAATCCGGCTGTTTTTCAGTACATAAACTCATCCACAAACACTGCCACCACTAACTTCGACCCTGCCACGCCGCAAGGTGCATTGAACGAGCAAGACCTGGTACTTTTCAGCGGCGTTGTCGCCAATTTGCAAATTCTCAGCAATTCTCAAAGTGCAAGTCAAAAAGCCAGTCTTACCAGTTTGCGTTCTGAAATGTATCTGCGCAACAACGCTTCTGCTGCGATTATGGGTCCGTCTCCTAACTAAAAGCCATCTGTTTTTACTTGCTTATTTCTCCGGAGGTTCAATCATGAACAGGCGTAAAACACAAATCGAGGCCTTGCAGATTGGGCTAGCAGCTCGTGCTAATAAGGGTATGACTCTCGCCGGTGTTCTGGCTGTCGGCACGATCGTAGCTCTTTTCGCATCAGCGCTTTTTACGACTGTGCTCGGCTCATATCAAAAGGTGGCTTCTTTGAAGCACAGCCATAGAGTAAGGGCGCTGGCTGAAATCGGTATGGATTATGCGGTGCAGCAACTGAACGCTAAAGCCTCAGGATTTGATCCTGGTAATACTATCGGCAGTTCAGTCAGCAAGACCGTGCCGTCGAGTCTTTTGAACGGCAGCAGCGGCACGGTGACTGTGCGCATATCAAATCCGGGCAATCCACCCAATACATCAATGCTCTTTGATCCGCTCTTGAATGTGGCCAGCCCAAACTCTTTCAGAATGGCGACCGTGACCGCAAATTTTGGAGCTACAACTAAGCAAGTAAGAGCTTTGCTTCAACCAATCACTGCGTCTCCCCTGACACCGCAAATGCCCTACGGTCTTTTCGGAATTGCCAGTGTGGTATACGCCGGTCAATCCGGTATCAGCACTTACAACAAACGAAGCTTTCAATTGCTTGGAGCAGATGGCGGTTCGCTCGGCAAAATCAGTCAGGTCTGGAGCCGTTCCGGTGGGCTTGCCAGAGGAATTGCTCAGGGCGGATCTCATTATGAATATCCAAATCCGCAATCTTATTACAATCAACAATTCAATATTGTCGGTCAGAACTATGGTGCCCAGGCAACATCATCGGCCCCATGGATGCAGATGATGGGAAACGTTTATTCAAATGGTGTCAACACCGCTTATTTTGAAAGAACCGGTGCTGCGGACTTAAATGCCAGTCACAATGTATTTGGTGCAAGTAACGGTTTGCAATCAGGTGTTCCTGAAGGTCATTCCAATCAAACTATTCCCGTGGGGACTCCCCCAACGTGGAGCGGCGGGCAGGTCAATTTTAACGTAGAGCCAAGTGGTTCAGCCAACGTCACTTACGCTCAACCGACCATTCCGCCTGCTCCACCGGCCCCAGCCGGCACTCAGAGTCTCGGTAATATAAATCTGCAAAATGGAGCCAAACTTGTTATTGATGCATCAGCGCCGATGCCTTCCGGTCCGATCGGGACTGTCAAAGGTAAAACTGTGAAAATTCCGCCCGGTGATTACAAAGTCAATTCGGTTTCGCTTTCAGGAGCTTCATCAATTGAGGTCGCAAGCTCGACGCAGTCTTCAATTAATTCCGGTTCGCAACCAGCGACGCGCATGTTTCTGGAAGGTACAAGCACGCCGACTACTGCGGTCAGTATTTCCAACGATAGCAGTATTAATATGAACGGCATGACTCCAAACTCCGGATTCAACACGCAGGGTAAAAACGGTATTCCAAATGGCGCTGCCAGCAACCAGCTTGCCATAAATAAGCCAGGCGACAGTTCTTTGACAAATCAAATTGCTGAAAGTTCGGGCGGCGCTTCTCAGTTGCAACTTTATTCTTCGGCACAAACAAACTTTGTTTTGCAGGGTAACGAGCGCATGGTTATTTATGCTCCCTACGCGAATGTCACTATTGGTTCACTTCTGAGCAACGGAACTTCGGGAGAGCCGATTGCGATTTCCAGAGACGCCAATTTTTATGGAGCGGCAGTCGCACAAAACCTCATGGTTCAATCCAGTTACAGTTCAGGTGGTGGAGCTTTTGCTCATTATGACTGGCGTTTGAGACCAAACGGTATGGAATATATCAATCCATGGGCGCAAGTTTCACCTTTTCAAACCGGTTCACTCTCCGGCTACAGGGTTGTTTCCTGGCAGGAAGCAATCACCACAAACAGTTCAAATCCTCAACAAGCTCAGTGGTACTACAAATAGAATTCCCCCACTCAAAGCGACCCTGAGCAATGAAGCCCTGAGATGTGCACATCTCAGGGCTTTGATTTTTGGATGCCTACCGTCGACTGCTGCTGCTCAGGCTTATATCGACTCAAATGTAGGGCTTAAGCTGCCTTCCTTTTCTCCGTAATCGAATTGGTCGGTTGCTTTCTATTACTAATATGCATCTGGAAAGAAATGCTGCCTATCGGTTGACAAGTGGATACTGCCGCTCGGTCAAACGGCGGAGAGCTCGATTTCTTGGGAGCGAAGCCTTTGAAAGCGAGGGTAGTCAAGGAGCTTAGTCCTTCCTATAAAAGGGAATGCATAAGAGGTGAATTATTGGATGCTTGCGTGTTTTTCCCAGACTTTGGGAGAAATCGTGTCCAATCGGTCTTGGCAACGTGTAGAAACCTGTGGAAGGGGAACCGAATGAAGCCTAGATAAAATTTGCTGCCCGGCCGGTCATTTGTACGTAATTTCCACACATACAAGCAAATAATCTATTGCTAAGTTAGAGTTCCCGCAAGGCTTATATTTTCGTAAGGGTAATAAAAGATGGTAGAAGGATTTGTACCGCCCAGTCCCGAAGAGGCTCGTGAAAAGCAGAATCAAAAGCCGGAGGACCAGAGCAGTCCTTTGCGCGATGAGGCTTTCAAAAGGCCGGAAGTACAAAGGGTAGGGGATAACCAGGGTGATTCCAGGCTCAAAGACCCCGGACAGGTCTACCAGACCGTCTTTTCCGAACTCAATGCCGCTAAACAGGGCATGATGGGTGTCAAAGAAGTGATCGCCAAGGGCGGTGGACCTTACGCTCAAGGTGACGGCTTCAAAGCGTATCAGCAGTCGCTGGATGCAGCGCAGCTGCACTACAACAACGCCAGACAGACTGCCGACAAATTCCTTTATGTTTGTGATGACAAAGGCAATCCGCTTATGGATTCTACAGGTCATCCTATTCCTTCCAAAGAAAACATCGCAATGCGCCAGCAACTGGCCAGCATTGAGCAGAATATGCAAAAGATGTCCGAAGACAAAACGCCTGCAGGTCAGCAAAGACTGCAGCAAGCCATGGAACAGACCCATCAAATCAAGGACCTGCTGCGTGCTTCCGGTTATGCCAGAGCAAACAACGGTCTGGCTTTGATGTTCCACAGTGGTGATTTGAAAGACGAGTTCAAGCTCAGGTTTGCTACAACCGGCTCTGAACTTATTGCAATGGCTTCCAAGTTTGACCCGGCCATGATGGGACCTCCTCCCGATGCTAATTTCAAGAAGCATCATGATGCGGCCATGGCAGTAGTTGTTGGTGGTGGGTCGGCTAAACCTTCAGAAGTTCCTGCACCGCCCAAACCTGGTGAAGTTCCTAACCCGCCAAAACCGGGTGAAGTGCCTAACCCACCCAAACCGGGTGAAGTGCCGAATCCGCCCAAGCCGGGTGATGTACCGAAGCCCGGTGATGCTCCCAAACCGGCCGGAGATCAAATTCCGAATGTTCCGGGTGCTAGTGTTGCTCCGGACGGAAACCAGTTCTATATAAATTATCGTGGCTTGCACGTCCCGACCTGGACCGGCAAAAATCCTGATGGTTCCGCACCTCAGGCCTTCGCCATCGGTGATGCAAAACGAGCCGACGGAATGCTCAAACCGGTAACCAATGCCGAAGGCAAAGTTCTCGGTATTGACGGCGAGCCCCTCATGGACGCTAAAGGCATGCGTCGCATCGGCGACAACGGGATGCCTGTACCGGCTCAGTTTGATGCCAGCGATCCCCATGTGATGCAAGCGAAGCTTGAGCCAACCATCAATGGACCGCTCAGCGATGAATCGCGTGCTCAATATAACAAGATTATCGAAAGTGCAGATAAGCTGGACCGCATCAGCATGGTCAAAGCGATCGAAGCAAACGAGCAGTTTATCAAGCAAAATCAGGAAGCTTTCCAGTGGGAAACTTCATATCGTCAGCTCAACAAGCAACTTGGCGATCGTTTTTCCGAACTCAGCAAACTGGGTCAGGGTCTTGATCCTGCGCAGCTTGGTAAGATGTGGGATGGCGTCAAAAAGCCTGAAGATATCGATAAATGGATTAATGATCCTGCAAACAAAGCTGCTAAAGATGCACTTACTGCTGATGCTGCCAAATGGGCTGCACTCAAGTCCAAGTATGGCGAATACCTGAGCAAAGAAGCTGAAATCAAAGCTAAAGAAACAGAACTACAGCAAAAGCCGGGTCTTGGCGATGCTGTGAGAAAGGTCAGAGCTGCCGACAGCATGAATCAAGAACTGGCAAGACTATTTGCCAGCTCGGTCGATATGCGTGCCGGTTATATGGCCAGATTGCTTGACCAGGAAAACGTCAAAAAATACATGGCTGCCACAGACAAAAATGGCGCCGATGCGAAAGCTCTCGAAAATGACGTCAACGTCAAAGAAGCTAAGCGTGTGATGGTCGACCTTGCGAAGAGCAGCCCGCAGCTGGCTCAACGTCTTGATGCTACGGCCAAAACACTCGGTGTGGATCTTTCCAAATTGACTGTTGCTCCGGCTGAAGCACCCAAACCTGCAGAAGCACCGAAGCCTGGTGAAGCACCGAAGCCCGGCGAAGCGCCGAAGCCCGGTGAAGCACCCAAACCGGCCGAAGCTCCCAAGCCTGCTGAAGCAGCCAAGCCCGGTGAATTGACACCGGAACAGGTTTCGGCTCCAAGAGACTTGAACAAAGCATTCATGACTTATATGCAGGCTACCGAAGGCGCCAAGAAGCCGATGGATGCCGAGCAATTTGCCAAGCTCGCTCCCGACTGGGAAAAGGCTCTGGAAGCAAACAAAAACATCAAACCGGAACAGCTTGCTGCATATGAATCGCAAGCACAGGAACAATACGCCAATCAAATGGCCTTGCTCATAGCCCTGCAAAAAACCGGCAAGCAAAGCGTAGATCAGCTCGTACCGGATGACATGAGTAAAGTCACCAAGGAAGAGCTTCGCAAAGAGATGACTGATGCCGCTGCGAAGTGGACAAATGTCAGCCTGGATATGCAGAAGGCATTGCAAGCGCTTTCGCCGGAAAACCAGCAAAAATATCTGGATTCTGAAAAGAAATTCTCTACTGCCATGCAGCAGATCGAGAAGGACGCCAACGGCGACAAAGCCAAGATCATGGCGGGCTATCAAACTGTTTACAAGACCAAGCTTGATGAGCAGAAAGCTCTGAGCCCGGATCTGGCTAAAGCTATCGATGCTCGTACGGCTTTCCTCAGCGATGCCAAAGGCGCTGTCGCCAAGCAATTCACTGAGAATATGGAACTTGTTGATTCATACAAGCATGTAGATGAAGCTCGAATCCAGTTAGCTCAAGCTCTGAACCTGCAAGGCGGCGATGCCAACAAAACCAAGGCCGCTGCTCTTCTTACCGAAGCCATGAAAAATCCTGAGGCTGCTCGCTTGTTGCAGGGCACTCAAGACGGCATGAAGTTGCTTGGCGATCTCAAGCTCAAAACGCCTGAGATGTCCAAGGCTCAAGATCAGCAAGATGCGCTATTCCCTGAAATGAAAAAAGCCAAGGAAGCAAGCGACCTGGCTCTCACCGATTGGGCTAAAGCCAAAGCTTTATTCAAAGAAGCTGAAGATGCCATCGACAAAGAAGTTATGGAAAAGGGTCACGGAAAGACCGTGCCTGAAGCACTTGAATCACTCAAGGGCAATATCGAGAGCATGAAAACGCAACTCGGACTGGCTCTCGATGGCTTCAAAACAGGCGCACGCAAGTTGCCCGGTCCTGATGGTCCGGAAAAAGAGCAGGATGCCAAAATCGTCAAAGATATGATGGCAAATATGACTCAAGTGGAAATGGTTCAGGCTTTGATGGGTCAGAAAGGACCTCAAGCGCAGCTGGCTATGCAACGTGTTTTGACCGATTCCGAGAAAGACACATTGAACAGCATGGCTATTCTGGCTCAGAAAGCACAAAACGTCGCGCTGATTCGTATGCAGCATGCACTTAAAGCCAGCGAGTACGGATTCAAGAACAACGACGATCAAGCCAAAGCCGAAGCCAGAGAAATTGTGGAAGGTATCGCTAAAGTAGATCCTTCGACATTCTCGGAAAGTCCTGAAATTCTGGGTGTTCTGACCCAGGCTCAACAGGGCAGGCAGATGGATGTATCGGAAGGAAAAGCAGCGACGATTGCATTCAGCAATGCGGCTAAAGATACGATTTCCAAAACACAGACCGGTCTTGTCGACTGGGTAGTTCCTGGCGCATCGCTTGGACTGAATTCAGTTTCAGTATCGACAACAGGTCACTATGTTTCTGAAATTCCGTTTGTCGGTTCGATATTCGGCGGTAGCAAAGACTCCAACAAGATGATTGTCGACCAGCTGGCTATGGGTATTCTCAGCAACTCGGCTGAAGCTCAGGCTCAACGCGACCAGACTGTTAAAGACGGCAACACGCAATGGCGTGGACTTGCTGGTGACGTTTCCGGTGTTGGTGCTACTTTCCTCAGCGGTTGGGGTATCAACAAAGGCATTCAGTACCTGGCTAAAGATGCGCCTGTATCGCCATGGATCAAGGTTCCGGCTGTTGTAGTCGGCGGACTCACAGTTGGTGGTTTGACCAACAACGCAGTCTCCGGACATGAATTACTGGCAAGCAGAGGCTACATCAGAAACACAGTTGCAAGTGCCACTACTTATGCTGCGATCAAAGGCATTGAGTACCTGCCCAGCAATCGTCCGCTTTCCGAAGCTACAATTTCGAAATTCGGACTGGCTGAAGGCACCACGCTTACAGGTTCACAACTTGGACGTGCTCTCAGCACTGAAGCTGCTGCTGCCGGAAAAGGCAAGCTGGTTACCTTCGCTGAAGCGCTGCCCAGTCGCCTGAACCCTGTCAACTACACGCCGTTCAGATTCGGAGCGCTGGCAGAAGGCGCTTCCAAATGGAATCCGATCAATCAACTCGGCAGACTTCAGTTTGCCGGCTGGGGCGGCGAGAGAACTGCGCAGTTGCTGGTTAATGGCAGCATGAATCTGGCTGAATACAACACCAGACAGTTTGCCGCCAAAGCCATAAGCACATTCGGTATCGGTTACGGATTCGGCGCTCTCAACAAGGGTGCATCCATCTACACCGGTGAGCACCTCGACGGCAAGAAGTACAACAGCTACAGCGATTACTTGCATGACATGAACACGGCTGGTTTGCAAACCGGTTTTGCGACATCCTTCATGATTCCTGTAATCGGAAAAACCATGGTTCCAACCAGCTGGCAAAACGGTGTAAGCAACAACGTCACCAAGCTCTTCGCCAAATTGCCTGGAGTCGACGCCGCTGCCGCAACCACTGCCATGGGTTCTGCCGCTCTAATGTGGACAAGACCGACACTGGATGCAAGCTCGCGTTGGGGTGAAGCCACAATATACGACAGCATCTACAAAAAGGCTCAAGTTAGAGCACAAGAGCTGAGAGATGAAGCCTCGAAGCAAATCCAGGCAAAGCCTGAAGAGCAAAAGCAATAGAGCTCTATAGTTAAGAAGAAACAGCCACCGCCAACGGTGGCTGTTTCCTTTTGTTCGGACAATCGGCTTCCGCTACTTATCCGCCATGAGCTATGATTTCTTTAGTGTGCTTTAAGATTTCCTGTCCAGGAAGCTTTTAAGACGTATAGATTAGCCTAAGACGCATTGTGAAAAATCGACTAAATGCGCATTGGTGAAGGAAATGGCGGAAGAGCATATTATTAAGCACAGTCCTTTTGAAGTCCCGAAAGGGTCGCAAAAGGAAGAGCAGGATGATTCACTGGCGGTTCGAATCGGATACGGCAGCAAGCCGGATTCTTCCGCAAAGACTATAGAGCCGCCTGCCAAAGCAAGCGAAATTCAAAAGCCAGCTGAAAGGGAGCCTGATAAGGCTTCAGCTGCGCTTGAAACTAAACCGATTTATGAAATTCAAAAATTATACTCTCAGGTGCAGTCCTTACAAAGACAGATGATGGCGACTTGCTTTGAGCAGCAGCCAGATGGAAGCTTAAAGCCTAAAACAGGTAAAATCGCCGACGGTCGCGGCGGCATGATTGAAGTCGAAGCTTTACAGAGCGCCTTTATTGCTCAGATGAGTGAAAAGTATGAGACTGCCGTGACGACGGCTGATGCTGCCATGAAAAATCCGGAGCTGGTGATTGGCGCCACTATGGCTTGCAAAAAGCAACTGGAAGCATCAAGCGAGCAGACTAAAACACTGCAAAGCGAACTGGCAAAAGAAGGCATTAACCCTGCCGTGGGTTCCTATCTTGATACCACTCTTATTCGGCGTTATCTGGAAGAGCACAAGGAACTGAGCCCAAGTCAAAAAGAAAAAGTAGCTGCCCTGGGAGAGTCTTTACTCAAGCAATCTCAACTGGAAGAGCGTTATCGCGATTTGCGCATAATGCAGGAAACCCCGATTGTGAGCCGTCAGTCTTATGCCGAGTTTCTTCATAGTATCGGTTTACCGAATGCAGGCAACAGATGGTTGGAAGACGCAAAAAAAGTTTCGGAGCAACTTAACTCGCCGGTAGGTCGTTCTGAGTTTATGAAACGTCAGATGGACGAAAGCGTTAAGTTGAAAAACGATTCTTTCGACAAGCGTTTGCAAGAAACTTACTTGAAGCCTCAAATAGAGCTGGAAAAGGCGCTTCAGGATGCCCAAACTAAAGCAACTGCCGGTGATCTTGTCGGCGCTCGACGTGCGATGGAAGAGGCTCGAATCCTTGCCTCCAAGATGCCTGCAATTGAAAAACAGGATGAAGAATCAATTGCCAGGCAAGCTGATCTTTTGAAGAAAGATCGCGAACAGCTTGAGCAAAAGTTGAAAGACGGCACGGCGACACCGCGTGAAGTCCAGCTTCAACGGGAAAAAGAACAAAAACTTGTAAATGAAGCTCAATTGCTCGACCTTGTCCGCTTAGCTAAGCCCAATACCGAGCTTGCTTTCGCCGGATTTTTGTTGAATGTTGATAAAGACAAGGACTCCGAATCAAATCGTAAATTCGCCAGAGATATTCTTTTGAATCTGCGTTTTGACAGTTTGGGTAAAGTTGCCGCTGCGCAAAGCGGTGAAAAGTTTGATCAGCTGATGGAACGGGCTTTAAGTGGAAGCGTAAACAATCAGGCTACGATGCTTGCTTTCAATAAAACGATGCAGGAGTATGATGCTCTCAAAAAGAAAGCAAGTGAGGAAAAACAGGATGCTGATATTGTCAAAGACTTCAACCTGGCTCGTTCTAAAGCCGCAGAAGCTGCGACAATAGCTGCCCGAGTCAACCGCGATGCTGCTGATGGAAATCAAAAAATCGTAATTGCTCAGATGCAAAAACAGATTGATGCTGAAAAGCTCAAACCTGCTGCAGAACGTGATAACGGCAAAATTGAAATTCTGCAAGCGATTGTCAAACCGACACGCGAACAGAGTGCACGTGAAAAGGAGCTGATTGCAGGATTGACCGAGTGTCTTAAGCCTGAAGGAGAATCGGATAAAAAGAAAGTTGATCAGCTACTGTCCATGCTGAAAGACAAGTCTGTTCTTTTCGATGCGGTAAGCGCATATTCCATGATTCAGCAGGCCGACTTTCAGAAACAAGCTTTAAATAACGCCCGTTTGGCCATGCTTGATATTGATGTTGCCTTTGACAAAGGCGAAAATAATCCGCTTGTAAAAGAGATAGAGGGCGACAAATACGGCTCTGAACTGATTGCTACTCTCAACTCTGTCCCCGGTCATGATGGTCGCAGCCAGTGGGGTGATATAAAAGAAGCCAGCCGTGAATTGGGCTGGGGTGAAAAAGCCTGGAAGTGGTGCAAAGGCACGCTCAAGGAAGTGGCGATTTCCCTGGTTTCATGGGGCGCAGGTATTTTAGCCGGAGTTGGCGCAGCGGCGCTCTTCTCATGGTCCGGTCCCGGAGCTGTAGTTGGTGGCGCTGCCGTCGGTTTTGCGGCAGGAGCCGCAGTCGGCTCAGGCATAAGAGCTCTTATAGGAGATAAGGTGACTTTGACCAGTGCCGCGCTTGATGGGATTTCTGGAATGACAGGTGGAGTAACAGGTACAAGCTATGCTCTTGCCAGAGGTGTGGGTACTGCTGCCGTTAAGAATGTTATTGCGCAACAAGCCGAGCGTGGTGTCGCAATTGGTGCGGGCGAAACCTGGACTGCTTTCAAAGCTGCAGGCATGGCCGATAAGATACGTATTGCCGTGGGCGGATCTAAGTTTGCTGCATCATTTACGGCAGCAACCGCAGGGTCTATTGCTTATCGTTTTCCCAATGAAGCACTTACAGGCAACTACGATAATGTCGGAGATTGGGCAAAAGGCAGTTCCTGGAAAGTGGCTTCGGATGTGCCTGGTAACTTGATTGGCTCTTACTTTGGCGCAAAATTCTCCGGACCTAAAGTTGCTGCCATGGAAGCACTTGCTGTTCAAAATAGCGGCAATTTCTATAACTCTGCAATGAGGCAGGCTGCAAACAACTTCCTCTGGACAAGTCCTGACGGCAAGAATGTATTCGGCGGCGGTCGTGTTCCAGAAGCGCGTCGCAGCCCGTTTAACGCGCCTGTTTATGATCTGCTTAACGGCAAGGAACCTTAGTTTCTTTTGCCTCGAACTTATGTCTTTCGTATATAATTCTCGATCCGCTTGATGACTTCGGGTCTGGCTGAAATGCGCTAAATATTGCCGAATATTGGGTATTCTGCCTTTCCGAGGCAGGAACTTGATCTCTCATGGACTATACTTAGGGCGATGATTGAGCTCAGTGTCATTATCCCCGCATACAACGAAGAGGGGCGCCTGCCGAAGACGCTCGACTCTGTTTATCAATTTCTCAGCAAACGGGGACGCAGTTTTGAAGTGCTTGTTGTGGACGACGGGAGCCACGATGCTACTGCTGATCTTGTGATCAATTATTCCAAAGAGCACCCTGAAGTTCGGATTCTCTCTTATCAACCTAATCGAGGTAAAGGTTTCGCCGTGCGCAGCGGAATGATGGCGGCGCGTGGTGAAGCGATGTTAATAGACGATGCCGACGGCAGTTCTCCCATTGAAGAAGTGGAAAAATTAGAGGATGCCTTGCGCTCGGGCTTCGATATCGCCATCGGCTCAAGAGCCAAGCCGGATGAATCGAGAAAAGTCGATGCCTTGCTGCATAGAAAGTTCATCGGCAACACTTTTAATGCCATTGTGCAAAGCCTCCTGCTGCCGGGTTTTTATGATACCCAGTGCGGGTTCAAGCTATTCAAACGCCATGCTGCTCGAGACATTTTTTCAGTCAATCGCATTGACGGCTTCGGCTTTGACGTAGAAGTTTTGTATATCGCAAGAATGCGTGCTTATAAAACTACCGAAATAGCTATTAACTGGGCAAATATGGAAGGTTCGAAAGTAAATGTGCTGGTTGATTCGCCCAAAATGCTGCTTGAAGTTTTGAAAGTAACGCTATCTGCCTGGTGCGGATTTTATAAAGTTCGCAATCTCAAGTCCCGCTCGGAAGGGCTGATTGGCGTGGGTGATCGGGAGCGGGATGATGCGTCCTAGTTGGATGCCCAGCGTCGGCGATATTGTTTTCATATTGCTTTTGCAGTTCATTCTTTTGATCATACCTAATTTTATTTACGGTGACGGCTCGACCGGCTGGCATCTGGTTACCGGGCAGTACATTCTTGAGCATGGACAGATACCTCGCAGTGATTTGATTTCGTATACATTTCCGGATAAACCCTGGGTCGCATACGAATGGCTGTTTGATGCTTTTATCGCCGGGCTCGATAAAATCGGCGGCTTGAAACTACTTGCTGTTGTATGCAGCAGCGCCATCTCATTGCTTTTCTTGCTTCTCTACGAAGACTGCCGCCGACGCGGCGCTCATTTCTTTCAGGCAATGACTCTTTGTGTGATGGGAGCGCTTATTTCAGCGATACACTGGCTTGTGCGCCCGCACCTCGTTACATTTTTTGCGGTCTTTATTTACAGCAGAAGCTTGCAGGAATTTGTCGAGGAAAAAATTTCGGCAAAGAAGCTTTTCCTTATACTCTCGCTGAGCATGCTGCTTTGGGTGAATTGCCATCCGGCTTTCTTAATGGGCATCGTTATGGTGGTAATTTATCTTGCTGCGGATTTTATTGCCTGGATTTGTAATTCCGAAAAACAAACTGCCGATCTTCTGTTTAAGAGAATGAAGGTTTTTGCTCTTGCCCTTCTTTTGATCTCGGCCTCTACTTTGGCGAATCCATACGGTATTGAACTCTATAAATACATTCTTGAGTATCTTCATCAATCAGTGGTTTTAAGTCAAAACGATGAGTTTTCCTCTCCTGTTTTTCATGGACAACTACAATCCGTATTGCTTGAGCTCTTTTACTTTGCACTTGCTCTTGGTCTTGTTTCTACCCAGAAGAAGCCGAATCTGGGGCGCTTCTTGCTGGTTCTTGCCTTTGCCCACTTATCTCTTTCAGCCCGGCGTAATATGCCGCTTTTTGTCATTGTTTCTCTGCCGTTCATTGCCGAACTCCTGGCGAATAGTCGATTCAATTGTTTTGCCGGGCTTGGCAATGCAAGGCTTGCACCCTGGCTGAATTTCCTGAAAGAACGCTGGCTTTCAATTGGAAGAACAATTGATGAAACTGAATTTTCCTGCACCAGGCACGCAATTCCGATTGCATTCGTTTTGCTCTTTGCGGTTTCCTGTCTGGGTGATGGTAAGGCTCTCGGTTTTCAATTGATAAAGTCGGACTTTGATCCTAAAAACAAACCTGTTGATGTTTTGAAATGCTTGAAAGAGAAGAATCTTGATGAAAAACACGGATTGAGCTACGACAATTGGGGTGGCTATATCCGTTATAAGACCGGGATGAGAGTCTTTATCGATGATCGCTCGGACTTTTATGGTGAAAAGTTCTATCTGGAATATGCTGATGCGGCAACCGTGCAAAGCAACTGGCAGCAAGTTCTGGACAAGCATAAAATCGACTGGATTTTGTTTCCAAACAACAGTCTTCTGGTTGCCAACTTAAAGACTGCAGCGAACTGGAAACTGCTTTGCGAAGATCAGGCAAGTTGTCTTTATGTGCGTCGCTCAAAAGATTGATTTGAGTTTGCTTCTAGTGACTTGCAGCCTGGCTTTTGCATTGCTCTAGGGCAATTCGAACTTCTTCGTGAATGAGTGAGTTTGTAGCAAGAACATGACCGGAGTTAAGATCAAATTCCTTGCCTGTTGGGTCGCTGACACTGCCGCCTGCTTCTCTCAGAATTACAAGACCGGCTGCCAGATCCCACGGTGATAATTTGAATTCCCAGAAGCCATCGAGTCTGCCTGCCGCCACAAAACACATATCGAGAGCCGCAGAGCCATCCCTGCGAACACCATGACAGAGATCCGTGAGTGTTTGAAACTCGATCATATTGCTATGGGCGGCTCTTTTAGAATCAGGAGGAAAACCGGTGGCAAGAAGACTTTCAGCTAATTTGCTTTGTTTGGAAACTTTGATTTTGCTTTCGTTTAGAAAAGCGCCTTTGCCTCTTTCTGCATGAAATAGCTCATTTGAAACCGGGTTGAAAACCATGCCCAGGAGCATTTCGCCGTCGTCTTCAAAGCCTATTGAGACTGAAAAGAAAGGATAACTGTGCGCGTAATTTGTGGTGCCATCCAGGGGATCTATTAACCAGCGTTGCTTGGCAGAGCTTTTGTGCGCTCCTGATTCTTCCCCGAGAATCTGATGATCAGGGAATTGTTCTCTGATTATGCGAATCACTTCAGCCTCGGAGGCTTTATCCGCTTCCGTTACCAGGTTGAAAGCGCCCTTGTAATCGATGCTGCTGAGCTTTCCAAGCTTTTCTTTCAGAATTGCTCCTGCCGCCTGAGCGGCTTGCAAAGCTGTGGAACGAACTAAATCAAGGCTCATAGTCAATCACCTTCTGCTTGGCTGCCAAATGCAGCTTAGTTTACTAGATTAAAGGCATTCAAGAAGCGAGCAGCAAAGAGTATATAAGAATCATTAAAAAGGGCGCTCGGCTCTGTTGATATTGCTCATGGCTTCGGGTCTAATTAGACTAGAGACTGAGCCATGCAGATTATCTGCGAAGGGTTTTAAATCGTGTTTTGCAACTTTGCAATCATTATTAGCTCCTGACTGCTGGCGCGGATTCTTCATCGATTCGCTCCAGCGCCCGGTCGCTGGATTTTTTGTTATTAGGCGCCTTGCGCTAAAAAAGGATAAGCAAATATGAGTACTGAGAAAGCTGGATCCGTCCATCTGCCCAAAACATCCTTCCCCATGAAAGCCAACAGTGCGGTCAGGGAAGTTGAAATCCAGAAAATGTGGGACGAGAAGGATGTTTATGCTCGCAATTTGAAGCAGCGCGAGTCCAGCCAGAAATTCATCTTGCATGATGGTCCTCCCTATCTCAGCTCGAGCAAAATACATATAGGTACGGCGCTCAATAAAATATTGAAAGACATCGTCACCAAGTACAAAGCTCTGCGCGGTTTTTATTCGCCTTATGTCCCGGGCTACGACAGTCACGGCTTGCCCATCGAAAATGCAGTGCTGAAAGATGTTAAAGGCGGTCGTCATTCGATGACTCCTGTTGAATTGCGCACGCGCTGCAAAGAATTCGCTCTCAAGAATTTGAAAGGTCAGGAGGCCAATTTCCGCCGTCTGGGAGTCTGGGGCGACTGGGAGCATCCGTATATAACTCTCGATGCTAAATTCGAAGCGGCACAGGTGCGCGTTTTCGGCAAAATGGCAGCTGCCGGATACCTCTACAAAGGGTTGAAACCTGTGTCCTGGTGTCCAAATTGCGAAACCGCTCTTGCCGAAGCTGAAGTCGAATACGCAGACCATACTTCCAATGCTATCTTCGTGAAGTTTTCAGTGTCTGAAGATTCGCTTTCTAAGCTACCGGAGCAGGTCAAAAACGAGAAAGATGTTTCATTCGTAATCTGGACCACCACTCCCTGGACACTGCCGGCTAACCTCGGTGTTGCTGTTTATCCAGACTTCAATTATTTGTTCGTGAAAGTACCGGGGCACGGTGTTCTGGTCATGGCTGAAAAATTGAAGAGCGCCGTGCTTCAAGCTGCCGCCGTTGAAGAGAGTGAGACTGTTGTGCTGGCTAGCGCTTCCGGAAAAACATTTGATTTGCTTGAATGTCGACATCCCTTTATCGACAGACGCAGTCTTGTGATGCTTGGTGATCATGTTACGGACGACACCGGTACAGGCTGTGTGCATACGGCGCCCGGTCATGGTCCTGAAGACTTTATCCTTGGCAATAAATACAAAATAGGTGTTCTGTCGCCTGTCGATGGTCGTGGTTGCTTCACAGAGGAAGGCGGCAAGTTCGCTGGTCTTCGTTATGACAAAGCTAACGAGCCGATACTTGAACATTTGAAAGAACTCGGCAAACTTTTGCACGCTTCTAAAACAACACACAGCTACCCGCATTGCTGGCGCTGTAAAAAACCGCTGATCTTCCGGGCTACAGAACAATGGTTTGCATCTGTGGATGGCTTCCGTGCCAAAGCGCTTGCGGCTATCGATTCTGTGGAATGGTTGCCTGCTTCCGGTCGCAATCGCATCTACAGCATGGTCGAAAATCGTTCCGACTGGTGTATCAGCCGTCAGCGAGCCTGGGGAGTGCCGATACCGGTTTTCTATTCGAAGAAAACCGGCAAGCCTTTGCTGGATGAAGCCGTGATCAATCGTGTCGCCGATGTTTTTGCAAAGGAAGGCTCGGATGCCTGGTGGTTGCGTGAGCCCGAATATTTTCTTGGTGCCGGATTCAGCTGTCCCGACGGTGGCAGCGAATTCACTAAGGAAAGCGACATAATGGATGTCTGGTTTGATTCAGGCGTAACACATTCATCGGTTATCGATGCCCGTCCGGAATTGCGCGGAACACCCTGCGAGATGTATCTTGAAGGAAGCGACCAGCACCGTGGATGGTTCCAGAGCTCGCTTCTGACCAGTGTTGCGGCCAAAGGCTGCGCTCCATATAAAACCGTTTTGACTCATGGTTTTGTGGTTGACGAAAGTGGTCGCAAGATGTCCAAGTCCGTCGGCAATGTGGTGGAACCGGATGAAGTGATCAAGCAATATGGTGCTGATGTGCTTCGTCTCTGGGTCGCTTCTGTGAACTATACGGATGATGTACCGATCGGCAAGAACATGCTGGCGCAATTAGCCGAAGTCTATCGCAAACTGAGAAACACAGCACGATTTCTACTGGGTAATCTGCACGAATTCGACCCGGCAGATGCTGTTTCTTATGATGAGTTGAGCAAGCTTGATCACTATGTGCTGCATCGGCTTCAGGAGGTTTTGCAACAGGTTCAGGAAGATTTTGACCGCTACGAGTTCTTCAAGTACTATCAAGTTTTGCAGAACTTTTGCAACGTCGATCTGTCCGCTTTTTATTTCGATATAGTCAAAGATACTCTTTATACATCTGCGAAAAAATCGAAAAAGCGCCGCGCCGTGCAAACAGTGCTATACGAAGTGTTACACGCTCTCGTGCGTTTGCTTGTGCCCGTAACACCGCATATGGCGGAGGATATCTGGCAACACTGTCCGGAGAATCTGCGAGGCAAAGAAGATAGCGCTTTGCTTCTTGATTATCCTATGGTGAAAACAGAGTATCTTAAACCGGAACTCGATGAATTCTGGAAAGATTTGATCAGTGTCCGCTATGTCGTCAACAAAGCTTTGGAACTCGCTCGTGCCGAACGCAAAATCGGCAGCTCGCTGGAAGCACAGGTTATGTTGAAAGTTGATAGCCCTGAGCTGCTTCAGAAGCTGAACTCCTTGAGCAATGATCTGACAGGGCTTTTCATCACATCTCAGGCTACAGTTCTCGACCAGAGCGGGGAACTTGCCCAGAGCAACGGTTTCCTGGCTGACGTCAATGAAGCCGGAGTTCGAGTGGTCGTTTTGCCCGCGCAGGGCAGCAAATGCGGCAGATGCTGGAAGTTTTCCGACAAGGTCGGGTTGGATGGCAGCTATCCGGAATATTGCGATGTTTGTGCTGAAGCCTTAAGCCTGGACGCCAAATAGCACGGATTTGATCCGGCCGAATTAATGATTTGTTGCACCGTTTTTACAAATGCGGTTCATTATCTTCTCATCGGCTGGAGCGTAAATCATGAACCAAACAAACAATTATCCGCAGGAAATTCGCAGCTATTTGGCTTCAAGCAAGGATGACGAGACTGCAGTAAAGAGCTTCCTGAAAGGAGCTCCCAAAGAGGCTCGTGGAACTAAGGTTGTTTCTAGAACAAGATTTGAAGAGTCCTCTCGTAAGTCCACTTCAAGACCACGCCTGGATTTTAATCCTCTGGGCGGCAGTGAAATGGAAGTTAGAGCCTGGCTTGGCCTTCATGAGCGTGGCATGAGTGCCGATAGACTGGAAAAACTTAAGAAGCGCGTGATTATAGGTGCCATTGCGGTCTTAGCATTTGTTGGTATTTTAATCACCCATCCGATTGATTCTGTTAAGTCGCCTGCTGTCTCTACGGAAGTAACTCAGACCTTTTCACAGGGTATTTCGATTGGCAGTTCTTCGGCTGGCAATCCTGATATTGAAAACTAGTTTTTCATTTCAAAGAGATTGCAGAAATTCCAGAAGTTCATTCTTTTCAGTCTCGCATAGGGCGTTAAAACTGGCAGCTGCTTGCTCTGCCTGTCCGCCATGGAGCATGATTGCTTCGCTCAGGGACTTTGCTCTGCCGTCATGTAAATATTGTTTCCTTTTTCGGATGCCCCAGAGTGGGGCTGTCCGCCATTCCGAGGCTGAAGCTCTGCCCTCCGGAATTCCGTCTGCCAGATCGTTTCCCATATGATGAACCAGAAAATCTGAGTAAGCTGCTACCGGCTTGTTTTCCAAAGCTTCAATTTCAATGAAATCCAGGTCTGGAAATTTGCTGTCGGGGTCCACCACCGTAACTTTTTCGGCACTGCGTAATTCCGGTACATGACAGAATGCACAACCGAGCTTTTCAAATGTTTGCTCACCACGTTTTACCGCTGGTGTAATTTTGCCTCTTTCCGGGGCTGCAAGCAGTGACATGTAATAGGTTAACTCAGCCTGAATTTTTCCATTGTCGTTCGGTTCGGAAGCTACGAATGAGCTTAAGCAAGTCGGTAGTTTAGATTCGCCGCCAGGAGCTCGGACTTTTGGGTTGCTGGGGCTGCTTATTCCGATAGCATCGTTCATCATGTCTGCTGCTACCATCAGCAAGTTAGATTCAATGCACTTCTGTCCAAAACGATTTATGCGAGATTCGAAAGTAAGTCTGTCTTTGCGGTCCAGAACACGGCCGACTGCGTCGACGTCCAGCTCTAGCTGCTGTTCTTCCAGCTTATCGATTTGATTGTCGGGAATGGCGTTAATCAGCCCTACTCCGTCTAGACTGCGAGCTATTCTTGTAGAGACAAAATCGCAATCTTTCGGAATTCCAATAGTTTCGACTTTGCAATCCTTTAGTGCCGCAATAGACTCGCTAAGTGAATGTTTCTCGACCAGACCCATTCCTTGATTCTCGTAAAAATGAACGTCCCTCAGCGTGGCGCTGCTCTTAAGCAGGCTTTTTGAAGCCTTCGGATCTTTTCTACTTGCAAATAAAATCAGAGAACGCGATGCAAGTGAGTTCTTGTTTTCAATTGCGGCAAGATCATTTGAATTGGATTGCTCTGAGTCATGGCAGCTTGCGCAACTTTTAGCGTTGTAAACCGGACCCAGACCTTCTTGAGCGGTAAATTCATGTTGGAAGGTTTTAGCGCAGCGTTCAAACTTGGACTTTTGTTGAGCCGTAAGACCGGCAACAGGCGTTGCGATTTGTTTTTTTGGGGAAGCAGTTTGCAGGGGTGAGCAACTTACCAGCATTGTCAGAGAAAGCAAAATTGCAGATTGTTTGAATAAATGAGCTCGGTTGTTTGGGGCAAGAAGTCTTATTTTTGTCATGAAATTTGGTCTCAAATGTTAAAGCTTTAGCTATGCCATGAAAATGAACCGACTCTCTAAACGGGGCGGAAGACGGAGGCTATACTGCTAAATGCTTTTCTAAGCTGCTCTCTCAAAATGGCGGCGTAGTTATGTTTCCAGTTCCAAATTTTGAGCATGCGAGATTCCAGTACTTTGCTCTTTTGTGGATCCTTTTTGCTGGCAATTTGCCACTGAACTAATGCTTCGTGATTCTTCCGTTCCTTCAATAAAACGCGAACCAGTTGCAGGCGCCATTCAAGATTTTCCGGACAAGACAATAGAGCGTTTTTATACGCCGTTTCTGCAACCAGGTACCAGTTTTCCCTCGTTTGTTTTTGTGCAGGATGATTTGTGGTCAGGACACTGGCTCTTTTCAGGCATTGTTCTGCCAGAAAAGATTGGAATTCGGGACTTTTTAAGTGCTTCTTGCTCTGTCTTACAAGAACCTGGTAATCTGCAGCAGGAGCATTTAGTTTGTCGAAACATTGCTCAAGGATTTCATAACTGCCTTCTTTTTGCGGATAGTTCTTGACCAGTTCGGAAGCCTGTAGCAAAGCTTCAGGGTAATTTGTTGATTCGTAGGCGATCTGGGATAAAAGCCTCAGTGCGGCGTAAGAATTTGTCTTTTCTGAAAGTACCGTTCTGCATAGCTCTTGCACTTGATCATAGCGACCTGTGAACATGAGTGCGCAAGCAAGAGTTAGCCGAATCCTCCTTCTCTGGGCAGCTTCGTTAGCGGGTAGCGGCATAGAGTTTAGTTTCATAAGTAACGAGATTGATTCTTCGACTTTTCCGCTTTGAATCAGATTACGGGCAAAACGAAGCTGCGCCTCCAGTTTTCTTGATAATTCGAGTTCTTTGCTCGATTTCGTTTCTGCAGGCATAAGTAGCAGAGAGTCGCTGTTGAGCTCTGTGCACCAGAAGAGGTCTTTTGGCCAACCTTTCAAAAGCAAAGGGCTGCAGTTTTGATTTTGCTCACTAAGAGCAATCACCTCAAAGTTAAGTTGCCCTACTTGAGCAGCGACTTGCTCCTTGGAGATCTTGCTTTTGTCTATTGTAACTGTGGCGCTTGGTCTGAACTCACCCAGTTTTTTTTCAACGCTTAGCATCAAAACCCCCGGATTTCGATGGAGCGTTGTTTCAACTGCTTTCCTGCAAGATAAGCAGCCAGCGCCTCCAATCTGGAACTTGATAATGCTCAAATTTGAAGTCCGAGAATCAGCCGGAGTGGCGGTCGTGTTAACTTGAACGGTCAGTTGTCGGGTCTGTACTGAGCTTGCAAGCGTCGGCGATACCACAGCAATAGCGCAGAGCATCGCAATTCCCATTTTTGTGTTCTGTTTCATGTCGTTAACTCATTTAAGGCGTGTAAGGTGCTGCTATGTCCACAGGTCCATTCATGTAGTTAAGATCTGAAGGCGTCCTGTAAACGGGCGGGCAGGTGTCATATGTTTCTTTTTCCTCTGCATTTAGCTCGGCTTGCTCTCGTGAGGCGTCATCACCCGGGAGGGCTGAGAATTGAAATGGCAGCAAATCACTTGCCTTGTGTGCTTTAAGTAGCATATGGTCTAGGTCGAGCTTGCAACAGGCTACGCCAAATGGGTTACCGATGCGAAATTCGCCGGCTGGATAGGGTGGATCTTTCTTTTGGTCTCCTATTTTGATGTCGAAGTTGCTTGTCCATTTACGAGGATCTTGCAGTGAGTAGCTCTTACCGTTTTCCAGATCTGCGAACTGGTCTCGAGCAATGACTGAACGAATAACGTAGGCGGGGTGATTCGGATCTAGACCCGCTTGTCCTTCTTGGAAAATGTCTCCTGCGAAATAGAGAAACTGAGATGGCAGTAAATTGTAGTGACCAAACGGATAGCGCGGTGTTTTGTCAAGGTGTGGGTGCCTGATATGTGTTATCCCTATGGTTCCGCTTCCGCCATTTGGCTTTGAAACATCGCCATCGCAGCTAAGAACAAAAACCATTTCAAGTGTTGGCGATGCGCTCGTTGCATTCTTAGTGCCGCCACCAGAAGCAGAGCTTGTGTTACGTGTTTCAAGATTACTCTTGGCTCTATAGTCTATGATTTCTTGCTTTAACTCACCCAGCTTTGGAAAAGAATATGAGTTTGGGTCTTTAGATACTCTGTCAATGTGGTTGATATCTCCTTTGAGTTTATAGATTCCGCCGTCATTTGTTCCCGAGACAAGCCGAGACGAGTACGGTCTTAACGGATAAAATCTTGCTGAGTATTTGACACCATAAGGTAAACCTCTTTGCGGATCTCGGGAGCACCATTCATATCGGTACAAGCGAGCCTTATCTACGTCGCTTATAGGGTTGCCGATCGTGGATTCAAATAGTCCCTGGCGAAACTTGGAATTTGCGTGAAGACTTGAGTAATCACTGAATTTGGCTCCATTTAGTGTACCGTTGTAATTACTCTTTATCAGTTCGGCTGGCATCACAGAACATTGCAGCGGTAGATGCTCGCTTCCGTAGAGCAGCCTGTCGGTTTCTTTTACGAAATATCCAAATTTCCCTAATGCAGGATCTTCAGCGTTTGCAAAACCGGCTGACTGTACCTGCTCAACCAAAAAGGCAAAGTCATTTACGTCGGATTCAGTTACAGGATCAAGGTCGTAAAAATTCGAACCGCTATAGCGCTGATGCGTTCTGATTTTTGCTCTTTTATTCTTAGGATGCCCGCAGTTAGGCATAACAAAGGCTATTCTGGCGTAGCTAGTCAAAAATTCATCGAACTTCCCTTTTTTCCAGTAAGGAGTTGGGTCATGAACAGTATCTCCATTCCAGCCTTCAACGTTTAAGGCGAAAACCGGTGCGTTTGGATACTTTTCAGGATCGGGACTTTTCTCATAATCTCGAGATGCCGGAGGCGCTTCAGTGTTCAGTTTCTTTACGCTGCTTGTTAGCTGTCTGCAAAGTCTGAAGAATCGTCGAGACTTTACCATGGCGATCTTTCCAGCTCTCATGCAATTTAGTGCTCTAGAGCTTATATGTTCGACTCGTCCGATCTCCTCATTCATCAGAAGTCTGTGCATTGGTAACTTTGACGCTTCCGAGGCGGCATTGCCGGCCGTTATGGAGATGTTCTTGAATTTTTCAAGAAAACTTGCGGGTGTCTCCCCTGCGTGGATGCCGTATTTTGAGTCAGACTGAAGTGGTGAGTGCTCTAATAATTTCTGTCCTTTATATTTGAGCCAAACTTCTTTGAGCTTATTGAGTTCAGTTGCCAGAGCTTGGAGATCGCCTGGTATGGCTGGAGGGTTAGGTGCGGCTTCGTCTGCTAGAAGCTGATTATATGCAGCTTCAGCCCTGCTAATTCCTTGCTGAACTGTATCGGTTAGGTGAGCCTTTAGTATTGTATCTCGACCTCGATGTGTGTAAAGTTCATTCTCGAGGAAATTACTTACTTTAGCTTTTCCCTCCAGAATTAGAAGCGGCTGGAGTGATTCGAAAAATGCCATTCTTCCCCCCAACCTTGCTTCCATCGCAGCCTGATTGGTCGCAATCATGCCTTCTATTAGTTGGCACAGTTCAACAATGCTTGCGCCCGAAGTGGTTCTGGCCTCGCCTGTAATTGGATCTTCAAGTATGCTTCCGACAGACTGGCTGCATTGCACACCGGAGGGATCATCCAATCCCAGATAATCGAACGCTTGTTTATATATTCTTTTCCCTTCTTCAGAGCTGGGGTCAGTGAGATATAAAAATCTGGGATCGACTTTACCTGGTTCAAGAGCTCGTCTCATGCAGCCCACTAGAGGACCAGGTGCAGGAACGAAATCGGCTTCCTCCACGTCGCCGGCTGATTCCTGGCTTTCTGTTTTGTCTTCTGGATTAGGCTGATTGCTATCATCACTGCCGCTTTCATCAGAGACTGCTTCATCTTTAAATTCTCGGGCTTTCACAATTGTGCGGAAGTCACCTGTTTTTATGGCTGCAACTACCGACTGTCGATTAGGGCGAAGTCTGAGGCTTCTGAGCCAATCGTAAAGTCCGGATGCCAGTGCCGTACTTGGGTTGTCTCGTGCTGTTTGTGCCGAGGACAATGTATAAAAATCAGCCGGTACAAGTGTGCCGCCGTTGTCCGGATAATTTGCAGGGCCCTTGTTTTGAAGCCAGGTGCTGCTCTGGTGTGCCGGATCCATGTTTTGCCAGCCATTGAAATTCAGCAATTTTTCTGTGGTCAAAACTTTGCCCATTGAGTTTTCACTGGGAAATGCTCCTGCAAATCCAATCGTATAAACCGTGGACCTCGCATTCAGAATCGCCCCACCGGTCTGTGCTGCCGCTTCATGATGAACGGAACCCAGTGCTTTCGCGTCTTTAGCATTGGGCGCCAGACTTTTAATTGTGTTATCGGCTTTTACTCTTACAACTGTTGTCGGCAGCCACTCTTTTTCATCTGACTCGACAAAACGTTCATTGCTGACTAAGCGAGCTTCACTGGCGATTGCAGCAAAGCGAAAATTTTCTTTTTCACCTTCGACCGGAACGTCGGCATAAGGCAGATAAAGTCCGGAGCTCGATACTTTCTCCGATTCTTTGTCCGGAGGGGTCGGTATGCTGACATTAGTTGAGCCGGTGCGTGCCTTTAAATGTCCAATCTCAATCTTGAAAGTATTCGGATCAAGCTCGCCAGGTCCGCCCATGCGTCGATTATTTTGTTCATATACAGCCATGGTCTGCTCTCTGAGGGTGGATTTAGAGCCCTTAGAAACGAGCGAATTCATCTTCTCTTTCATTTCTTTTGCGACTCGGCGCAACTCCGTCATGTCTCTTTCGACAAGCCTTTTCATATCCTTATTATTCAAATCGTGCGCAATTTGATAATCCAGCCTGGCTGTAGCTATGGCCGTATTGATACCGATCACGGGAGCTTCGTTGCTCGGATTGATGACAGTGCCGTTTTTCATGAAATACGGATTGCGTTTGTCCTTTGGGCTCATATCCACAAGTCCGATATAGCCGAGTTTTGATTTGATGATCAGGCTTTGATCATTTGCGATTTCTCTGGCTGCATACAAGGCGGCTGCGTCTATCGCAGTTTGAGCTTCTTTATTTGTGCCGAAAATTCCTGCGACGTTAAGACTGAAAAAGACGATCGCCAGCAATATGACTCCTATACACGCAAGCACAAGAACAATGTTGCCATTTTTACTTGCGCGCTTTTGCTTTGCTCTCATTTCGACGCCTCCACGGGATTAATTGGAATCTTTTATTGCTGCTTAATTGCACAGACCTTCAGGGTGCTCAACATTGGATATTGCGCAGTGTTCAATGATGGCGGCTTTGCCGAGCATGGGTACCTGACTTAAGCCGAAAGGCATAGAGCTGAAATTGAAGAGTGGCATGACCTCATATTTCGCCATGACTTTGAATGCGTAAGCATATTTTTTGCGGTCGATGCCTTCGCTTTTGGGATAGGATTTGTTAGGACCATAGTGCGACTCGGAAAATGTGCTGTTTTTCTCTTCTTGGCTAACAGCAAATTTGAAGCTGCCTTCATCCGGGTTTGACTGGCTATCGTTAACTGTGTTTGATGTATTGTTTTTGCTGCTATCTGTTACTTTGTCGACTTCAGCACGGTCGATATAAAGATCGACACCCAAATTCCGGTAGCCGCCAACTGGTTTGATATTGGCAAATTGACCGATACCGGAAAAAACAATCGACTTTGCTTGATTTGACATTTGATTCATTGCTTCAGTATTTGATGAAGCAGAACCTGCTTGGCGAGCTGCGTTGTTTGCAATGAGATGAACTGTCGCTACACCCCAGCTGAAACTAAGAAGATTGATCAGTGGAAAGAAGAGCAGGAAGAACAATACATAAAGCATCGGTCCTGTTTCAGCTATGGCGTTTCCATGGTTGTTGCGCGAGTTCTTGAAAACTCTCTTTGCATCTTGGCTTGTCATGTCCTGTTCCCATCCCTTCTAGCTCGATCTACCCGTAAATCAGACATCGTTCCTTAATTTTCGCTTTCATTGGCTACAGCAAAGGAGTAAGGCATTGTTTGTTGGGCGTAGAAAACAAGCTTTTCAGTGCCGCTTGCTTGTTTGTGAATGGCGCCGATCAGAAAGGGCGGATAAACTTCGAGGCTGGTTTTAACTGTGACTGTGCCTGATACATTGCCGCCGACCGTATCATCGATTTTCTCGTCGGCTTCCTGGCTGTTATGCGAATCCTTTTCAACGAGGCGTAAATTTCCGATTGCGCCACGGAGATTGTAAAGAACGCTTTTAGCTATTACGGCGTTTGCTCGGGAGAGATACATAGTCGGAGAGCCTGTTGATGCGACGCGGCAGGCTTCGCGGCAGGCAGCATCGTTAACGCTTACACCGACGACAATGACGATCAGGTCAAAGAGGCAGAGAATCACAGGCAGAAGAGCAATCAGACCTGCGCTGCACTCGATCATCAACTGAGCTTTGGAATTGCGATTTCTTGCCATTTCGTTTTACTCCATTCCTACAACTTCGATGCTCTTAAGTTAGAAGGAATTTGTAAAAACGGTGCAACGAAAATGTCAGGTCGATGGTGTAGGAGTTATTCGATTTTCTCCAGATCACTGCTCGGTGCGGCTTTAAGTTCAAACCAGAAGCAGCTTCCGCCGTTTTCGCGGCGTTTATAGCCGATGCTGCCACCCTGGGCTTCAATGAGCATTTTACAGATGTATAAACCGAGTCCTGAGCCCTGTTTGCGGACATCTTCCGCTTGCTCGAGCTGGCTGAATTTAGCAAAAAGCCGACTCTGCTTATCTTCCGGTACACCCGGACCTTCATCCAGTACTTCCAGGCGCAGGCGCTCAGTCTCAGCTACGCTGTTTACGACTATGTCGATTCTGGAATTTTTCGGAGCGAACTTAACAGCGTTTGAGAGTAGGTTTACCAGTACCTGAATACAGCGATCTTTATCGCAATAGAAGCTTGCGCCTTCCTGAAGTTCTTGAAGGATACTTATGTTTTTGCGTTTGGACTGAGAAATAATTGCTTCCTCAGATATCTTAATCAGCTCCAGGCAAGATAAAGAACGAAGCTGCACCTCCACACTGCCGTCTTCGATTTTTTCTATATCCAGAAGTGTGTTCGCCAGGCGGGTCAAGCGTCCTGTTTCCGAATGCAATAACTTCAAATCACGCAGGTAGGACCTTGCGATTTCAATCTTTTCCTCTCCGGCCTGCTTAACTTGCTCCTCTGCGGAGTTGAGCATTACTTCAAGTTTAAGCGCCATCGAGGTTAAAGGCGAGCGCAAGTCGTGACTTACCATGGCTCTCATGGAGTCTTTTAATTCTTCCAGTTTTGCTCGTTCTTCAGCCATTTCACGAAAAGCCCGATCGATAGTGGCAAGTTCATCCTCTCCCGATAGGCTCTTGGTCGGCACTTTCCCCCTGGAAAACTCATTCATATTGAGGCGCAAAAGCTCCAGTCGGGAAAGCGTTTTTTTTCCTAATATATGTGCAAAGGCGAGCACAAGCATGATGTTGATTGCAACTGCGGCAATTATTGCCATGTTCAAAAATGATCTGGCCTCGATTGATTCTGGATTGAGTTCCTGGGCATCCCGGCTGTATCTGGCCAGAAGCGCGTCGGCGTCTTCGTGTACGCTGTTCAGGGCGTAGAGCATTGATTCGTTCAGGTCGCCCCGGCAGAGAAACTGTGAAAAATATTGAGTCCTGCCATGACCGCTGCTGTAAGCATGAACATATTCTTCCCAGAGATCCAGGAAACGGAAAGCATTTTCTTTCCAGCGGGATAGAATTTCCTGAGTTTTTGTATCTGCTTTGGCAAACTCTTGGATCTCATTGAAGTACTTGTTTATGCGCTGTCTTTGTTTATCAATGCCGCTTGTGCTTTTACCAAGCAGGCTATCCTTTGCAGTCAGGAGTACGGTTTGTTCCATACTCATGCTCAATTGAAGCCCCAAGGCCGTCGCTTTTTTTGCATTTAGTTCTCTCAAAGCGAGTTCATCGACGCGTTGATAGCTGCTGATCAAAACTGCCGCTGTTACAAGCTCGCAGGCAATCGGCAATCCTAGAATCAATGCTAACTGCTGTCTTATTTGCATATTGCCGGGTCCTGCTTTGAGCTTCCCCTGCATTCGAGCCGGGCTTTATGCAAAACATTTGAAAGGCTGCTAAATAACTCCTTTTCCACTTCTAATGCGGCTTTATGGGAGAGCAGCTCTTCAGCTCTGCTTTCTAAGACCGGAAAGTCTTTCTGAACCGGCGCTGCTTTCTTGCTTCTTTGACAGGCTCTCAGTATTTCCAATTCGGTGATCAGGAGGCGATAATTGTAAAAAGGCAGGTCTTTTATGCAGTTTTTAGAAATCGATAAAATTTGTTCCTGCGCAGCTTCTATTTTATTTAAGCGTGCATAAGCCAGAGCTAGCATCAAGCGCTTTCGCGCATGAATCTTGTTAAAAAATGCCGGGTTAAGACTCGCCCAGGGCGGCATTTTGTTCGAACTGCTCATCTGAACTTCTTTTTCAAGCAAGCTAATATCTAAATTCTCATTCCTGATATCGTCTATGAGAAACTTTCGGAAGCGTTCAAGTATTTCCATGGACAGAGCTTTGTTTCTTGTGGCTAAAGAATAGTCCAGTGCTTTTTGAAATGAATTCAAAGCTTTCAGCTTTTCGGCATTTCGCTCAAAAAGCTCTGCTCTAAGCATTTCTATCTGGGCTGCATCGCTTGCTGTCTTAGTGCTGATCGCACTCAGATACTCTTCAAGGCAGCTTGCAGCTTTCGTGCTTACTGTATTTGACGAGTAAAGATGCTCAGTCCATGCATCCAGCACAGACTTTCTGTTTTCTAGAGGAAGCTTGTTCAGTCCTGCGAGTAAGTTCTCCGCCTCTTCGTCATTTCCCTGGCTGAGTAGTAAATGAACCTGGGCGCAAATACTATTACTTAGCTCTTCAAGTCCTTTATCGATTATCGAGAGATCATGTTGACCAAGAGCGTTTTTTTTGATTCCAGCCGCTACAGTCAATGCCGCTTGAAGTTTTCCTCTATTGAGGTATCCTTGGGCTAAGAGCAGCAAGTCTCTGGCATTTGATTTGAAAGGAAGATATTTCTCGAGCGTTTCAATTGCTCTAGAATATGCATTTAGAGATTTATCTATTTTATCTTCTTCCAGGTAAACCCCCGCCCAACGGCGCCAGTAGCGAGCTTCCATTATTCGGTCTTTTAATTTGCCGCTTTCTATAAAAGGTCTGACTTTTTCGAGTGTCTCTTCGGCTTTCCGGAAATTTTTCAAGCGTCTGTATACCTCTGCTATGTTGAGGTAAATGTCATACTTCGCTTCGCAATCAGGATCATCTTGCTCAATCATGATCAGAGCCTTGCTATAAACAGAAAGAGCGCGAGTGAGGTCTGTGCTCTTGTCAATGTCGAGTCTGGCGGACCTGACATAAGTGCGCCAGCTGCTTCTGCCGCTTGAATCGGCTGCTTCAACGCTTTGAGAGAGAAGGACTGTGAATAGCAAGAGTGCTTTTAGTGCTGCTTTAGGTAGTTCAAACCAGAAACAGCTGCCGCCCTCGGCTCGTTTTTTGTATCCGACTCTGCCGTTCTGCGCTTCGATCAACATTTTGCAAATGTACAGCCCGAGTCCGCTGCCTTGTTTCTTAAGATCGGCGGACTGTTCAAGCTGAACAAACTTTGCAAACAGTTTATTTTGAGCGTCTTCCGCGACGCCTGGTCCTTGATCAAGTATTTCAATCGACCAGCTATCTTCATTGTTTTCGCAAACCTTGATTTCAATTTCAGACTTCCTTGGAGCAAACTTGACTGCATTCGAGAGAAAATTGACCAGCACCTGTATACTGCGATCTCTGTCGCAATACATGCTGGCGCATTGAACTAATGACTGCTTGATAGTTATCTCTTTTCGTTTGCTCTGGGCCAGGACAGCCTCAATTGACACTGTAATTAAGTCTGCACAGCTATTCTCCTTGGCTTGAACTTCGATACTGCCGTCTTCCATTTTCTCGATATCGAGAAGTGTGTTTGCCAGTCGACGCAGTCTTTGAATCTCTGAGTTGAGTGTTTTGAGATTGCCCGTGAGCTGCGGATAGACGTCTTCGATATCCTCAAGAATTAGTTCTACTCTAAGACCCATGGATGTTAATGGCGAACGGAGGTCATGACTGACCATTGCCCTCATTGATTGTTTGAAAGATTCGAGTTTTTCCAGTTCATTCGACATTTCTTGAAAGACCTGGTCTATTTCTGCAAGTTCATCGTTTCCATTCAAGCGGGATATTTTTTGACCAGGCACTGAAAAGGCTTTTATATTATTGAGAAGCAGGAGCAAGCGAAGCATGATGTTTCTGTTCAATAAAACAGCAAAGCATGCCACCAGAATTACATTTGCCGCTACTCCTAGAATCACTGCTCCACGCAAATTTGCTCTGGCTTTCATCGCTTTCGGATGGAACTCGGCTGCTATTGGTGTGTAAATAGCAAGCATTTTGTTTGTATCGTTATTGACTCTTTTGAAATCGTTGAGCATTTGATCTTGGGCTGCCTTTGTTTGCAAAGCCACAAGTGGTGCATCGCCTTCTTTATCAGACTCGTTGATTTGTGCAAGGAGTTTGTCGAAACTATCCAGAAAAATCTCGACGTCCTTTTGCCATAGATCAAGTCGCTTCGCTGCTTCAGCTTCAGAGCTGCTCAGTTTTCGTATCAATGCAAAATCATTCTGGATGCTCTGCCTTGGAACTTCGCTTTGAATGTCGGCAATCCCGGCGATACCTTTGTTAGACATGACACAAATTGATTTTTGCAAAAGTGCCCTTATATGAATGCCTGCTGAGATTACTCTTTTAGCTTTGAGTTCTTTATTTACGAGTTCATCTACTTTGCTGTAGGAATAAATCAACATGCCGACTGAAAGCATTTGGCAGCCTATCGGCAGTCCAAGAAGCAAAATGAGCTGTTTGCTGATTTTCATGAGCCTATCCGGGAACTGGCAGCTTAAGCTTTTACATTCCTCAGACTATCCATGTAGTAAACAGTTTAAGTCTAATGTGCTCTTTATCGGTCTTTAACACAGCGGAAGCCTATATGGTTGCAGCCGCTGGAAATCTCGCCCTTGCCTCTGGAGCCCATCATGTAACGGGCGCAATACTGATCGGTGCATAAAAACGACCCTCCTTTTTGAACGCGTTTCTTTGCGCCCGGTTCGCTTGGATCGTAGCTGCTTTCAGGACCTTTTGGATTGTCTATAATTTTTCCTGCAGGCAAAGTCGCGTAATAGTCGGGGCGGTACCAGTCCGAACACCACTCCCAGACGTTGCCGACCATATCGTAAAGCCCATAAGCGTTCGGCGGAAATGATTTTACGGGAGCAGCGGTTTTGTAGCCATCTTCTGCAGTATTCTGGTAAGGAAAAATACCCTGCCAGAGATTAGCCATCCATTTGCCGTTTGGTCTGAATTCTTTTCCCCAGGCATACAATTCGCGATCTAGACCGGCTCTTGAAGCACATTCAAACTCTGCTTCCGTTGGTAATCGTTTTTTGGCCCACTTAGCATAGGCGAGGGCATCATCGAATGCAATTTGCACCACCGGAGAATTCCATCGTCCTTCCAGATTCGACTGCGGACCTTCCGGATGCTGCCATGATGCACCGGCTACATAACGCCACCAGTTGTAGTGCTGACGTTTTGAAACTTCGTGGTCTGGAGGCGTGAATACAAGAGCCCCTGCGAATAACTGCTCAGGCGGGACATGAGGAAATTCTTTGGGATCGGGTTTGATTTCGGCGATTGTTTTGTAGCCAGTGGCTTTGACAAAGCGGGCAAAATCTTCATTGGTGACTTCTGTTTTATCAATCCAGAAGCTTTTCAAATGGACTTGATGAATGGGGCTTGTATCTCTGAAAGATTGGCTTTCCAGACCCATCCAGAACGTGGTTTCAGGAATCAGTACCATTCCGCCTTTTTCTTTTAGTTTTGGTTTTTGCTCTGAATTTTTCTTTTTATCGCTTTTATGCTCGATGCTCTCAGCCGTGGCGCTAGAAATAATAGTCAGGCAAAAAAGAAGGATAAGGACTTTAGCGACTTTCCTAAAAGAACTATTCTTGCCGGCTTCATTACGCATTACTGAAAAAGCTTTCACCAAATGACATCGACTGAAGGACCTGTTGTGGACCATTATAGTTTAATCTAAGCACCGGCCGGTCTTATTTTGAGACTCTGATGCTTTCTGCTGTCAGAGCTGCTGTTTGAGACTGCGCGAGCTTGTGCTTCAGGAGGATTAATGGTGACTTTTAAGAAGAGGCTTTTCAGCTCTTGTATCTCATTGATGCTATTCATGGGCGTTTCTCCTGTTTCCACATTCGCTGCTGAAAACACGAAACCAAACATCATTTTTATCATGGGAGATGATGTCGGCTGGTTCAACATCGGTGCTTATCATCAAGGGATGATGGCCGGAAAAACTCCTAATCTCGACAAGATGGCTTCTGAAGGCATGCGCTTCACGGATTATTATGCGGAAGCCAGTTGCACCGCGGGCAGAGCCAATTTCATCACAGGCGAGTTGCCGATCCGCACGGGTTTAACCACGGTTGGACAGGCGGGGGCGGATCTTGGTATTCCCGAGCAAGCCGTAACTATCGCCACTGCCTTGAAAGCACAGGGCTATGCCACAGGCCAGTTCGGCAAGAATCATCTTGGTGATAAGAACGAATTTCTGCCGACAGTTCATGGTTTTGATGAATTTTTCGGCTATCTATACCATCTTGATGCTATGGAAGATCCTTTTAGTCCGAATTACCCGGCTAGTGCTAAAGACAGCGTTGGTCCGCGTAATATGCTTCATTGTTACGCCAGTTCAGTCGACGACAGCAGCGTACAGCCGCGCTGGGGCAAAGTAGGCAAGCAAAGAATTGAGGATGCCGGTACTCTTGATCCAAAACGGATGGAGACGGTTGACGATGAGATTCTTGCTGAAAGTTTGAAGTTTATGGATAAAGCACGAAAGGACGGCAAGCCGTTTTTTCTCTGGCTCAATCCAACACGTATGCATATCATCACTCACCTTTCTCCCAAGTACCAGGCTATGCGCAATTCAGAGAATGGTTGGACGGAACAGGAAGCAGGTATGGCGCAGCTTGATGACATTGTCGGCAGCGTCATGGACTATGTGAAAAAGAACGATCTCGATAAAAACACGATGCTGGTTTTTAGTACCGACAACGGTTGCGAGAATTTTACCTGGCCGGACGGCGGGCAAACTCCTTTTGCCGGAGCAAAGGGCACTGCCCTCGAGGGCGGTTTCCGCGTCCCGGCGATCATTCGCTGGCCGGGTAAAGTGCCTGCCGGCAAAGTGGAAAATGGTCTTTTCTCAGGGCTAGATTGGTTTCCGACCATGCTGGCTGCTGCCGGCAATCCAAATATCACCGAGGAGCTCTTACAGGGTAAACCTTTAGTGGACAGGACTTACAAGGTGCATCTTGATGGCTATAACCAGATGGATTTGCTGACTGGAAACGGACCTTCTAAACGCCACGAGATTTTCTATCTGACCGAAAGCACTCTCAGTGCGGTTCGTCTGGATGATTATAAGTATCGCTTCACCGACCAACCAAATGGCTGGATGGGTGCTACTCAAAAAGTAGACTGGCCGATTCTTGTGAATTTACGGCTTGATCCTTTTGAGCGTACCGGCATGCCTAATGGAAATGGTGGTTCTCTGGCTTATTACAACTGGTTTGTAACTCAGTTCTGGCGCTTTGTATATGTCCAGAAAGAAGTTGCAAAATCGGCTCAGAGTTTTCTTGAATTTCCTCCCATGCAAAAGGGAGCGACCTTCAGTATGGACGCAATTAAGAAGCGCCTGGATGAAAAGCTCAGCACTATGTCCAGCCAGTAGAGGGCTTCGTCAAAGCGAATTAGATGATGAGAATTGTTTTCGTGTCAGGGTTGCCTGCTTCCTGATAAACTATTGTTCAAGTTGGACCATCATGCGGCTCTGCTGCAAGCGAATAACATGTTTAACAAGTTCCTCTCTTACATTTACATCGCTTACTTTTTCATCAGCTCTGCTTTCCTGGTCTGGATTTCTGCGGCGCTCTGTTTGCTTGTGAAAGGGCGAGATCCGAATCGTCGGCTGGTACATATGTATTCGTGCTGGTGGGGCTATCATTACATTGCAGTGAATCCCTTCTGGCAAGTGAGTTTCGAGGGCTTGGAACATATAGATCCATCCCAAACTTATGTTCTTGCCGCCAATCATCAATCTTTCTGGGACATCATGGTTCTATATGGGTTGAACAAGCCGTATAAGTGGGTTTCGAAAGAGTCGATTTTCAAAATTCCATTCATCGGTTGGAATATGACTTTCAACCAGTATGTAAAAATCGCGCGTGGAGATTTGAAAAGCATCAAAGAAATGATGAATACCTGCAAAAACTGGCTCAAGCAGGGTGCTTCAATCATGATTTTTCCGGAAGGTACTCGTTCTCCTGATGGAGAGATCAAAGAGTTTCGTGATGGTCCATTCAAAATGGCAAGCGATTGTAATGTTGCGGTTGTTCCAATTGTTGTCGATGGAACAGGCCAGATGCTTCCCAAAGGAACCATGTACCTGAATTTTAAGGGCAAAGCTCAAGTGCGAGTTCTTCCGCCTGTGCATCCTCAAGACTTTGGCGGCAATGTCAAAAAATTTCGCGATCATGTGCGTGAGTTGATGGTGCAGAATCTTGCGGAAATGCGAGGCGGCAATAAATCTCTTGATGAAACTGAGAGTTCAAATTCAGCCGCTGCGCTTAGTCGGCATTGAGCAGTTCAAGATTTCGGGAATGTCTTTGATTCTTTCAAGCGGCAACCTGCCGCTTCAGCGTCTTGCTCAACCGCCCCCGCCGGAGGGCATCGGTATGTCAAAAGTGATATCTTTTCCCGGGCCGCTGTTAGCCAGATTGCCTCTGCTTGCCAGGTTTCCTGCAGATGTGTTGCTGAATCGATCGAAGTTATTGCCGTTGCCCTGATAAAGTCGATGCTGGCTCCACTGATTCAGTGAGGCGATGGCATAAGCAGCATTGCGGCGAATGGTCGGATCTTTAGAGCGCGCTACGCTGCCGAATTCACTGCGAGCACTGTTAATCTGGCTTAGAGCCTGGTAGCAGAGACCTGTATAGTAATGAACCAGGTCGTTGCACTGCCCCAGCTCATGCATTTTCTTGAACTGCTGCAAAGCCTGTGAGTACTTCCTGTCTTTATAGGACTTCACCGCTTCCTGAAATGGCGGCGGGCTGCTGCTTAGATTAGATGCCTGAGCCGCAAGAACAGCGATAATCGAAACGCTGGCTGTACTAAGCAAAACAGCTTTGTAGAGGTCCTTTGGCATTTTTGATCTCCGGGTTATTCCCACTATACCCCGAAAGTCCCTATTTGCTCAAAGAAATTAAGCTTGAGTCGGCTTCAGGTCTTCCGGCTTCGAATCACTTCTGCAAGCAGGGATGTGCCGACTGTTCCAAGTATCATCAAGGTGCTTAAAGCGTTAATAGTTGGTTTCACCCCAAATTTGACCGAGCCGTAGATCCACAAAGGCAAGGTTGTGTCACCGACTCCAGCCGTGAACTGAGTAATGATGAAATCGTCCAGAGAAAGCACAAATGCTAAAAGGCAGCCTGCGATAATGCCGGGCATCAAGAGAGGTAGTGTGACTTTGAAGAATGCCACCAGGGGTGGTGCGCCAAGATCTTGCGCGGCTTCTTCAAGCTTGGGATCCATCCCCTCCAGTCTGCCCATGACAGTGAGGGTTACGTAAGCAACGCAGAATACGATGTGCGAAACGATAATTGTGGCGAGGCTGAGCTTCAAGCCCATGGCCAGGAAAAGTGATAGGGCCGCTACAGCCATGGCAATTTCCGGGATAATTATCGGCAGCATCAAGAGTGCACGATAAAAATCTTCACCGGCAAAGCGTAAGCGGGCAAGTCCGATTGCTGCCATTGTTCCCATGGCCCCGGCTACGATCACGCTGATGCTTGCAACCAAAAGACTGTTCTTAAATGCTGAAATCAAGGTATCTTCATTTAAGAGGGCTTTATACCAAGCAAAGGTAAATCCGGTCCAGCGAACAGCGAGCCTGGATTCATCAAAACTGAAAACAATAAGCACCAAAATCGGCAGGTACTGAAATACCAGGACAAGGAGCGCTATGATATTCAGCCAGCGGCTTTTCATGAATAAAATTCTTGAAAACTACAGTAATTGACTTGCAAAGTCTAGCAGATAGGGCGAGTGCCGCAATAAACTCAATGCTGAGCCAGCAAGGAGCAGTCCTTTGAAAGACATAAGCCATAAAACCAATACATTGCGGCAGGCACATGCTCAGTCCCGACTCAATGCGAGCAAAGCTTTGATCGACAAAATCCGCAACGACGAGGTTCCTAAGGGGGATCCTCTGCCGGTGGCGAAAGTGGCTGCTATCCAGGCGGTAAAAAACACCCATCAAATCATTCCTTACTGTCACCCTATCCCTGTCGATCATGTTCAGGTGGATTTTGTTTTGCATGACGAGGAAATTGTTATTGATGTAACTGTGAAAGCTATCTACAAAACAGGCGTGGAAATGGAGGCTTTGACAGGGGCTTCCGTAGCGGCTCTCACCATTTACGATATGCTCAAAGTTTTTGATGAAAGTATGGAAATTGCCTCGACTAAACTTTTGAAAAAGACCGGAGGCAAATCTGATTGGCATTTTGAGAATGCCAGAAAATTGAAGGCGGCAGTGCTGGTTGTGTCCGATTCCGTCTCGGCAGGAAAAAAGCAGGATATTTCCGGTAAGCGCATTGTCGAGCGGCTTGAACTTGAAGGTGTTACTGTTTCTCAGTACAAAGTTTTGCCTGATGATGAAATATTGATTGAAAGCACGCTCAAGGAATTTGCAGATCGTGGTCATTATGATCTAGTGATCAGCACCGGCGGAACCGGGCTTGGTCCGCGAGACCGCACTCCGGAAGTGGTGCTTCGAATTGTGGATATGGCAATTCCGGGCATTGCAGAAACAATTCGCAGCTACGGGCAAGAGCGTATGCCGATGGCGATGCTTTCACGTTCAATCGCAGGACTGCGGGGTAAAACTCTGATCATTACTTTGCCTGGTTCAAGTAGGGCTGTGTCCGAATCGCTTGATGCTTTAGTACCTGCCGTGTTTCATACAGTAAACATAATTGCAGGTGGTGGACATGAGAGCCAGCAGTCCGGAAAGCATGATCACTGCCGACACTGATTTTCCTTAGTTCTGAGATTCGTTATCGAAGAAGTATTGTAGATCTTTGATCAAACCCTCAAGGTCCTCAATTTTACACATGCTTTCGCAAAGCTCCAGACTGCAATCATGAATTCGTTCATCGCAGTCGCAGGCTATATCGACATCGTGTTGGGCAAAGACTTTAATGGCTTCAGGATTAACTTCCAGAATTTCTTTGACGCTTGTTTCTGTTGAAATGTACATGATCGGGTTCTCCTTCTTGCTTTGAGTTAAAGTGAATCGGCGCAGCTGCAAGTTTGAGCTTCACCGTTATCTTTCTTGAGGGTGATTGAGTGGTGCAGCCTTTGTATCGGTCTTGAGCGCCCTGCTTCCAAATTGGCGCTGCGTTCTTCCAGTATTTGACGTTCGCAATCTGTGATTTCTCTTTGAATGTAGGGAAAGACCGCCTTTTCGTCCCAGCGAACATGGTCTTCAATTAAGCTTGCCAGCTCGATGAATTCTTCAGTTTCAAGCTCCTCATCACTCAGTCGGCTGAATGCCTCAAGCGAATCCCGGATCTTTTTGTGTTCCTGACTGATTTCTTCGGCCAGCGTAGTGTCGAAGTTGAGCAGAGCTAGTGACTGCTCTTCGTCGCTTATGTATTGAATTGAAAGCTCGGCCAGCCGATTGCGAATTTCAGAAGCCAGGGAAATCCTGTCTTCTTTGCTCGCCTGAGCTGCTTTTTGAAGTCTCTGGACAAGCACAAGGAGCAGTCCGTGATCTCTGGAAACCGGTTTCAGGAATGAATCTCTCTTGATTGTTTGCTTAAACATTTTCTTGCCCTCCAAGGATATTATAGATAACTGGATCTGTATATCCATAATTATCCTGATTTCGCCGTTCGCCGTAATCAGTCCTTAGGATGAAATTCGAGTGAACCTGCTATTTGCTCTGCAAAAGCAGGTCCAATCGCCGGACTAGGCTTCGGAAGCTACTTTCCATCTGTTTTCGGCAGCAGCCAGAAGACCTTGCATCTCTTTCATGGGCGTGATGTCGCCGCGTTTAGCTGCGATGTCTATTCCGGCAAGATAAACGCGTCTGGCATCGTCTTTTCGATCTAGATGCTCAAAGGCTTTGCCCAGGGCTAGATAGGCGACTGTGTGCGTGGGTTTTACTTCAATGGCTTTCAGCAGGTAAGGAAGTGCTTCTTCGTATCTTTCAAGCTCGACATAAACACTGCCTACGCCATTGTTAGCAAGAAAATCGGAAGGGTCGATTTCCAGGACTTGCCGAAACATCTGCAGTCTTTGTTCGGACTCTTCTTTCAGCCTGGCTTTGTTTTCATCCTGCTTTTTCTTTTCTGCATGCTCTTTTGCCAGTTGGGACATACGCAGCCCCATGGAAATCGCCTTTTCTTCCTCTGCTTTTTCTTTATCGCCTAAATGCATGTAATAAATAGACAGATTTGTGTGAGCCATAATTGAGTTTGGATCAAGTGCTTGCAATCGATGCATCAGAGCTATGGCTTCATCATATTGCTCCTGCCTTGAAAGAATGACTCCAAGCGATTCGTAGGCATCCGTATGTAATGGATCAAGTTCGATTACTTCTCTGAGAATCTTGATTGCTTTTGTTTCGGAAGCATGAGCAAATTCTTTGAGCGCTTCTTCGTATAGCTTTGCGGCTTTTGCTTTGCTGGAATCTGCTGTATAGAAAGGCAAGAATTTTACTGTGGCGGTGAGCTTAGAGCCATTTTCAAGTTCCAGAAGAACTCGTTTTTCCGGAACCCGATAATCGCGTGCTATGTAGGCAAGCGCAATATTCTGTCCAAGACCCGGCGAAAAACAATTGCTTTTGATCACACCGCAGTCCTCGTTGCTTATGGAGAATTTGCTGTTCAGAGCTAGTGGCTCCGGAAGCTTTTCTTCAAAAGCAAGACCGACGAGTGCTCGACGAGGTGCTCCATAGGTTTTGATGCGAGCAAGTACTTCTTGCCCCTGAAAGCAGCCTTTGTTGTAGCTTGCAGATTGCTGTTCCAGACCCGTTTCTGGTAATAGATGTTCCTGGTCTATGTCTATTCCAAATACTGTTATGCCGGCCTCAATTCTCAAAATATCAAGCGCTTCTGCGGAAATCTCAATTGCCTTGATAGTTTTTCCGGCTGCTTCTAATGCTGTCTTGAAAGCAGATCCTTTTTCTTTGCGCACGAAGAAAAGATATCCTGCATCACCGCATAAAGATCGTTTTACGGCAATTGCTTCGATTCCGAAAATAGAGCTGCGATTTATCGAATATTCTTCTTCGCCGGGGGGCTGCGTCGAGTTGCTTGCAATGAAACTTGAAGCAAGAACGCCTTGAACAATGAAGCAGGAAAAATCCCGGCCGATTTCCTCATATTTTATTTGTTCGCGAAAATGATAGGTGCTCAGCTCTTTCAAAATGCTATCAGTCTGTTTATTGAAGCTTATGATCCAGTATGAGTCTTCAAGTCGATGAACTGTGAAAAAAGCAATGAGATAGCCTTTGCGATCAAGCAAGCTATTCAGTTGACCCTGCCCTGTTTTGAGAGCTTTCAGATCATTGCTGCAGCGACCCTGCAGATAAGATTCTGCATCCTTGCCGCTTACTTCGATGATTGAAAAGTCTTCTGCTTGTTTATATCCGGCAGCCTGTCTTACTGCTTGAAGTTCCGCATTTATTTGCTCGTTCATAATTACTCGCTGAGAAAAAGCCGCCGAGTCGCTTTTGGGCTGGTCGGCGGCATACTTGTTTAACTGGCGAATTTAATTCGCCGACTTGCAATTAGACTGAGAATGAGTTTCCGCAGCCGCAGGAGCCTTTGGCTTGGGGGTTTTTGATTGTGAATCCGCGTCCTTCAAGTCCGGCTTCGAAATGCAGAATTGTGCCTTTCAAATAAATGGCGCTCTTGGGATCGACCATCACTTTGATGCCGTGATCTTCGACAACATGATCATTTTCTTGCGGATTATCGAATGTGAGCCCGTAGGAGAAGCCCGAACATCCACCACCGCGAACTTCCAGGCGCAAACCAGCTTTGCCCGGTTCTTCTGCCAGGAGCTTCTTAACTTCGGCGGCTGCTTCGGCTGTGATAGTGACTACAGATTCGGTTTTGGGGGCTGAAGTTAGTTCGGACATGCTTAAACCTCGCAGATTAATATCAGATTTTTATACTAGCATATCTCTAAATGAGCATCTGACTGTGTCACAGGGTACGCAGCTATCTGTTACTTCCAGTCTCAAGCTCCAAAAGCGGCTTGGAGGCTAATATTTGGAGCAGGCTAGCCTGTATGATTCTCCCTGCCTTAAATCTGAGACTCAATTCAGTCGAAAAGATTTCTTTATTGTTTGTCTCAAAAGCTGAGCACTGAATTGAGAATTTCTTCTTCCTTAGCCCTTGTCAGTCCTGCTTTAAGTGGCATTGATTGGTCTCTTTTCAGATCCCAGGCTAATGTTGCTTCGATTGTTTCCTCAAGAGTTCGATATGAAAGACCTTGATTCTGGGCTTTCAAACTGTCAATTTGCAGAAAGCCCCGGTGTTCCTGGTCGGATTCCGGTATCCAGAGCGGCAGCTCTGTCCAGGGAGCGACTTTGCTTCTTAAAAGAGTCTCGTCGTCGAACCAGACAAACTCGGCATTAGAGGCGCAAACAGTCTTGCAGGTTTGAAGCAAATCTTTCATCGTTAATGTTTATCCCGGTCCGGTGACGTGGTAGATGCCGAGCAAGTCGGCTTCCAGCAGGCGAATAATCCACTCGGCAAGGTCACGGACGTCTATAAATTGAACCGGTCGTTCTGCTCTGCCGGGAGCTAAGACGCGTCCTCCTTCTTTAATGCGATGCGGCCAGTAAGTGAAGCGGTCTGTGGGATCAAAAGGACCAACCAGCAAACCGGGCCTGATGATCAATGAGTTTTTGGGAAACTGTTTCAGCAGTGTTTCTTCGCTGTGTGCTTTTCCTGAGCCGTAATCCTGCTCGAGCTCTTCTGGAGTGAGCTTCAAAGCTGCATGCTCGGTCATTCCTATATTGCGAAAATTATCGTAAGCAGAGACGCTTGAAATATAAGCGTAAGTAGATACTGAATTCTTGAGTGCCCTGCAGGAAATTTCAAGCTGTTGCGCTTCCATGCCGCAGCAGTCGATGACTGCATCCCATTTTTTAGTGCTTAGAATTGAAAGATCAATATTGCGATCACCAATTAAGCGTTCTACACTTGCTTGCTCTTCAAGAATATGATTGCCGCGATTGAAAGTGCTGACCTGGTGTCCGGCTTCGAGGGCGGCTTTTACAATCTGTCTGCCCAGGAAAACAGTTCCGCCGATAATTAATAGCTTCATCTTCTAAGGTTCCGGGAGGCGGCTAGATTCTAGCATGGCCTGACTGCAAAAAAAACGGAGAACCCACTTAAGAGCTCTCCAGTTTATTGTTTGATTTCAGGATTGATTAAGTGCCGCAGCTGGAGGAACAAGAAGACTTAGCCGCTTTGCCCTCGACCTGGAAATTTCTTTCTACCCAGCCATCCCAACCACCGGCCAGCTCCCTTACCTTGAAGCCTTTTTTGGCAAGGCTGAGAGCAGCTTTGGCAGAGAGATAGCAAAGCTTGTCATAGCAATAAACTACTGTGGTCAAAACTTTGTTCAATTTGGAAAGATGTCCTTCCAGATTCTCATAAAGAACATGCTCGGCGCCGGGAATGTGACCCTGCCCGTAAAGTTCGGCTGTGCGCAAATCGATGACTTGAAACTTCTCGCCGCGTTCAAGACCCATTTTGAGTTCAACCGGTCCAATTTCGAAAGCCAGTTTCTGTTCGAAGTAAGCGACTGCTTCTGCTTGTTCTTTGCTCAAAGCTTCTGTAACCATAAAAACCTCCTTTTAAGAGCATCTTGCATTTTTTCTGTTTAGATCCTACGATGGGTTAGTATCCAGTCGCAACTAGGCACTAAAATGTGGTGTAGTATCGTTTGGGATACCATCGGAATACCAGAGGGTTTTGAGCCATGAACGAGAAAATTGTATGCCCGATCATGAAAACAATCGCCATGGTTTCAGATAAGTGGAAAGTCTTGATACTATACCAACTCCGTGATGGCAAAATGCGCTTCAATGAGCTCCGGCGTGCCATGCAGGGCGTAACGCAGCGCGTACTGACGCATCAGCTCCGGGCACTGGAGCTCGACGGTTTAATCAGCCGAAAAATTTATGCAGAAGTGCCGCCGCGAGTCGAATATGAGTTGACTTTGCTTGGTCGGACTTTGATTCCGGTTCTTGATCAGTTTGAAGCCTGGGCCAGAGAACATTCAGATGAGCTGATGAAAACACATAATGAGCATTTATGCTCGAAGCTGGCTCTTGTCGACTCGGAAAACTAAGTGCTCATAACCGAAGAATTGCGCTTTGCGCGAAACTTCCATGCCCAGCCTTCGAGCCACTGCCTGTGAAGGCTTGTTCACAGGTCTCACCAGTGAAATTACATAAGGGTAATTCAGTTTCTCGAAGGCATAGTCACGCACCGCCAGTCCGGCTTCGGTCGCATATCCGTTTTTCCAGTGTTTGGGGTGCAGAATATAACCGATTTCCGGCTCGGCTTTATTTTCCACTGATTGCATGACCAGACCCAGTTCGCCGACTGCTTCTTTTGTATCTTTGCGCTGCAAAAGCCAGACGCTATGACCTTGCAGCCTGTAGCGAAATCTGTGTTTTTCGATCATTTGCTCTACTTCTTTTCTTGAATACAGCTTCGGGAAATAGCGCATGGTTAGCGGGTCTGAAAGTAAAGCCGTCATGAAATCAAGATCTTCAAGATCGAGCTCTTTCAAAAGCAAGCGTTCGGTTTCTAGAAAAATTGTCATCGTATTTACCTTGCACGGATTATGAACGGTAACGAGCCTGGTTGATGATTGATTTGATCATGGCGGCAATATCTTTCGGGCTGGCTGCCAGCCTCGATTCCATGCGTTTGAAATGAGCAATCACTTCTTTGTCGTCCGGTGCCAGCCTTAAGGCAGTGCTGTAGAGATCGAGCACTGTATCCGGTGCTACTCCCAGAAGCTCAAGATCATGTGCCAGGCGCATAAAGCCGCGGCCGAAGCTCTTGTCTATATTCAAGGCGCTGCTGTAACAGTCTCTGGCCATTTGAATTCGCCGGCAACGGTCCATAAGATCACCCATCGCAAAGTAGAAATAAGCAACTTTGGCCGGATCGCCCAGTGCCATTGCTACTTGACTCATCAAGACTTTTAACTCTTGATTGTTCGTGCAGCTTAGAACCGGAATAATTTCTTTTTTGACCGCTTCCAGATCCATCCCCGCCGGAGCTGCTCCGGCCAGCGTTACCAGCGCCGGTAAGACGGCTGCTTGCTTTTTGCCTAATTTCATCAAAACTTGATAGTAGGATTCCGCAAGTTTGGGATTTAGCGGATCTATAGTAAATGCTTTTTCGAAATAGCCTAATGCCCTCTTTGGCATATTCAGATTGGCAAAGGCCATTCCACTCATCAAAGCAGCGAAGCCCGCTGAATCCTTGTTCTTATGCAAGGGTTCGATAATGAAGAGCATTTCTTGGTTTCTCTTTTGATTTAGTAAAGCAAGACAATAAGTACTGCGCACCATGTTGTCTTCCGGTGCGAGCTCGAGGGCTCGCTTTAAATACGGCAGAGCCAGAAAGTTTTGATTGTTTTTTTGTAAATCAAGGCTGAGTTTCATAAGCATGACTTTGTTGTTACGATAACGTGCCAGTGCTTCTTTAGAAAGGCTCTCGAATTTTTTGTGATCGTCGGAAACTGCACGCAAGCGCAAAGCAACCACTAAATACTCGGTTGAATCTGCAGAAAGCCGCCAGGCATTTTCAATTTCCTCGGCATACATGCCGTCCATACCCATCTTGTTATAGGCTTCGGCCAGAACGCGGTGACCTTCCGGATTTTGTGGATAGTCTTTGATGAAATTAGAAAGTCTGCTCATTTCAACTTCGCTTAATTTGCGGTTCTCAAGAATTTTGGAGCAGTTGTTTAGATAAATCTGGAGCTTGTCGATTTTTTCAGTTTCCGCAATGGCGGTGCTTGAAAAAATACAGCCGAGTAGCAGGCTTGTTTAAATGGTTTTTTACTGAAATGATTTTTATGATTGAATTTTAGTGTTCCCTGATTTTCTGCTGCGTAGTTTACAGCTTATTAGACTTGATTTGAAGTGCGGGCGCTTCTTTTGACTTTTGAATAGCCCTCAAGAGCTGTTTTTGAATTCTTGCAAGTCTTTCCTGATTGCCCGACTTGAATAATTGCGGATTCTCCTCAGCAGCTTGTTTTATTGAAATAGCGGCTTCGGCTTCTTGATGATTTGCAAGCAGCGCGCCGGCAAAGTCGAGAAGGTCATTTGCTGTGAAGAGCTGTTTTTTCTCCGCGAAAACTGTTCTGTAAGCCGCAAGACTCTTATCAAAATCTCTCATTCTGTTTGCCGCTCTGGCCAGAATAAGGTAGTCTTCGCTTTGCATGTCGCTTTTGCCGAAGCTATTGAATTGCTCTAGTGCTTCACTGCACTTGCCCCAGGCTAAATAATTGCGTGCCTGCAATCGACAGATCTCAAGGTCGGCAGGTGCGTAGCTTGCAGCTTCTTTCAAAAGCGATTCAGCTTCGGCGTATTTTTTTTCAATGCTTGCTATTTGAGCGAGCCCTTTTAAAGGCTCGGCCGAATTAGGAAAGCTGCTATGAGCCTTTTCCAGAGTGAGCTGGCTGAATTCTTTTTCTCCTGATAGAAGCTGAATTTTTGACAGCAGCATTCTGATGCTCAAATCCTTGGGATTGCGAGAAACGCATTCTTTAAGGAGAAGAATTGCGCCTTCATAGTTTTTTTGATGATTGAGGGCTCTGGCCAGCGCCAGTTTGGCATCTACATTGGCAGGAGCAATTTGTAGTGCTTGCTGTGCCATTTCTATTGCCTGCCCGCTGTCGCTTTGCATGAGGAATGTTTTTGATAGCTCGCAAAGCGGCAGAGCTGAATTATTGCTTGTTTTAGAGATGCGTTCAAGCAAGTATCGCGATTCCGAGAGCTTGCCTTCCTGTCTGAAAAGGGCTGCCCGTGTTATCAGAGCGAGCTCGTTGTTTTTGTTCAGCTCCAGCGCCTTTCGGCTTGATTCTTCTGCTGTCTTAAAGTCACCTTCTCTGGCTGCCAGCCATGCATGTAAAGCTTTGGCATCATCACTTTGGGGAAACTTGAGCTCGATTGCATAGAGCTCTTCTGTTGCTTTGTCGTAACGGTTGCTGAATCCATAAAGTCCGGCTCTGTTCAGTAAGGCCGGCAAGTAATCCGGCTGTCCGGCCACTGCCTTATTAAATTGAGTCAAAGCCTCTTCGATTTTTCTTCTGTCGAAGAGCATCATTCCATATAAGTTGTGGATCTCGGACCTTTGAGAGGAGTTGGATTTTGCGTTTTTATTTTCAACAATTTTAAGGGCAGCTTTGAATTCGTTTCCTGCATCTTCAAATTCGCTGTTCATCAGTGAACACCAGGCAAGCGCAAGATGAGCGTATGGATTATCCATCTCTCTGTTGCGCCACGACTCCGCATGATCCCTGGCATTGGGCCAGTCATGCCTTTGTCCGTAAATACTCATCCATTGTTTCTGGATTTCTGCCGACTCGTTGTTCTGCTGGTAAGCTTGAAGTATGCTTTCCAGAGCATCTTGAGATTTCCCATTTGCAAGGAGAAGTGCTGTTTGTTCTTCAAGCAGCACTGGATTTTTGGGATCATTTTCGAGTGCGCCGTTCAACTCAAGCAGAGCCTGATTGGCTCGTTGATCCTCGAAGAGCAATCGGGATAAGAGCACTCGAGCGGAATTGTTTTTGGGATCGGCTCTAAGCGCGTCATTCAACTGAAGATAAGCTTCGGCTTTGTCATTGTAGAGCATTGAAATTTGGGCAAGCCTGTATCGAGAGAGGCTATCCTCCGGATTTAGTGCAGCCGCTATTTTGAAGGCTTCTTCGGCTTTTTTCATTTCTCCTTGCGAGAAATAGATATTGCCCAGCATGGCTTGAGCTTCGTCAGCCAATGGATAACGGGCGCTAAGCTCTTCTGCAATCAACAATGCTTTCTGATACTGACCCTTTATATACTGAATGCGTGCCAGTCCGATCGGGGCGCGAAGATCTTTTGGAAATCTTTTTTGCGCAAACTGAAACAATTTTTCTGCTCTTTCGAAATCGGCAGCTTCCAGTGCCCCGTTTGCTTGACTCAAGCATTTCTTGAGCTGCGGGTCGCTTGGATCGAGATCCTTAACAGTTACCGGGATTTCGTCACTGAGACCTTTTCGATCGATTGAATCTTTGAATATGGCATTGATTTTCGTCGATGACTTTGTTTTTTCAAGATCCGGAATTAGCGAAGGAAGAGCCTCTGCTGTTTTGAAACAGCTGCACAAAAAAGAAAGAGAAAGAGCCCTGCAGAGCAAGAAAAACTTGCCGGAATTGAATTTGCTGCTATTTGTTTTGCAAGAATCCATGGTGCCGACATAGTTTGTCGAAAAGGGCGAGAGCTTCCGTGTGCTCGTCGCCCAACCGGTAGTCGAGTTCATTTAGATAATAGCAACTCAATCGTTCTTCTTGCAG
>JAIEPM010000047.1 GCA_019748395.1 Candidatus Obscuribacterales bacterium
AACAGAGATGGAGAAACTGCTGAATTTTCGATTGCCGTCGCAAAGAAATCTGCTGATTTTTAATTTGCGAAAAACACTCTGCGCAAGCTCCAGTTATACAGCCCGTCTTATAGGGCACTGAAACTTCTTGTCAAAAATTTTGGGTGTCAGAACCTGGCTTTGCTCCAGTTATACAGCCCGTCTTATAGGGCACTGAAACTTAGAGATTATTCTAATTGGCATTGGGCTTGGGTCAGGGCTCCAGTTATACAGCCCGTCTTATAGGGCACTGAAACTTTGCAAAAGCCCCCTTTTATCCCTCGGGAATCCCGAGCTCCAGTTATACAGCCCGTCTTATAGGGCACTGAAACCTTATCAACCTATCACAACGTCTATTCTGAGCCACGCTCCAGTTATACAGCCCGTCTTATAGGGCACTTTTATCAAACTTGAATTCACTCTGCGTACTTGCTTAATCTCGCTAGAATTTTTGCTTTGATGTTTTTTGTAATTACATAGTTTGTCAGCGAAATTGCGAATGCGAGATGCTGGCGGTCATTCTTTGCAATTAACTCGCACATCTCCCCAATTATGTCGTCTACGTCGATTTGATCGTCGGCCGCATCCCATAACTCAAGTGCCCTTTCGATTTTGCCGTTGAAAAAATTATATCTACCCAAAGTGCCCAGAGCTCGCGAGCGTTGATCCGCAAAGTGATTGGCGAAACCTAGTCCTGAGCGACATTCCCCACTGTTGATGACTCTTCTCTCGCAGTAACTAAGCAGAGTCTTTGGGATATATTTCCAGTACTTTAGTTCAAATATATCTCCAATGCAAACGCACATGTCGAAGGAAGAATCGGAGCCGAATGCCTCCACGGCCTCAAAAGCGATATTGTAGAGTCTCTGTTCTAAGGCATTTTCGATTATCTCCCGAACTGCTTGCTCGTTGCCGGAGGTTCCCTTGATTAGCTCAAGAGACTGTCGTAGCAATAGTTCTTTATTCGAACCCATGATTGGTGGATCGACAGGAGTCCAATCATCAACTTTCCAGGTGATTGAGGGAAGAACCATCATGGTCTGTTTAGATCTTAATGCCATAACCTTGCCTCAACGGAATTGAAACTCTCTCTCTCAACATGCATCAGCATATCTTTGCAGTTTAGCTTCAAAGAAATGCAGCTCTTGGAACGCTTTCTCAGCCTCCTTCCGCAATTTCTGCCATTCTGCGGGAATCAAAGACTTTCCTCGATGGAAATCAAGGCATTCTGTTTCCGCTAATTTCTGTTCAACCACCGCCATCGATGGGCAGTTTCTAAATGCCGCAGGGTAGAATGCTAAGCAGGCGTCCAATAGCGAGTAAGGATGATTGGGACTCTCTGGAATCAGGGTTTTTATTTTGCTCAGCGCCTTGACGGAATTGTCGAAGTAATGGGCTTCCATCCACTGCCTGTCAGAATTACCTACCCATATCTGTAATCTGATCGGGTTAATTCCGTCGGAGCCCATGAAGCCTCCAACTCCCCCGATGCAATATAGCTTCGAATAGCCTGCCATAGTTTGCTCTCCTTCCGCTTGTCCGTTAAACTTCAGCAAAATCTACTCTGATAATTTCGAGCTCTAACCAAGAACGAATCATCAACCTTGCGAGTTTTAGGACTATGCTTACCAAGTTAGCTCAGGCGAATGCATAATATGCGCAGTCACACTCTTTTTAATAAATCTTGCCTATATTTGCTTCAATGCTTGAGAGCAATAGTTAGGTATAAGGGACCATGATGTGGGAATTTTTAGTTCAATCGCCGGTATGATTGTCGAACTTGCCTGCGGGTGAGAAAGAGTAGCAACGATTATAGAGTCCGGCGCCATTTTTCTGCTGTTTGCTGAATCTCCATTCTCCAGCTATCATCTCTGGCTTTAAGTCCCTTCATTACGAGTGCCATTCGCTGGTTTTTCGAGAATTCTTCCTCATTGCGCATCAAGAAATCCCAGTACAGAAAATTGAACGGGCAGGCGTCTTCACCGGTACTGGTATTGTTTTTGTATTCGCAGTTTTTGCAATAATTGGACATCTTATTTATGTAATTGGCAGATGCCGCATAGGGTTTCGTTCCGACATATCCGCCGTCTGCGTGTAGGGTCATTCCGATAACATTCGGCACCATCACCCAGTCGTAGCCATCTACGAACATGCAGTTGAACCACTCGTTTGTTTCAAGTGGATCTAGACCGGCAATTAAGGCGAAATTCCCGAGCAACATCAGGCGTGCGATGTGATGCGCGTAGCCGTGCTCATTGACGGTGTTTATAACATCGCTCAAGCAACGCATTTTTGTTTCGCCTGTCCAATAAAAGTCCGGCAATTTATGGGTTGCGTTCAAGGCGTTTCTGTTTTTATATTCCGGCATGACACGCCAGTAAACTTGCCAGATGAACTCCCTCCAGCCAATCAACTGCCGGATGAATCCCTCTGTTGATGCAAGCGAGGCTTTGCCTTCCCTGTACTTTTTCTCTGCTTCTTTTGCCAGTTCTAGCGGATGCAGGAGGCAGGTATTTATATATGGAGACAATACAGAGTGGTTTAGGAATGGCTCTCCGTGCAGCATGGCGTCCTGGTACGGTCCGAAATTGTCAAATCTATTTTCGAAAAAATCTGCTGCCGCTCTCAATGCATCTTGTCTGCTGACTGCATAGTTCCAGTTCTCAGTTGTGCCGGGATGCTCGGCAAAGTGCCTTTCCACCATATCGATAACCGACTGAGTGATGGCGTCCGGTGGAAAGCTCAGAGCTTTGTTCCATTGAAATTCTGCTCCCGGCGGCTTGCGATTCTCCTTATCATAATTCCATTCTCCACCTTCAGGCTCGCTTCCGTCCATGAGCAATCCGGTTTTCTTGCGCATCTGCCTGTAAAAGCGTTCCATTGTGACTCTGCTTTCTTTCGTTTTATGCAGAGCTTCGAACTCTTCCGCAGTTGTGATAAAGTTGCAGTGTTCTTTGAACTCCACAGGTACAGAGCCTGCTAGCGAAGCTAGTTTGGAATCTGCCCCGTATTCCGATTGCTTCATCATCAAAATCTTGCTCGGAGAGAACTTCCTGATATGCTCATTCACTGCCGCGCCGAAATCAGCGTGCTCGCTGTAATAGTCCAGCTCCCAGCCTAGCGCTCTCAATTCTTCGGCGAAATGTCGCATCACCGAATAGATGAGCACAAGCTTCTTCTTGTGATACCTGCGCATGGAGCCACGGGTGACAGACTCTATCATCAGGACGCGCGCGCTTTCCTGATTAACGCTTGAGAGTGCGGAATTAAGTAGAGAGCACTGGTCCCCCGTAATCCAAACCGTCACTTTACTTTTTGTTGAAGACACGCTTTGAAAATTCCAAAATCACTGCTCCCAAACTAATTCATCACCATGAACTGGGGGTGAACGCTAACCGTGCTGGGCAAGGCAGAGCCATTGAATCGATTATTTGTCCTTCCGGTAATCCAGAGAAGCTTGTTAAGAGAGAAGCCCCGGTCGTTAGAACCGGAGCTTCTCTCTTAGTTTGATTTGAATGACTTACTTCTTCGGGCTGAAGACCTTTTTGAGGAATTTAGCCACCGGATCGTAGTACTCGTCGACAACGCGTTCTTTCATTGGAATGATGCCGTTGTCTGTAATGTGGATACTTTCCGGGCAGACTTCCGTGCAGCATTTTGTGATGTTGCAGTAGCCGATGCCACCTTCCTTGTGGAGGAACTCCAGTCTGTCTGCATCATCCAGCGGGTGCATTTCAAGACTGGCTACGCGAATCATGAAGCGCGGACCGGAGAATGCGTCTTTGCGATCATTGTCACGCAATACGTGGCAAACGTTCTGGCAAAGGAAGCACTCGATGCATTTGCGAAATTCTTGCACACGCTCGATGTCTTCCTGGTACATAATCCAGTCGGTATCTTTCTTGGGCGTGAATGGCTGAATTCGCTTGTTCTGTTCATAGTTCCACGAAACATCAGTGACTAGGTCTTTGATAATCGGGAAGCTTTGAATCGGTTGAACCGTAATTGTTTCGTCTGGTGAAAAGCCCTTCATTCTGGTCTTACACATCAGTGATGGATGACCATTGACTTCGGCGCTGCAAGAACCGCATTTTGCGGCTTTGCAATTCCAGCGAACGGCTAGGTCCGGATCGACTTCGCGTTGAATATAGTGGATGGCGTCAAGTACAACCATGCCTTCTTCAACAGGAACCGTGTAATCCTTGAAGGTGCCGCCGCTGGCGTCACCGCGATAAACTCGTAGCTTTGCGTTATAAGCCTCAGGCATGAGAGACCTCCTTCTTCTTGAGGAGCTCTTTGAGCTCAGCGGGCATCACCGGCAGAGGTGTTTTAGCCAGTTGCATTTTGTCGCCATCCTTCCACACTGAAGTGTTTTCATGACCCTGATCTTCATCAGTATCAGGGAAGTCCAATCGACTGTGTGCTCCGCGGCTTTCCTTGCGTGAGAGTGCGCTTCTGCCAATCGCTTCTGCAGCAATTGAGAGGTTGCGCAAATCTCTTGCTAAGTGCCAGCCGGGGTTGTAGTTCTTGCCGCCGCCGCAGCCGACTTGCTTGATTCGCTCATTCAGTTCTTCCATCATGTCCAGACCTTTTTTGAGGTCGGCTTCAACACGGAAGATGCCGAAGCAAGAGCCGGTAATGGCGTACATATCTTTTTGCAGCTTGTAGGGGTTATGACCCTTTTCGCGTTTGAAAGGAGCTTCCAGTTCGTCGATTGCTTCTTTGATTTCGGCGTCTGAAATCTTCGGCATTTCGGAAATGTTGCTCGCATAAGCTGCTGCACCGCGTCCGGCGCGCCTGCCAAAGACGATAAGGTCTGAAAGTGAATTGCCGCCGAGTCTGTTAGCGCCGTGCATTCCGCCGCTGCATTCTCCGGCAGCGAAGAGTCCCGGAACCTTGCTCATCTGGGTGTCGGCTTCGACTCTGATACCACCCATGGTGTAGTGCATGGTTGGTCCGACTTCCATCGGTCCTTTTGTGATGTCCACATCAGCCAGGTCTTTGAACTGGTGATACATGGAGGGTAGTTTTTTCTTGACACGATCAGCAGGCTGATAGCTGATGTCCAGATAAACACCGCCGTGTTCCGAACCGCGTCCTTCTTTCACTTCCGTATAGATAGCACGAGCGACGTTGTCTCTGGTGCTGAGCTCGGGAGGACGACGGTAGTCTGTTTTCAGTTTGCCGGAGAGAGTGTCGTTGACCCAGGCATTTGCTTCGTTGATGTCGGCGGCATAGTCGCCGCGCAGAGCATCGGGAAGGTATTTCCACATGAAGCGCTCGCCGTCTTTGTTGGTCAACCTGCCGCCTTCTCCGCGGACGGCTTCCGTAACGAGAATGCCGCGGACGCCTGGCGGCCAGACCATGCCCGTCGGGTGGAACTGCACGAACTCCATATCTATCAAGTCGGCGCCAGCGTCATAGGCCAGAGCTTGACCATCGGCAGTGTATTCCCAGGAGTTGGATGTGACTTCAAATGCACGTCCTGTTCCGCCTGTGGCTAGTACGATCGCTTTAGCGCGGAAAAGAATATAGCGGCCGTCTTCTCTGAAATAACCGAAGGCACCGGAAACTTTGTCGCCGTCTTTCAGGAGCTTGCTGATTGTGCATTCCATGTAAACGTCGATGCCTGAGTGAACGCCTTTGTCTTGCAGTGTGCGAATCATTTCAAGACCGGTGCGGTCGCCGACGTGGCAAAGTCTTTTGTATGTGTGACCACCGAAGGCGCGTTGCAGGATTTTGCCGTCATGAGTGCGGTCGAAAACTGCGCCCCACTTTTCCAGTTCATAAACGCATTCGGCGGCTTCTTTTGCGTGCAGCTCAGCCATGCGGTAATTGTTTAGATACTTGCCGCCAATCATCGTATCGCGGAAGTGTGTTTGCCAACCGTCGCGTGAGTCAACCGTTCCCAGCGATGCGGCGACGCCGCCTTCGGCCATAACGGTGTGAGCTTTACCAAGCAACGATTTGCAAACCAGACCAACGCTGATACCCTTGCCGGCAGCTTCGATTGCTGCTCGAAGTCCGGCGCCGCCGGCTCCGATTACAAGTACGTCATGCTCTTTGATTTCGTAATTAGACATTTATCTGGTCCTATTGAACTACTTGTTGAACTTGAAACAAAATTTGATCGGTCCAGGCGTTGCTGGCCACGCAGCGAGTGTAGAAGTCTGCAAACGCTACTGAGAAGAGGCTGCACCAAGCCCAGAGCTGGTGATGCTCGTTCAATTTGGTGACTTTTTCCCAGAAGGAGAGGCTGGTTTTTGCCGGCTCTCCACACGAGAAACAATCGAGCCTGCCGCCGATTAAGTGGCGAAATGCGTGGCAACCGAAAGAGTAGTTTGAGAGAAGCACTACGTTGACGAAGTAAACCAGTGTGCCGACTGAAACCTGGAAAAATCCGAAGTTGAAGAAGTGACCGGCAGCAAATAATGTTTGCAGGGCGTCCCACCATAGAACTGCAAGCACCAGTGTTGCCAGATAGAACATATATCTGTGCAGGTTCTGAAAAACAAAAGGGAATTTTGTTTCGCCCTGGTACTGGAAGCCTTTGTAGCCGGAGACTCCGCAGGCTGGTGGGGTCATGAAGTAAGAACGGTAGTAGGCTTTTCTGTAGTAATAGCAAGTGGCGCGGAACCCTGCAGGTATCCAGAGGATTAGAATCGCCGGGGACAGGTGCCACACTTTAGTCCACAAGTGCCATTCTATTTTCGGCGAGTAGAACGGCGAGAGCAGATTTCCCATTTCGAAATACTGATTCTCAAATGTTCTCCAGGTTGCGTAGATGATGAACAGTGTGAAAACCGTGGCGATTGCGAGTGGACCCTTTTGCCAGTTGTCTGTTCTTTGGGTCGTGAACAGGGGCTTTTTAGCTGCTTCGCCTGTTTTTGCTTCAGTCATTTTTGAATTCCATTTAAGTTACTTGGATTTTGTTAATTTGGCCTGAACCTCAAATCCAGCACAGGCTGACCATTTTAATGATCGTGCTCAATTATAGCGAAGATGAGATGAGCGATTCCGATTCTTACGGCATTTATAGGTTGGACAAGCCCCGCAGGGTTGTCGGGAGGACGTTTGCATTACGATCGCATATCCAATTTTGCAACTGAAAACCTGCTTTTAAGCTGCTTTTGGCATGCGGTTGCTAAGTAGACGATAGTGTTGCGTTCAGTTTATCTACTGATAACTGCGACTGTATGCAAGACCATGCGACGACGGAGGATCTGAAGAGGGATTGGCAAGTAGTCCGTTTCTTCCAATCGGCTGCGGAGGACCCTGATCTATTTCCTGGTTTTGGTAATCCTGTGCTGGTATCGAAGCTGGTGCCCAGTCCACGGCTCTGCGACCTGTGCAAATAGGATAGCCGCTATTTGTTTCGGAGTATGATGTGCCCGGTGCAAGTTGAATATTTTGCCCATCATTTGTTTGCACAATCATTCCCTGTGCAGGCGCCGGGTTCTGATTGGATGCGGCATTGAGCGCCGCCAGACCTGCCGCTACCGGATAAGGTGAGGCCGGCATAGTTTGTGCGCTTTTTGTCTGCTCTGATGCTTGTCCGGCACTGGGCGATGTCTCGGCCAAGGTCGTGGGCTCGGTGCTGAAATGCTGCACTGCCGCCATAATTGCGGCTCCCAGCAGGATTCCGCTGCATACCCATAATGCAATTTTTAGTAAGTCTTTTTCCTTTTGCATCATTTCTCTCCGAGGTCAGCGATTCACCGTCGAAAGCATCGCTTTCGAAAATTTTCGCTCGTCTTTCACCCGATATGAGAGAACGTAGCTCAATTACCATGCCAGGGCACAAGCCCTCAGGCTTCAGATTCTCATACAATTATGAAATTGAACACACGGTATTTCCCAGTGTCCGCTTGTTGGGCTTCATTAATTCGTGATGTTTATGTCTGATTGCCGTTGAACATGCATTTCGCCCAGACAGTCATCATATCCGGTGCCGGGCTTCCAGTAGATTTCGCCATAGGTTCTGACTGCTGCTTTGTAGGATTCCGGGGTGACCGTGGCTCGATTCGGGGTGGGAGCACTGTCCGAGGAGATTTGCTTTATTGCTCCATCGGCGCCATTGTCGGCTTTTAGCCAGCTGGATGTTTGCCTCGCTTGAGATTTTGCCTGGGCTTTCAAGTCTCCGTTTGGATCCAGGAAAATTATGTATTCGCTGGATCCTTGAGTCAAAGCACAAGATTCAAGCAATCCGTTCAAGTCGGTATCTTTGAAAGATGGCTTAATTTCTCGAATGCGCTGGCAAAGCGCCGCAGTGATCGCTGAATAGATACCATTTAAAGCGAATATTCCCTGTCTTAAAGTCGACGGATTATATTCATTGCCCAGGAAAGCTTGTATTTGAACAATGTCTTTGCCCACCTTATATGTCCGATTTTGTTGCTCCGGCTTCAGACCATAAACTGACGCAGTGGCGCCCGACAGTGAAGCTGTTTGACTCTGTGTGAGACTTTGATTTTGAGCGGACTTCTGATCAGGAGAACCGTTTTTAGTAGTTTTTGTCTGGGGACCGTCCTCCAGGCTCATCAGATGTCTGCCTCTGCCAGCCAGACCGGCTCCATCCTGGCTGATCAAACCGGCTCCGTCCTGGCTGATCAAACCAGCTCCGTCCTGGCTGATCAAACCAGCTCCGTCCTGGCTTATCAAACCAGCTCCGTCCTGGCTGATCAAACCAGCTCCGTCCTGGCTGATCAAACCGGCTCCATCCTGGCTGATCAAGCCGGCTCCGTCCTGGCTGATCAAACCGGCTCCATCCTGGCTGATTAGCCCGGCTCCACTACCAAATCGTGGCGCCAAACCACCATTTGCCACAGGAACTGTTCCGTTTTTGATTCCGGCACCGACTATTTTGCCTGAATTGCTGTTTCCATTGTTCTGTGCTGCCGTAACGTTTAAATTCCAGTGTGCGATGTTATTCTCAAAAACAATTTTGACGAATGCGTGTGGCATAGACATTTCGTATGTCTTTCTGGGATTCGTCAGAACATAGGACTTTCCCTTTGTTTCGCTGAATTTTTGGTTTACCGAAACGGCCTGGCATGAAAATGCATTGGGAAGAGGATTAGATGTTACACCTTTGATAGTTGAATCGGTTTTCTCGAAATCTTTGGCCGAGACGAGGTGAGGTTGTGCATTTAGTTTGAATGGTACAAAGCAAAGCGTAGGCAAGTTTGCTCCTTTGATTGCTTCATAACCTTTGAAGTAATATTTCTTGTCGTCTGCCTGAGTAGTTCCCAGTTTTTCCAGGCTAAATCCTGGGGGGAGTTGATTTGCGCTTACGCTAATGTTGGATTCGACACCTTGATCCATGCGAGCACTTTTCCAACCGCCATTACTCTTTGCTGCTTCTTTTTCGTCTGCCTTGATCGAGGCTTTTTCGCCCAACATTCTCACAGATTCTTTTGACACCATGTCATCAAAAAATTTCTCTATCGATTTGCCGTCGGAAAGTACTTTGTAAAGCCGGTCTTCTATTTCGTATGCTGTACGGTAGATCTGGCTTGCATGTGAATCTGAATCGCCTGTGGACTGTCCCAGGTTTTTCATTGATGCCGCATTCAATTGAACTAGAAGGCATTTTGCCCATAGACGATTAATGCTGCTCAGCGAAAATGATTTTGAATTCTCTGCAACGTCTGCATATTGCATTTCATCCCTGTCAGCAGTTTTTAGATCCGTTTTCAAAGTGAAAACTTGCTGCCCAACACTCAACGCTCCGGAGTCTACCGCGGAGGAGAATTCAAAGTTTCCTCCCATGATCTGAGATAAGGTGAAAAGCCCGAGTCCGACGATTATTAGTACAAAGGCGCAGGCAATTATGAAGGGCATTATACTGCCACGACCGATTCGAGGGACAAATCGTAGATTGAGCATTTTGCCTCCGGGCATAGTTAATTAGCAGTCACCTGCAGGTGAAAAGAAAGCCATTATGCGTAGTAAAGTATACGATGAATCACTGCAAGTTAACAGCAGAGGACGGGATGCCAAGCCGCGCAGCTGCCTCGCAAGTGCTAACATAACGTCGGTATTTTTGTGATCCCGTTTTTCGTTGAGTGTTGGCAATTGGCTGATCTTCCGTATTTTAAGGGCGCATCTAAAATAGTACGCTTCGAGAGATTGTTCCTTTTGCGCAAGAGCTTATTTTGCTTATTGCTTTTGGGGTTGAATTGCAGTGCGCTGCCGATCCCTGATTCGCTTGCGTCATCCGAAAATTCAGGGATGGCAATTGATAAGAACTTGAGGGGCAAGTCCGATAGTGGGAGCTCTGAAGAAGAACTGCTGGCGCAGATCGTTAAGTTGATTCAAGGCTGTCGCTATGCTGAAGCGATACCTTATTCGCAAGAACTTGTTGACATTTGTGTCAAGCAATACGGTCCGGAGCACGCTATCACTGCAACTGTTTTGCATAACCTTGGTTTCTTATATCAGCAGTTGGGTGAATATTCGCAAGCTGAGCCGATATTGCGGAAAGCATTGACGATTCGAGAGAAATCTCTTGGTCCGGATGCCGCTGATCTGGCATTGTCACTGAACAGTTTGGCTTTGCTCTATCAAGATGAAGGCGATTATCCACGAGCAGAAGACTTGTATAAACGAGCCTTAAAAATCAAGAAAAAGATATACGGGGCTGAGAGCCCAGAGCAGGCCTTCGAGATGAATAACCTGGCCGCCCTCTACAAAGAAAAAGGCGATCTGGAGCAGTCCGAAAAACTCTTCAACAGCGTACTCCCCATTTTTGAAAAAAGTTTCGGCGTTAAAGATTTGAGAGTAGCTACAGTTCTGAACAACCTTGCCGGAGTTTATCGCGAGAAAGGCGACTTCGCCCGTGCCGAGGCTTTGTATGAGAGAGTCAACGCAATCGATAGTGAGTTGTTGCCGCCTGCTCATCCGGATCGTGCCAGAGACTTAAATAATCTAGCTGTTCTCAATTTCGATGAAGGTAAAAGAGGAAAAGCAGAAACCCTCTACATGGAGGCTCTGTCCATCAGGGAGGCGGCACTCGGGCGGAATCATCCTGAGCTTGTGCCTCTGCTCGACAATCTGGCGGTTTTGTGTCTTTCCAACGATGAGCTTGCGCGTGCAATTGCTTTTCAAAAACGGGGCAATGAAATAAGCGAACAGTCATTGGCAATGATTCTTTCTAGTGGCTCTGAAAATGAAAAGCGTTTGTTTCTTGACAGGGTTTCCAACGAAATCGACAGTACTCTTTCGATGCATATTAAATTCGCTGCGGACAACAAGGATGCCGGACAGCTGGCGATGGGAACAATTTTGCGCCGCAAGGGGAGAGTCCTAGATGCAGTGAGCAAAGAGTTGACGACGTTACGGCGGCATTTATCAGAGGATGATCGGAAATTACTTGATCAACTTTCAAGTACGCGCGCAGACCTTGCCGCACTGATTTTGCGCGGACCGGCATCTGAAGCGAGCAAGCAGTATGGTGACAACGTGGCTGCGTTGCAGGAGCAAGCGCAAAAGTTGGAAAATGAAGTCAGCCTGCACAGCGCTGCTTTTCGCAGTCGGCAAAAACAAGTAACTGTTGAGCAGGTGCAACGGGAAATACCGGCAAATGCAGCACTAGTAGAATTCCAGACCTACCGAGTTCTGGACGCAAAAGCCGCAAACCGAAGCGAAAGATTTGGTGAGCGGCACTATGCTGCCTATGTACTGAGTCGGAAAGGTCCTCCGGCTGTGGTTGATCTAGGAGATTGTTCGTCCATAGACCGGAGCGTTGCAGAATTCAGGACTGCAATCAGAAAAATTCGCAGTGATGAATTCAAGCAGAAATCTCGGGAGCTCGATAAGCTGCTCATGCAGCCGCTCAGGAGCCTACTTAAAGATACACAAACTCTATTGCTCTCTCCTGACGGTACTTTGAACTTAGTTCCATTTTCAGCCTTGATGGATGCTGAAGGAAAGTATCTAATCGAGAATTATTCGATAGATTATTTGACCAGCGGGCGAGATCTTCTGCGTATGGGCGAGGGCGACCCCAGTCGGCAGGGAACTTTCATCATTGCAGATCCTTTGTTCGGTGAGCCCGTGGCAGATGCTAATTCAGCGGGCGAAGAAGGAGGACGGGGCATACCTTTTTCAGCTTTTAAAGCACTCCCGGGTACAGCCCGTGAGGCTCGGTCGATATCCGCTATCTTGCAAGGTGCGCAAGTTGTGACCGGTAGAGACGCAGACAAGGCTATTTTCAAGAAACTTGCGGGTCCGAAAATTCTGCATATTGCTACGCACGGTTATTTTTTGCCGGATGCTTTGCTTGAACAAATCAGTTCCGGAAATGAAACGAATCGTTCAATAAATATAATCGGTCGTGCACACGGTTCAGCTTTTACGGCTAATCCGCTTCTGCGTTCAGGTCTTGTTCTTGCAGGTGCCAATCAAAAGAATAGGAATGCTGATAAAGACGGTATTTTAACTGCACTGGAAGTCTCCGGTCTCGATCTCTGGGGGACAAAATTGGTAGTGCTTTCAGCCTGCGACACCGGACTTGGTGAAATTAAACAGGGTGAGGGCGTCTATGGGCTGCGACGTGCATTACTTATTGCAGGCGCAGAGTCCGAGCTTGTGAGCTTATGGCCTGTTTCCGATCAAGCAACGGCTTCCTTTATGACCGAGTTTTATAAGCGCTTGATTTCAGGGCAGAGTCGCTTGGAAGCTCTGAGACAATCACAACTTCTATTACTTCAAACAATGAAGCATCCGAATTTTTGGGCTGCCTTCATTCCCATTGGAGATTGGCGCAAGCTTTGATTTTCATGGATTTGCGTAAAAACTATTTGACTATCGGGTGGGGGGTCAGGATGTCGATCGATAATTTGCACGGATTACTGCTCTATTGGGTCTTGATTCCCTTCTTGTTGAATTCAGCCGCGACAGTCTCTGTCTTCGCTGCTACGGGGTCTCAAAATGCTGCGCAGAGTCAAATCAATTATGACTATGTGGGAGATATGACTCACGCTGCTCAGATTCCCTGCGGTTTTGGACCTTTCAAGGCAAAGTCTTCAAACATAGGAGTTTATAGAGGGCGGGTTCAGGTATTCAAAGACGATCTGAAAGGACAGCCTTTGTATCTCGTGGTCCGAATTCATGAAGATAAGAACCACAGCTTCGGCTGGCTCAGAGCTTACGTCAATAAGCAGCTGGTTGCTACAGAGGCTGATCTGAAAGAGTCGCGTATCGTAGCTGAATTAACAAAAGTTCTGGCGCCGGGCTATGCGGATATTTCAATCATGGGAGCTGCTTATCCCGGTACCAGTATGGATTTTTATGTGGTTGCCAAAGATTTTGTTCTGACTGCTATTCAGGGTAAGCCTCTGGGCAAGGTTCTGTATGCAGTCGGACCAATTAAGACCAGCGGAAAGCAGGAGGAGGAATTCTCCAATTCTTTTGAACTGACTTCCGAGGAAGCAAAAGCCCGCTTGCTGCTGTCCTTGCGTTTGTTCAGCAGTCATCTTGGAAAAGCTCGGCTTTATATAAATGGACAATTGCTGGCTACTGAAAAGGATTTTTCGCCTGAAGGACAGACTTCGCTGGAGCTTACGGGGCGAGCCAGCGAAGGATTGAATAAAATTGTCATGCGTGGTGATGCCGCAGCGGGAACAGCTGCCGCTTGGTTCCTAATGCAAATGCCGGTTCAAAGGGAAGAAACTCGTGGAGGTCTCAATTCCCCTGAAATCGTCACGGTGAGTCCCCCTGATGAGCTAAATGCCGGTGAGACAATCAAAATTCGGGGGCGAAATTTCGGAGAGGATCTAAGCAACGTCAGGGTCATGTTGGATGATATGCTTCTCTCCGCTCAATTCAGCAGTAAGGACGAACTTGCTGTTCAAATTCCGGCAGATTTAAACAGCGGCAGATCAAATCTTTTTGTGGAAGTTGCAGAGCAATCTTCAGATGAGTTTCCAATTACAATTGCCGGGTTTCCTCATGTCTCTGGTACCAGTGTTCTGCAATGCCCGGCGGGATACGAGTTCATTATTTATGGCAAAAATTTTTCCGAGTCAATTGAAAAAGTGAAAGTTACAATCGGGGGCAGATTAGCAACGGTGATTGCAGCTTCTAAGCAAGGCTTGCTGGTGAGAATGCCGCTTCCTGAGGAAAACGGAAAGATTGAAAATGACCTGAAAGTACAGGTTTCAGTAGGCAAGCTTGAGTCAAAAGATAACGTCGTTGTTAAGTCGGGCAAAACTCCGATTAGAACAGCAAAAGTCGTATTGCCTCTTTTGCTGCCGACAAGAGTTCAGAATGATCAAGCTTTTGAAGAGAAAGTCTGGCGCTCGCTCATGGAAAAGGCAGAACAAAGCGCTAATGAAGGAAGCTTTGAGTCCTCCGAGTTTTACTTAATGGCGGCAGCTGACGAAGCCAGTAAGTCGAAATCAGTTACTCAGTTTTTGACGGACTCATTGAACGGCCTTGCTGAGTGTTACCGGAAGCAGGGGCTTACCGAAGATGTAAAACAGTGCCAGGAGGTTATTCAGGCAATTTCAGGCGGCAAATAATCTCAGTACTTCATTTAGTCCATCAGAGTTGGGCTTGAGCGCGGATAGGCTGCTTGGGGATGAGCTTTTATATATTTCAGCCACTGGTTTTCCGGAACGAGCCGGAAAGCTTCTTCAATTAGCATTCCGGCTTCTTCTTGAGTCAGCTGCGATGAGTTGTTGAGCTTGCGCAGGAGATGAATTGCCAGCTCATTCAGCTTTTGATCTTCCGAGATATTCTGTATTTTAGCGCTTGAAGATAATCTTGCAATTTCGGAAGGCGACTCAAGTTCGAGTTCAGAGGCAGTAGCGCCAGTGTAGGGCAGGAAAAACTCCAGTCTCGGGTTGTTGTCTGAAATCTCCAGCGAGCCTTCGATATACTTGTCGAGTTCATGCTCATCACAGAGATAGCTTGAAAGAATAGCGCTTGAGTTCGGCAGACCGACTTCCGCCATTGCATTTCTAAAAACTGTCGGCGCCGTTTCCATTTTCCTTTGCATTTCTAAAGAGTCAATGCCGATAGCTCTTTTTGAAGCCACAAAAATAATTTCTCTGTTGTTTGGGCACCACAGGCAGATATAAGGGTAGACTTTTCGTGCGCTCATCAGCATCATTTTCCAGATTTTTTTCGACACCTGGTTAAGCGGAACCCACTGGCATAGCAGTCCGTCTTCATTCAGATGCTTTTGGGTGAGAGCGTAAAACTCGGTGGTATAAAGATTGACCGTTCCTGCAAATGCCGGTGGCGGTGGCTCAAATGTAATGACGTCGTATTTTTGCTCAGTCGTTAACAAAAAATTTCGCACGTCGTTTATCCGTACCGTAACTTTCGGATTATTCAAGACCCCGTAATTCGTTTTCTCAAACCACTTTGCTGCATTGATGACCATTTGAGAAATTTCCACAAGCTCGACATTCTTTACTTTGTGGTAAAGGGGGATTACACCGGCAGTGGTGCCGGTGCCGAAGCAGCCAAGGAGAATCTTTTCCGGTTTTTTATGCAGTAATAGAGGCAAGCCGGCCAGCAGTCGCATGTAACGCCGCCCGCCCAGAAAAGTGTTTGCCATGGATAGACCATTAAGTTCCAGTGCTACGCCGTCGACTTTTGGATAGCCTATAATTCTCATCTTTCCTACCGTATCGTCTTCTCCTGAAGCCAGGATGACGCTTCCCGGAGCGCAGTCCGGCAAAGATTGAAAATTTTGGGAGAGGAAAAATGTAGAAATGCATAAGGGCAAGCCTATTAAAATCATCCGCATTCTATGGCTTGGTTTTTCGGAAAGAACGATGCAGAAGGCGCCGATCAGGACTCCAACAAAGACGGTCCATTGATATGCTTGCACGGAACCTATGCTTGGTATCAGGACAAACCCGCAGCAGAGCGAGCCGCTTAGACAACCCAGAGTGTTGAATGCGTATACTTTGCCCACAGCTTCGGGGGCCATGCCGTTTTTGAAACCGGCTGCAAGTGTGCCGAGCATGGGAAAAAGAAATCCGATGAAAATTGCCGGAAGAAAAATTGTAGGAAGGGCGAGCAAGATCAAATAGCTAAGATAGAGCAGCGCCTTATTGGAAAGGAAAGTCAGGACCGGCAAAAGAACCGTTTTTAATTGAAAGAGCAAGAATGCTGCAAAATGGGGGAAGATTGCCAGGCTGAGGGCGCAGAATGCGGCAGCACAGTATTGCATCAAAGCGAAGTCAAGGAATGGACACTCTTGAAGGTGTCCTTTTCTAAGCACTTTCTGTTTATGTAAGAAGCTGCCGAAAGCAAGACCTAGTAAGAACAGGCATATCATTAGCGTGAAAGCATAAGTGAGCGATGCCACATAGCAACGTAAGATGCTGGTCCACAGCAGCTCAAAGCTCAATGCCGTATATCCCGAAAGAAACGCAATGCAGCCCAATTTGTACAAGGAGAAGGATTGACTGTTTTTAGCACTGCTATTGCTGCTCACCGCCAGCTCTGAAGGCTCTGCTCTAAGTACATGATCAGGTTGATTTGCTGTTTCTTCCGTGGTCTCTAGCCTGGATTTTTCTTGGGTAGACAAATACATCGACATGCCGCCGATTGCCAGGTTTATTGCGGAAGCCGAGAGGAGAGTCTCTTTTACGCCCAGATAAGTGAACCCTATGAAACACGCATAGGCACTCCCTGTAGCTGCTCCCAGAGTGTTGACGCCGTACAAATAGCTGAACAATTTTGTCGATAACGAATGTTTCTCAAGATAACAAAGCATGACCGGCAAACTGGCACCCATGAGAAGCGAAGGTATCAGCAAAATTGCCACTGAGATCAATAGCCTGATTGCTTCAATCCCGGCTATTCCAAAATTGAGATGCCGAACCAGCCAAACATAAGTTTCAGTTGCTAAACCGAGCGCGGAGCTTGCTGTAAAAGCAAACAAGGCAACAGAAATTTCCAGAAGACCATAAAACTTCAGAGAATTGGTTTCTTTGCTTTTGATTTGCTTGCCTGCAAAATAGGACCCCGCGGCCAGCCCACCCAGAAAAACGGCTAAGACGGTGGCTGTAGCCTGCGCCGTGTTTCCCAGTATCAGCGCCAACTCGCGAAGCCAGACCTGTTCAAAAACAAGCGCGCTGAATCCTGAAAGGAAGAAGAAGATAAAGACGATTGGGCGCATTGGTAAATCCGCAGATCCGCCGCCAAGAGATTCTACATTATTCACGGCGTTAGCAAGCTGCGGCTTGTCATGTGAATTTTGCTTATGTTCAGGACTTTTAGCTCCCAAAAAATACTCTTCTCTAAAAGCTGAGAGTTCAGAAATGCTAATATATTTCCATGAGTCAAGCAGCCAATCACAAGCCTGGACAGTGTCTCTGGTGTCGAATCGACTCCCCGGAGCCGGGGGGCTATGCCATTACAATTGTTAAAAGTGGTATCAAAGGATTTCTGCCCAGCGCAAGCCCTCTGGATATCGGACGTTTTGTACCCAGCACCTTTGTTTGCATGAACGGAAATCGCGCTCTAATGACCTTTGCGTTTACGCTGGGAACTTCAGCCAGGGTCCAAAACAGCACTGCCAGCGAGCAAGAAAATGCTTTTGTAGTATGGACTGAAGCTCACTCGGATGCGACTGTATTCAGGCGCGCTGTCGATATCATCATGCCGCCAATCGGTGCGCCGCCGATCATTAGTAAGCTTAACGAGAATTCCGCCACAGAGATCTTTTCGACACTTGAAGAAACTAATTTTACCGGCTGTATAAAAATTTACTGTCAGAGTACATTGTCTCGATCTGCTCTGATTTTCTTGAACGGCAGAGTAGTCGGCAGCATTTATACCGCAAAAACTCCAGCCGACGCCTGTTCTACCGGTGTAGAAATCAGGAAAATGCTCGATGATATTTCGACTCCGGATGTGGACGCAAATATGGAAATGTACGAGCTGCCTCATGGGGTTGTGCTTTCATTATCTGCACTTTTTCTGGGCTATGTAGACCAGCCTCAAGCTCAAGTGAACAATCTGGCATACGCTGAAACGATGCTTGCGCATCTGGCTTCGACAAAGGCAACGGCTTGCTTTAACCTCTTGAATCCAAAGAGCCAGTCGCCCTTTGCTCTTGGCTTTGTTGCCGATGGAAGTTTTCGAGGAATATACACGGTCGATCAAAAAGCATTCGCCGAGGAGTCGGGCTTCCTCTTAAATTTACTTCTCAGTCAAATGCAGCTAAAAGTGCAAACTCACATCTTGCCTGCTGCGATGACCTCTGAGTCCGTCAGCTTCGGTTTCAGACTGAGTTCCCTCCACTCTTGATCGACGCTATGCTCCACTCCACTCCATGCGTACCCTTCAATTTCTAATTTCCTGTCCATCAAATTCTGATGTCCCGTCCATTTTGATTCGATGGTAGGGGCCACGCCATGCGTGGCCATGATTTCCCCAGCGATCCATGCAAGATCGCTAGTTCTAAGAAAACCACCAATCAGTGATGAGATAATATCTCGAGACTTATTTCAAAAGGGAAAACCAGCCATATGTGGAAAAATCTGCTCTTAGCTGCTCTTCTAATAGCAAGCTTAACCCCGCTTACCGCTGCCGCTTACGACTTGACAATGTTGAAAGGTACCTACGTTCAGTTCTCCGATATTGGTGTCCCTTATGTGAAAAAGCTGATTCTGGCGCAAGGTGAACACGGCAAGGTTAAAGTCAGTGCCGTACTCAGTCATATGCCGAATGAGCAAAGCGTCACCGCAGAAGCCGAGGCCTATATTCAGCGCGATGCAAAACTCATGCAGGATAAACGAACCGGCGATAGGTTGCTTGTTACCTTTACTACGCCGAAGTTTTCAAATTTCATGGAGATAGACACAGGCAGGCGTGCGGCCGGACAAGAGCCTGACTGGGCGACCGTAAATGTTCGCAGCTTTATCAAGCACGCCGATGGTCATAATGAGTATTTCGACGAGGTGCTTGATCGAACCGAATAGATTGTGCCGCGGAGTAGGATAATTTTTTGCCTGTGCTGAGCGACTCTTTTGGTTTGCTAATTATTTCACCCAGTGTTTTCATAAGCTCGGGATCGTCAATTTTTTCGGACTTCAAACGCTTTGCATAATCAGCGGCTACAAAATCTGCATTGGGTAATTTGCCTGCGTCGGCAAGACGCCGAATTACGCCCGCATAGTACTTTCTAACGGGGTTCGAGCTTCTTAGATAATCACCTTGCACAGCGTATTGGTGGTCGGCTTCCATTTTGTCATATCCGGATAAAGCCAGAACATACCTTGCCATAGCTATTTCCTTTCGATGTCTTAGCTTAAGATCACCATTCAATAATTTCTCGTTCAATTCGGCTGCTTGATTTAGCAGTTCCGATGTGGCGGAAATGCGGCCCCACTCAAAACACTGTGCCCCATGTTGCAATAGTCTTTTTGTCAGGTTCTCTAAGGGGGTATCCGAACTGTCGAGTGTGCTTATTAATTTCTCCAAGATTTGTTTGTGTCTGTTTGCTGCTTGCTTGTCGTCCAGAGCAGCGTCGAGAGCAAGCAGTCGGCAGAGGTGATAACTTTCACCACCAAGATGTTTTAGCAGACTGAGTTCGTAACTGACATAGGCCTCTTCTAAGAGTTTTCTAGCACGTAGGAGCTCTTTGTTTATTTCTTCATCTTTTAAGTCAACGCATCTGGCACATAGTAATTCGGCCAGCTCTCCTTTGACCGATGCCGTGATTCCAGGATTTTGTTTGTGTTTGGCTAAGAGTAGCAAAGCCTTCTCCAGGCTGAGTCTGGCGCCGTCCTGATTATTTTCCTCAATTTGCAAACGAGACAATAAGCGGTAGTACTTAATTTGCTGTTCTGCTTGCTCATTTTTAATTCTATTGTCGAGCTGCATTAGGGATTTCTTGAGCTGAGTGAAGTCTTCCTTTCGCGCAGCCTGTTCTGCCGTGTAAATGACATTTTTCACGTAGTTGTTATTGAGCTTTTCAACTTTAGCGCCGTCGTTTTTGTCTTGCAGTTTGAAAAGACAAGTCGAAATCAGGACGCTTGCAGCTATAAGCACTAGGCCGGTTCTTTTTGAAATCGATTTTGCGTTGGCTTCCTTTGCTGAGCGGAATGCGATTTTTTCATTGTTCTCTACTGCTTCCAGAGCGGCGTCAAAATCGAGCATCGTTTGAAAGCGATTCTTCGCGTACTTGCTCATGCCGATTTTTACGACCTCGCTCAGGGCTTTGTTTTTTTCGGAGCTTTCCAATTTCCTCAGTATCGGTGTCGCTTCCTCGTGCGTATGCATGCGCAGTATAGCGATTGGCGAATCGGCTTTGAATGGTGGCTCTCCTGTCAGCATAAAGTAGAGTAAGCAGCTAAGTGAGTATATGTCGGAGCGCTCATCTGCTTTGTCTCCCCGGCATTGTTCAGGGCTCATATATAACGGGCTGCCCATTAAAGTGCCGGTGTTTGTGAGTTTCTGATCGCTGCTTTGAATTGAACTGAGCCCAAAATCCATGACTTTTATTTGATTCTTCTCGCAGAGCATGATGTTTGCCGGTCCGAGATCTCTGTGAATTACTCCGGCTTTGTGAGCCACGCTCATGGACTGGCAGATTTGTCTTGCTATATCTATTGCCTTTTGAGCTTCGAATTTTCCGGCGCTTTGAACAGCCGAAAGCAAGGTGGAACCGGAGACCAATTCCATGACAAAGAATGGTAGATTTGCCTGATTAGCACTTTGAGGACAGTTTCCAAACTGATAAAAGGACGGTATGGAAATGTGCTCCAGTCCTGAGAGTATTTTTGCTTCGCGCTGAAAGCGAGCCATTGCATCTGGATCTACCGAGTTGCGAAGTACCTTTATTGCAACATCGCGGTCTAAATCAATTTGCCGGGCAAGATAAACTGTGCCCATGCCGCCTTCGCCGAGAACTTTGACGATGCGGTATTTGTTTAGCAGAATGTCGCCTGGGCTAAGCATCATGTGACTTACGCCTTGTTTTTCTTGCCCTTTTTCTTTTCTGGAACGCTTATTGCGTCTGCTTTCAAGACTTTAATACCGTCAAGTGTGAGTTCTTCCTTGGCGCCGTTAACTAAAACGATTATTGGAACTCGAGCTTTGCTGCATCTCAGGACGGCTTTGACTTCGAGCACATGCGTCGGTATGAATGAAAAGGGCTCCGGGGATAATTCGAATGATTCAAGATCGATGAACTCACCCAAAAGCTCGGCTCGCTCATCGAGGACTTTGTTCAAGTGGCTGCGGTTCTTATACATATGCGAGGCCAGTTCCGGCGCCGCATGACCATAGAGCCTAGTGTAATATTCATCGTGATCCCAGTTGCTGCTTAAGACTTCATTTGCTGCAGTGCTGGCATAGCGAATTAGTTTTGCGCTCGAGTGCTTCAGTTTCTGGCGTGAACGCCAGTTTATATAGCCGAATATCACGGCTGCAAGTACAAGTATCGCAATGATTATGCCGCCGGAGTCCATCGGTTCCCTGTTTAGCTGTCCTTTGCAAGCGCTGCCTGGTTTTCAGACGGAAGTTTGGAATGAGCCTAATAATATCAAAAGCCAGATCTTCTTTCTTGGGAACGGAAGCCTCAAATATGGCTTTGTTTTCAGCGGAATATCAAAAGGAAAGGGGCTACGCATGGCATAGCCCCTACCGCTAGATTTTGTTGTCTATGATGCCGGGAGCGCTAGGCGCCGCCTGGGTTTATATTACTTGCGCGTTTTGTCTTCTTTCTGCTTCAGCTTGGCTGCCTTGTCTGTGAGTTTGTCGACGTTTTTGACAAGGTTGGCTTTATCTTTGGCTGTCAGATCGGTCTTCAGCAGCAAGTAGTTTTGGTATTGAACTACGGCTTCAAGCAGCATGCTCGAGCTGGCCTTGGGAGTTTTTTCCAGAGCCTGACCTAGTCCATAGTGAGCATCTGCTTGCATCGGATTTGCAGCCAATGCTTGACGGAAACGCTCAACAGCTCCGTCCCATTGTTTCTTGGTCAGGAGTTCGTTGCCGACGGTTGTTGAATCTTGCGCCGTTTTTCTGGCTGCCGCTACCGCATCAAGCCCTCTTTTACCGCGCTCGGGAGCGCCCGAGAGAGTCAGTGCCTTATTGTAAGCAGCTTGCGCATTATCGAGATCGTGCATCATCAAAGCAATGTCGGCAACTGCAAAAGTTTGCTTGGCGTCTGCGACATTCATCAGGACCGTTTTCATCATGTTTGAGGCTTCGATGAACTCGCCGTTTGCCATCAAGGCTTGTGCATAAGCAATACGTTCGCCGTCGTTGCCTGGTTGACCCATGGTTGAAAGATCAGGCTTGGTGCCGGAAAGCGACATGAGCTTTGCTTTTGATAGGCGCAACTCCATATCATTTGGATTCAACTGAATGGCATCATCCAGAGTTTTCAATGCCGATTCGTAATCGTTTGAAGCCAGTAAGGCGCCAACTGCGGCCTTTTGAGCCTTCATATAGAGGGCTTGAGAAAGTCCCTTGATTGCAGATGGGTTATTGGGACTCATTTGTAAAATGGTCTTATAGGCTTTGATTGCATCATCCGGCTTTTCCAATCGCAATGTTATGTCTGCGATACGCTGGCGCAAGTCCAGATTGTATGGGGCTTGCGTTAAGCCTGAACGCAAGTCTGCAAGCGCTAATTCGTTATCGCCGCGTTCTTGATGAATGTCGGCCATTGCAAGATAAGGCTCGACGTTTTCAGGCTTGATCAATGTCGAAAGTTGAAACTCTTTCATGGCAGCGACAGTGTTACCCTGCTTGGCATAAGCTTTTCCAAGCTCCATGCGTGTGGGCCAGCTGTTCGGGAACTGATACAAAGATGTATTCAATTCTTTGATTGCATCATCAAGCTGACCGAGCTGCGAATAGGCTGCACCAAGCCCGAAGTGGGCTTGCGAGTTGCCTGAGTTCAATTCAATGGCGCGTTTGAAATTCTCAACAGCTTCTCCCAGGCTCTTCTGGTCTAGCTTGATTGTTCCCAGACCGGAGTAAGCATAAGATTGGTTTGGATCAAATTGAATTGCAGTTCTCAATTCGCTTGCAGCTTGATCAGTCTGTCCTTCTTCTTTGTAAACCAGACCCAGCGTCAGGTGACCTTCGGCTCCGGCCGGTTGCAAGCGGCAAGCTTGCTGGGCATATTGTTCGGCTTGCTTCAAATAAGAATCGCGATTGGCTCTAATTGTCCCAGCCGATGACTGCATACGATTCAATAGGACTGTGGCTTTGCCAGCAAATGCCAGGGCATTGTTTGGATCCTGTCCGAGAACTCTGTCGAAAAGATCGTCGGCGCCATCAAGTTTGAACTGCTTTGCAAGTGACAGACCCAGACCTACAGTAGCTTGCAAGTCTTGCGGATTGTTGACAAGTAACTCTCTGAACATGCCTTCGGCATCTGCGTATTTGCCTTCTGCCAGGGCTTTTTCAGCCGGTGCGATATCTGTTTTGACTTGACCGCTGAGAATTTGATTGTTTGAACTGGGTGTCGGTGCCGTGTTAGCTCCGGAGTTCGGATAGCTTCCTGTGCCGGGAACTCCCGGAATCTGGGCGTTAGCTGGTAGCAGGCTAAACGCGACGCTCAATGCCAATGTTGTAATTGGGAGCTGCTTGGTAAAACGGCGATATGCTGCGTTCATAGAATGAGCCTCGTAAATTCCAAATCGATTGGCTCTCAAGCATATAACGTCCGGCATTACAAAATACGCTCAGGCAAGTTTCGTAAACTTCGAAGCTTAGCTGATTTCCAGCCTGCCAATTCGTCACTGGTTGCTGTAATGCAGGCTGTTTGAGCGATCCAGGGTTCCATAAAGTAAAACTTTATTTTGGAATTTTCCATCGCTTCTATAACTAACTGTTGCAGCCTGCAAATAAAGACGATTTCTGTCCAGCCTTGTAAAGCGCAAAACATTCTCTGAGTAACCTGTTTTGACTTTTCCGCTTCTTGGATTTCGATCAAAATCTTCAGTAACTACTTCCTGTTCGAGAACCGTTTTTGATAGCTGCTTCAAATTGTTTTTCATGAGCTTGCAACTGAGTTCGTTGCCCGTAACGCCTCTTCCGGAGCTGAGATCACCAAGGTGAAGTGAATAGAAAAAGGGAAGACCAGGCTGCCCGTTTGCAGTCTGGCTGACTTTTGCAAAAATCACCGAGCAGGGCTCTAACTCTGTTTCCTCGCCTTTGCCCTTGTAAAAGGTCACGGAACAGCGCCCGCGGATGCCTGCTCTTAAAAGTTCGGATTGTTCATCCGCTTCTGCAGGATCGAATTCCCAGAACGATTTGTCGAAGCTGCAGGATGAAATGGTCAGCTCACCGGTCCATGTGCCTCTGAAGTCAGTGGGATAAGATTGCAGACTGCTCTTTCCTTCAAGCTTCGTGTCAAGGCTGCCGTCTCTGATCGGTGTCAGGGATTGAAGTTTAATTGGAATTTTAGCGCCAGCTTCATCTCGAAGTTCTTCAATACGTCCATAGAGAAGATGGGTTCCGCCGGCTTTTTTGCTTTCATTTTCACTGCTTGCTGAATGTACATCCTTTGCAGGTTGCGAGCTTGCAGAGCTTGCCGAAAGCATTGCAATGAAAAGGAACAAGCAAGGTCTCCAATTCATAACTAGTCACCGCAACTTAGACCACATAAGCGCCCAGTTTGCGCAGTGCTTTCTGTGCTTTCCAGCGGACTTCGTGATTGCTATCTTCAGCAGCTTTATGCAGGGCATCTATAACAACCTGCGATTTGCCGCCAAGTTTGCCGAGAGCCTTTGCTGTGGATTTCCGAACTTCATCATCGGGATCTAAAATTAGGGTACAGAGTTCTTCCAGAACAGTTTCCTCAAGTCCGTCGATTTTTTCCAGACAATGAACTGTTTCGCGGCGAACCCATTCGTCGCTGTCTTTCAGTGATTCGTGAATCAGTCGCAAATGTGATTTTGCGATGCCGGGTCTTTCCTGAAACCAGCGCAATGCCGCAAGCTTTACCAGCGGATTATCGTGTTTCAGAGCCTGTGCGTATGTTTTTGGGTGATATTTACTGATTGCATCAGGCAAGCCTAATTTCAGTGAGCGTTCTTCGAAACCCGGATAGCTCAACTGAGTGATCATGTCGAGTACAACTTCCGCGAAATTCTCTAATTCTTTTTCCATCGCTTCTCCAGGCTTTATTGCCCTTGTAACTGTTTCATCATTTTTTGCATTAGTTGCATTTGCTGCTGTAGATTCCCAGCACCATTATTGCCGCCTCCGCCATAGGGGTTGGCACCGCCCTGCATCAGGCTGCCGAAGGGATTGGCTGCTCCGTAAGGGTTTTGTGCAGGACTCGGGCTTGAGTTTCCGTAGGATCTGTCAAGTGTTCCATACAAAATATATTTCGTTTGCCAGTGTCCGTCGTTTCGGTAGTAAACGAAAGCTGCTTGTAAGTAAAGTTGATTGTTGCTTATTTTGGTAAATCGCAAAACGCTTTCAGAATAGCCTGTTTGGGTTTTGCCTGTACTGGGGTTTCTGTCGGTATCCCGGGTTACAACCTCTTGCTCAAGCACTCCTTTTGTGAGTTCTTTCAACTCATTTTTCATGAGCGTATTGCTTATCTGGTTTCCGGTTATGCCGATTGTATTGGCACCAATCGGGGCTCCCAGATGCAGAGAGTAAGTTACCGGAACCTGCATGTTTGCGAGCATGGAGTTGTTGGCGCCGCCGAACATCGCTCCCATTGGTGTTCCCTGCATGATCTTCATTTGATCTGCGGCGCTATCCATTGCCGTGAAGAAAACTTCGCATGGTTGCGCTGCAACGCGGTTGTTGGCCGTTTGATAGAAATTTACAGTCACCTGACCCTTGTTTCCGGGTCTCATCCAGCGCATTTCTTTTTCGGCTTCGGCACGGTCGAATTCAAAATAGCTCTTGTCGAAATTGGCCGACCATAAGTTCATCGTGCCGGACCATGAGCCGCGATAGTCGACAGGGTAAGACTGAACAACAGCCTTTCCGGCTTCTATACTCGCAGAGGACTTCAGCTTGCTGTCTAAACTGCTGTCGCGAATCGGTGTCATTGCCACCATCTTTAGTGGCAGCTTCGCTCCGACGCCGCTTGAAAGCTGTTCGATTCTTCCGTAGAGCTTTATCGGCTGCGCGGCTGGATGAGCCGGCGGTGCTGCTTTTGCTGTTTCTTTCGGCAATTCTGAACTGCTTTTGTGCAGCTCAGGCTCTTTATTCACTTTTTCATGAACAGCTTCTTTGGGGGGAGTTTCGTTATGTGTTGGCGAGACTGCCGTTTCAGTAGATTCACCCGGACTGTTTTTGCTTTGCTCGGGAGAAGCAGCTGGAGAGCCTGCGGCTGTCTCGTTTGAACTTGAAGATCCGCTGCTGCCGCTTTGCGCTGCTGCCGATGTTCCGCTGCTGTTTGCTGCCGACGGGTCATCTGCATAAGCCGTGCCTGTAGAGAGCAAAGCCGCGCTCAGTGCAAGAACGAGCCACTTGTCCTGCTCACCGCTAAAGAACATTTAGGGCTTCACCTCTATTTTGCCGGTGCCGTCTACTAGCTGCTGCAACTTCTTGAAATTGCCGTGCAGCTCAATAGTACCATTGCCTTCCACCGTGGCATTGCTCATTTCAGCCTTGCCTTTTTTGACTCGGATAGCAGCATTGCCCTGTCCTCTGATGCTGGCAACAAAGATCTTGGCGTCCAGTTCGCTTATTTCAGCCGCACCCTGTCCTCTGTTGTCAAAAGCTGCTTTGGCCAGAGATTCAAGCTTGCCGCTTGTCAGTGAACTGCTGCCCAGCATGGTGCATTCGACTGCACCGTCTTTCCATGTGTCCAATGCAATTACGGATTTGCCGCCGCTGCCGATTTTTAAATCGCCTGTATAACTCTGAGGTACATTGATGACCAGCAGATCTTCACCGCTGCAGTTACAAGGAATGTCTGAGCCCTTCAATGGCTCAATCGCCTGTCCGCCTACTGTCACGCCGCTTGGACCCATGCTCAGCCCTTTCATCGGACCGGGTGGGAAGAGATAAACGTGTCCATTCACGATCGCTCTGGAGCCGAGATCATCGGCCAGCAAAGATGTGCCCTTTCTGACTTCTGCAAAGCCGGCCTGCCGAATCATAGAACCCTTGACCCACCAGTTGCGCGGGCAGTTACTGAAAACTGTTATTTCGCTTATGCCAGCCACCCTCTTGATATGGACTTTGGCGCTTTCGGCAACAACCGTTATATTTGCGGCGCTGCTCGGTATCGATGCGAAGCGGGCTGTAGTCTGATCGTTTTCAATGCCTGCGGAATTAAGTGTATTGGCGTTGGGATCGGATTCCACCTTGTCTCCCCCTTTGGATGCAGTCGCTGCGCTGATGTAGCCAAGCACCAGAGACAGTGAAACAGCGGCTCCAAGAGCCAGGACTCTGTTTTTTATAAACATTCGGAATTCTCCCGCCCGTGCCGGACTATAGACCTACCTAATCATAGCAGTATTGACGGCCGCCCCCGGCGGATGTGCCCGGTTGTCGGTGGGGCTGGCTGCCGACCGTTCACCGGGGCGGCGGAGAGGACTGTCGGGGTCTTGGTCGGAGCTCTATCTGGCTTGAGATCTCTTGATATGGTGAGAACGGAGCAATTTAGAGATTTACGCGAGAGCCCTTTAGGGTTTTACGGGAGAGCCATGAAGAACTTTTTCGATGCGCTCAAGGGCGGAGGCCGGCAGCGCGACGCCGCTGGCTTTTATGTTCTCTTCGATTTGTTTTGTGCTTGTGGCGCCGATGATTACGCTTGAAACGCTGGGCAGCCGTAAGCACCAGGCCAGTGCCAGCACCGGCATTGAAATACCGAGATCATTGGCAATCGGGATCAACTCTTGAACTTTGTAGAGTGTTTCGTCCGACAGCAAATCGCCGCGCAGCCAGTGACCTTCCTTTTCCAAACGGGCTCGAGAGCCTTCCGGATGCGGTTCTCCCGGTTTGTACTTGCCGGTGAGAGCGCCCTGAGCCAGCGGAGAGTAAACAAGCTGACCCATGCCGTATTTTTCGGAGGCCGGCAGAATTTCCGGTTCGATGTTGCGGGCAAACATGTGATAGCAGGGTTGATTTGAAATCGGCGGCGCGGCGTTCATTTTGCGCGACAGTTCGCTCACTTCAATAATTTTGTCGGCCGGCCACTCACTGACACCCCAGTAAAGTATTTTTCCCTGTCTGGTCAGGATGTCCATGGTCATCACCAGCTCTTCAAGTGGTGTTCCCGGGTCATAACGATGGCATTGATAAATGTCGATATAATCAGTATCGAGGCGTTTGAGGCTGGCATGACATTGTTCCATTACATGCTTGCGTGAAAGTCCTCTGTCGTTAGGACCGCTGCCCATTTCGAAAAAAAACCTTGGTTGCAAGCACGAGCGATTCGCGGCGCAATGATTTCACCGCTTTGCCGACCACCTCTTCAGACTTGCCCTGTGCGTAGACATTTGCAGTATCAATGAAATTTATGCCTTTCTCGTAAGCATAAAAAATCTGCTCGATGGAGTTGATTTCATCAACGTGTCCACCGTAAGTCAGCCAGCTGCCAATGCTGATTTCGCTGACTTTAATACCCCATTTGCCAATCTTCCTGTAACGCACGAAGCTACCTCACGAGACTGCGGCTTTGGTTTCCTTTTTCCAGACTGGTAGGAAACAAATGGAAATCATACCAGGTACGGTAATTAAGAAGCTCAGGAGGAAGAAGTTAGCATAACCAATTGCTTCATATACGTAACCGCTGGCCATGCCCGGTACCATCAAGCCAAGAGCCATCAAGGCCGTGGCGACGGCGTAATGCGCTGCCTTGTATTCCTGGCTGACCGTACTGAGCAGGAATACTGTGTAAGCCGCCATGCCGAAACCATAGCCGAATTGTTCAAGAGAGTTGACTACATAAATCCATAATATGGATTGGGGATGGAAAACAGCCAGCAGCCAGTACAAAACTATGGTGCCGTTCATTACAAGCGTTGCCGGCCAGAACCAGCGCTTTAAGCCTTGCTTGCTTACAAGATATCCGCCTACGATTCCTCCTAACAAAAGGAATCCGACACCAACAGTGCCGTAGATCTGACCGACTGTTTGCACTGAAAGATTCATTCCGCCTTTGGCTATTGGATCTTGCAAGAAGGGCGGAATCATTTTCATGACCATGGCATCGCCGAGACGAAAAAGCAATATGTAGAAAACAATTGCAATTGCGCCCGGTTGTGCAAAGTAGGAGAGGATCGCGTTTAAATAATTGCGAGGTGGATGCTGTGTGCGAGAACTTGTGCTGCTGCCGTTGACGCCGTTGTTGCTGCCGTTGTTTGCGGCTGCGTCATCGCGACCGTTGCTTGCTTTTGAATCGGCAAGAGCAAGAGCCAGGGCTGCTGCCTGCGGGACTTCCTCTTGTTGCTCCTGCGATTTGTTTGGCAAGTAGAATGCATGTAAAACTGTTCCAAGCAGCATCACTGCTGCAATAACCAGAAAGGCCGTCATCCAGGCTAAACTCTTGCCGGTTTGGGCTGTGAGTGAGCCTGCCAGGCAGACCATGGCACCGCTTCCGAAGATCATCGATAAGCGAAATGCCGTGTTGCGAACGCCGACAAAAAGCGCTTGCTGTGAAGGTTCCAGTGCTTCCAGATAATAACCGTCGATTGATGCATCATGCGTTGCAGAAGCCAGGGCTGTTATAGCCAGGACAGCAATACCGAAATTGACCGGGTCTGTCGAGATGCTGCTCAGTGCAAGTGCAATAAAAAGAATGGTGAGCACCACCTGTGCCACCACAATCCAGTGTTTCTTTCGTCCGAAAAAATCAATTAGTGGAGCCCAGGCAAATTTGAGCATCCAGGGCAATTGCAGAGCGCTTGTCAAACCGATAAGCACATTGCTTGCACCGAGGTCCTTAAAATAAACCGCCGACATCATCATCACGACGGTGTAAGGAAGCCCCTCCGCAAAGTATAGAGTTGGGATATACACCCAGGGACTGCGTTTTGCCATAGAAATCACCAGCCAGCTTGCCAAGGCAATAGCTTAGCAAATTAGAGCGTCTTTTACTCCAATCAACCCCGCAAAACTTCCTCATTTTGAAAATGCAAGCAATCGCGCAGGGCATCTGTAGGGGGGACGCCATGCGTCACTCTGCAAAAGTCTCTGGTCTAGTTGACCGTTCTTATCTGCTATTATCAGGACCTCAGGAATTCGGAGCGCATTTGAAAGATGAGCTGTTCAGGAAAAAAACGCCTGTTTTTCCAGGCTAAATTCGGCTCTGCACTGACCGCTCTTGCGACGATGCTATGCTCGGTATCGCAAGCCGCGTTTTCCGAACAAGAGCTCAAAGGCGGCTCGGATGCAAACAGTGACTCCAAAACCAATTCTACGGACAACACAAAGATTGATTTTAGTTTGACTGAAGCTGCTGCAAACGAACTCACAATGAAGTTGAATGAGCTCGTGAGCAGCAAGTATTTTGACAAGGCTATTGTCGAGAAAACCTGGAATCCGGCATTTGCTGTTTACAAACCGGTTTTGCTAAGCCAGAGAAATCTGCTTCAATTTTCGAAAAAAGCAAACGAGTTGCTGGCTATCCTGCATACAAGCCACACCCAGTTTTTGACTCCTAATGACGAAGCCTTTTACTTCATGCGCAGTTTGTTCGGATCGTTCAATAAAGACGAGAAAGATCCACATAAGAACGATGCAGATTTCACCGGATTGGGTGTCGGCGGTGCGCAGGCAGACTCAAATCAAGTTCGCTATGTTTTAGATGCCAGTCCGGCTGCTCTTGCCGGATTTAAGAGAGGCGACAAGATTCTTAGCGTAGATCGCAAGGCTTTTTCCGGATATGCCGACTGGTTTCAGCGATCCGGAAAAGTAACTGCAGTGGCAGTTGAAAGAGGCGGCAAAATCATTGAGCTGAAAATTACGCCCAAGAAGCAAGACTTTCTTGAAGGCTATGTTACTGCGACCGAACGAAGTGCGCGTGTGATCGAGAAAAACGGAAAGCGTATAGGCTATCTGCATTTCTGGAGCGGCGGCAATGGCAGTCATGATGCTCTGGAAGCTGCAATTTCAGAGAAATTTTCTGGCACAGACGCTCTGATTCTCGATCTGAGAGATGGTTATGGCGGCGCTTCTTTGGATGATCTGGATATTTTCTTTCGACCTAAATCTGCATTTCCGGACATTCGAACTTATGGACGTGGCGAATACAGATTTGAACGTTCTTATTACGATAAGCCTCTGGTTGCGCTTGTGAACGGCGGTGTTCGCAGCGGCAAAGAACTGCTGGCATATGGTTTGAAGCGCAGTCATCGTGCTACGTTGATCGGGGTGCCAACTGCAGGTTTTGTCGTAGCAGGGCAGTTCAATCCGCTAACTAAGAATGCGATTCTTTATCTGGCGGTCTTGGACATAAAGCTCGATGGCTTGCGTTTAGAAGGTAAGGGCGTCGCTCCCGATATCCTGCTTGAAGATAAATTGGGAGCCGATGATCCGCTTCTGAATCGCGCACTCGCCTTTCTTTCTTCTCAAGTTAAAACAAGCTCCGCGCCTGCTCTTCGACCGCGACCTTCCAAACGGCACTGAAAAGGAAAATAGTGAGGATGGTCTGAGAAGCCGGCTGGAAGCCGGCGCTGCCGGGCTAGAGTGAGTGTTTGATGTCAAGAAGGGGCGGGGATTCAGGGCTTTGTCTGCTGTTTGTAATTGGCTTTCTCTAAGCGGATATAAATAGAAGTAGAAAATTCGAGCTGATCGCCGCTAACTCGGCGAAAATCTTTTTGTACCGTTCCAGGAGAGTAAGATGAGCCAGTTGAAACTTGAGGATATCAAGAAGCTTTATGAAAGCGCGCCGTCAAAACTAGAGAAGGCGCGGAAGTCACTCGGGCGTGGACTCACCCTGGCTGAAAAGATTTTGTATGCTCATCTTGATGACACAAATGAGAAGCCGGTTCGTGGCGAATCAGTGGTTATGCTCAAGCCCGATCGCGTAGCCATGCAAGACGCAACAGCTCAAATGGCTTTATTGCAGTTCATTCAAGGTGGATTCAAAACAGTTGCAGTTCCTTCGACTGTTCATTGCGATCACTTGATTCAAGCTCGTCGCGGCGCAGCTGAAGACATGAAAGTTGCTCTAGATGAAAACAAAGAAGTCTATGAGTTTCTGCGCACTGCAAGTGCCAGACACGGCATCGGTTTCTGGAAACCGGGCTCGGGCATCATTCACCAGGTTGTTCTGGAAAATTACGCATGTCCCGGCACACTCATGATCGGTACCGATTCGCACACCCCCAACGCAGGCGGTCTGGGGATGCTGGCTATCGGCGTCGGTGGCGCCGACGCTGTAGATGTGATGGCCGGCGAAGGTTGGGGCTTGAAGTGGCCTAAGCTCATCGGTGTTAAGCTGACAGGCAGCCTCAAAGGTTGGACGGCACCCAAGGATGTAATTCTCAAGCTGGCAGGATTGCTGACGGTTAAGGGCGGAACCAACGCTATTATTGAATACTTCGGACCGGGCACCAGATCAATCAGTTGCACAGGGAAAGCTACGATCACCAACATGGGTGCCGAGCTTGGTGCCACCACTTCCGTCTTCCCCTTCGACGAGCGCATGGTCACTTATCTTCAGGCAACGGATCGCGCTGATATCGCTAAACTTGCTCAGGATCACAAAGATTACCTGGTGGCTGATTCGGAAGTCGAACAAAATCCGGAGAAGTATTTCGATCAAGTAGTCCATATAGATCTCGATACGCTTGAACCGCATGTAGTCGGTCCGCACAGCCCCGACCTGGCAAGACCTATTTCCCAGATGGCCAAAGATGTAAAAGAAAATGGCTATCCGGATGAGTTGAAATACGGTTTGATTGGCAGCTGCACAAACTCTTCTTATGAAGATATGGGACGCGCTGCAGACCTGGCTAAACAAGCTGCTAAAGCCGGTATCAAGGCTAAAATGGGACTGATGGTCTCTCCCGGCTCAGACCAGATTTACGAGACTATTAAGCGCGACGGTCAGATGGAAGCTCTTGAAGCAATCGGAGCTACTGTTCTGGCTAATGCTTGCGGACCCTGTATTGGTCAATGGAAGCGTGACGATATCAAAACCGGCGACAAAAACTCAATTGTTTCGTCTTTCAACCGCAACTTCAGTGCTCGTAACGATGGCAATCCCGAAACACTGTCCTTTATCACCAGCCCTGAACTGGTAATTGCTTTTGCACTTGCCGGAAAGCTTTCGTTCAATCCTTTGACTGATAGCATCAAAACCGATAAAGGCGAAATTAAACTGGAAGCACCGGCGGTGGCACCTGAAATTCCGGCCAAGGGATTTATCAGCCGTCTTGAAGGATTCATTCAAGCACCGGCCGACGGCAGCAAAGTTGAAGTCAGCGTCAATCCTGCAAGTGAAAGATTGGCTTTGCTTGAACCTTTTAAAGCCTGGGACGGTAAGGACTATACAGAACTTGCCGTTCTCATGAAAGCCGAAGGAAAGTGCACCACAGATCATATTTCGCCGGCCGGAAAATGGTTGCGCTTCCGCGGACATATTGATCGAATCAGCGACAACATGTTCACCGGAGCACTCAACGCCTTTACCCACAAGAACGGTGAAGGTCTGAATGTTCTTGACGGCAGCACCGGCACATATCCGCAAGTTGCCCGCGACTACAAGAAGAATGGTCTTGGTTGGATAGCCGTCGGCGATCAAAACTACGGTGAAGGCTCCAGTCGCGAACACGCCGCTATGTCGCCGAGATATCTTGGTTGCAAGGCTGTTATTGTACGCAGCTTCGCTCGAATTCACGAAACTAACTTGAAGAAGCAGGGCATTCTGCCTTTCACTTTCGAAAATCCTGATGATTACAACAAAATCCAGGAGAAAGATCGTGTAACTTTGATCGGCTTGAATCAACTCAAGCCCGGTCAGAATGTGGAAGCGAAGTTGAAGCACGCCGATGGCAGTGAAGATACAATCAGTCTGAAGCACAGTCTGACTCACGAACAAATTGAATGGTTCAAAGCCGGTTCAGCTCTCAATCTAATTCGCATGCGCCGCGAAGGTGTCTTGAGCAAGTAAGCGGATTGAGGTAGTTAAAGCAGAGGAGCCCGACCGGATTATGGTCGGGCTCTATCTCTTAGCGGTTATCGGCTCAGTTCTTGTTCTTGCTTTTATTCAGTTGAGATTGAACCGAATGTAAATCCACATCAGCTGCGATGCCGAATCCGTTTTTGGGTGGAGCTGGGAACTTCATTTTCTCAACCATTGAGATGGCTTTATCGTCGATTGATCTTGATCCCGAACTGACCGAAAGGAAGACTACATTCACTTTGCCCTCAGGGTTCAGTCCTACTCGAATAAACGGTCCGGGAGTTCCGGGCATGAGTTCTCGCCATTGCTTGTTGACTTGGCTTATCATCGATTCTTTGTATAAGAGCTGTTCAGGGGTATCTGGTGGCGGTCCGGCTGTCAGTCCTCCGGCTGCTCCACCAGGAATGCTATTGAATTTGGGCGTCTGAGCCGGTGGCGTTGCTGTTTTGCTGCAAGCTGAATCCATGATCACTGTTTTTTTGCTTTGCTGCGGTTTGGCCGCTTTGGAGCTGGGGCTTTGAGAGAATGCTGGAATATTTGCAAGCAGCAGACTCGCTATCGCTGCTGCCCACTTAAGTGTTTTTCGCGCTGCGTTGCGGACCCGGCGCAATGCTAGCGGGCAGTCGTCCGTAATTATGGTGCCGTCCTGTCGTCGAAATATACGACCGCAAAATTTTCCTTCGGTTTGAATTATCAAATCACTCAGTTCTTTAGAGCTGAGTTCCGAGCAGTTGTATACATTTTTTTGACAGCCTCCGCAAAAACGAACTCTTTCGTCGCCCTCGAGTTCATCCCAATTCATCGCACAGGGAGTTGCGATATAAAACTTGTCTATTTCTTTTGTCATCAAAATCAGTCCTATTTCCGGGTTTTGTCGGTTTTTGAGTAAACAGTCTGAAGATCTATTTCAATTTTTGTGCGCTCGGCAGGTGGATTTTCGTATTTGAGTTTCTTGATTAACTCAAGTGCTTTGGTATCAAGCACAAGATCTCCGGAGCTCCTGCTAATTTTCGCGCTCAATATAATTCCGCCTTTGCCTATCTCTGCATTTACGATGGGACCAGCTTTTGCGCCTGCTTGAAGCCTCCATTCATCATTTATCTTTTTGATTGTGCTTTCTCTGTAATGACTGTCTTGTAAAGCTTTCACGGCCGGTGGTGTTGCTCCGATGCCGCCGTCGTATATTTCAATGTCTTTCCTGGCTCTGACTCTGCCTTCAATGAAATCGCGAGCAGGCTGTGTTTTTGAACTGTTTTTTGAGGAGCAAGATGAATCAATAAAAAAAGTTTTTTTGTTTTTGACGTCGGCTTCAGATTTTGATCCGGCGTTTGTGTTTTGAGCAAAGGCCGGCAAAGCTGTAAGCAGAAAAGCTGCAAAAGTTGCGGCAAAGTTCAAAGTCTTTCTGGCTGCATTGCGCAGCCGGCGAAGACCAATGGGACAGTCGTCAGTGAGAATGGTTCCGTCAGAGCGCCGATAGATGCGGGCACAAAATTTTCCTTCAGTATCCTGAATTAAGGCGCGCAGTTCATTTGAAGTCATTTTGGAAGTGTTATAAACGTTCTTACTGCAAACTCCACAAAAACGGACGCGTTCATCCCCGGTCATATTCTCCCAGCCCACCGAGCAGGGAGAGGCTATGAAAATTTGTTCTATCTCAATCGACATCTACGCATACCTCTATTTGCCTTTCTCTTGATTTTTGGAATGAACCGTGTGTAAATCTACCCTAAGGTTTGAATAGTCGGCAGCCTGTGTAGGAGCGGAAAATTTCATATTGCGCAGCATATTCAATGCTTTTGTGTCGACTAGCAGATCGCCGGAACTAACGCTGATACTGCTACCGGCCAGCTTCCCCTCGGCTGTCAATGTTATCAACATTATCGGACCTGCTTTGCCGCCCTCCTCCTTCAACCATTGTGCGTTTATTTGCTGAATGCTTGATTCGATGTAGGCGCTAACCTGTGGACTTGGAGCTCGCGAAACCGCTACTTTTCCTCTCATAACCGCAGGCGGTGCTGCAACCATTTCACCTTTTACCAACCTGGGCTGATCTGAAGGTGACTTCTTATCGGAACTGGAGCAAGTTGTGTCCATTAGAATCGTTGTTTTGCCCTTTCCGTCTTTTTTCTTGCTCGGCTCATCCTTTGCGGACTGAGCAAGCGCGGGCAAGGAGGCCAACAGTAAGGCTGATATTGCGGCTGTCCATTTGAGAGCCTTACGAGCTGCGTTTCGAACTCGGCGAAGCCCCTTTGGACAGTCGTCGGTAATTATTGTGCCGTCCGACCTTCGGTATATTTGAGCGCAAAACTTTCCTTCGGTTTTGATTATTAACTCATTGAGCTCTTTTCGGCTCATTTCAGAAGCGTTATATACGTTTTTCCGGCAAAGACCGCAAAGTCGCTGGCGTTCGTCGCCGTCCATTTCGTCCCAGTCAGCCGCGCAGGGAGTAGCGATGTACATGCGCTCTATTTCGTAAATCAAAATCAGACCTCAAGCTTGGAGCCACGCAATAAAGTATTCCACGGGCGGACTTTGAGGTAACTGGGGTAAAGCCGGTGCCCTCTTCAGGGAACTGAGGGGCTATCCTTGCGGCAGTGTTCTTATAGCGAGTTCGGGTCGCTCCAATAAATGGCGTCTGCATGTTTAAAACAGGACCGAGCGCGGTCCGGGTCTTGCGATTGTTCAAAAAGTCGCCCCAGGAATCGCCAGAGCTGGTCGTTTTTTGGTTCTTGATCCAGCAGTTCTTGAACCCGGGCGATGCTGTCTTTTAGTTTTCCGCTCAGCAGAACGGATGGGTCGGCTGAGGCTGTTTGAAAAACGATTTGTGCGGCAGAGAGGCGCTGGTCATCCGGTGAGCAACGCTTGCATTCGTTGTATTCCACTTCTGCCCTGCCGAGGTCGCCCTTTATTAAATGTCCTGCAGCCAGCATCATGTGGTTGTTGGCTTCGTGGGGCATGTTATTCACAGCTTCACTGGCGCATCTAATCAGAAGGTTGACTGCCTCCTTATTTCGCGGATTCAGCGTGACTGCTCGCCGCGCATCCATGCTTGCATTCTCAAGCAAGATAAAGCGAGTTTCTGTTGCTGCTCTGGCTGCGAAATAACGAGAATTTTCCAGAAAAAGCTTCGCCAAAAGACAATGAGCAGTCGAGAGCTTTAGCTTGTTTGCGTCCGGCCAATTGCTATTGACGATTTTGCGCAGCTCGACAATTGCCTGCCGGTCGCTTCCGGCTTCAATAAGGGCATTGGCAAGTCTAGAGCGGTTTTCGCAGGAGTTTTTGATTTTTACGACAGCCTGCCATTCGGCTGCTGCCAGTTGGTAATCGGCTTGATTTTCGAAATTTTCAGCAAGCGAAATACGAAAGTCTAAATTGTAAGGATCCTGGTCTTGCTCAAGCAATTCATGATTTAGCAAGCTGGAGATTTCTTTGTTCGACGAATCATAAAATAAGGCAAGACGCAGCAGGTCGGCTCTAAGTCTGCTTTTCTTTTCATTAGTTGCCAGCTTGCTCAGCTCAGTGCTGATGCGCTCAATCATGCCTTGTTCATCCGAAGACTTTTTCATCGCTCCGTCAAACTCTTTGGCCGCAAGGGTCAGATGACCGTGAGACGCAAATTTTCGCGCCCTGTCGAAATATTTTCCGGCTTTCTTATCCTGATTCTTAGGCTCAAAAATATCGGGATCTTGAGTATCCTCAGGTAAACTGACTACCTGCGGCATGGGTGGAAACATGCCGGGAACTTCCGGCTCAGAGCAATTCACCGGTTTAATCAGCAGGCTTCTGAGGCGTATGTCGCCGTTTGAGATCTCGTAATCATCCTTCTCTCCGACTGTCCCGAATGTTTCACCCTGCAGTTGCGGGGCATCGCCTGAATCGAAACTGTCGCCGGTGTAAGTCTGAGTCTGAGTGCCCGTGTATTCACAGGTGGAGTCGAAAGCATCCTGCGCACCGGCTTTCAGAGCCGGGTTCGCCAGTAATAATGATATGAAGACGGCGGCATAAGAGTTGCTGAATTTCATCCACGGTCCTTTAGACCCCGGTGAAAAATCCGGGGTCTGCCTGAGTTACTCTGGTAAATCAGTTCAGATTAGCTTGCCTATCCTGAACTGAACCGCGAGTATCCCAAAAAACAGCCGAAAAGAGACCGGGGAAAATACTGATATTTGACAACCTGATTAATTGGCTTCTTTGGGCGCAAATTTCTTGGCTTCAGCCTCAATTTTCGCTGCTTCGGAATCACGGCTGCTTTTGCGTAAAAACGAAGCGTAGTTATGCATGGTCATCCATTTAATGGTCGCATTTCGGATTGAGTTTTGCAGATTCATCGCTTTTTGCAAGAGCGACTCTGCTTCCTGCTCTTTTCCTTTGGCCGCTAAATCAAGTGCGTATTTGTTGTAAGCTTTGCTCAAATTCTCTTTGGCAAGATCGTAATTTGGATCAAGCTTAAGTGCTGCTTCGAACTTCTCGATTGCTTGCGAATAGGCATTTGTGGACATGAGGGCAACGCCTTCATTGTTAATGGCGTTTTTGTCCGAACTGCCGACACCTGTTGATTTTGGCTTGATCGCAATTTGAACGTCAGGAGCATATAGATGGCGAATGGTGCCGAGGTCTCTTTGCGATAGGGCAATCTTGGCGTCAGCGGCAGGCATACTGCAGAACATGATATCGCTTGGATTGGGGCTGTGTCCGACAAGACCGATGGAATGCCCTATTTCATGCAAGCATACTGCTTGAATTTGATTTTGGGTCAACGGTGAATCCGGTGTCGGGTCTGCGGTCAGAATCACTACTTTAACGTGCTCGATTCCTTTCGAACTCCAGGACACTTGTGCTTCTCCGCCTTCAGAGGGCGAGCTGACTTTTGAATAATCATTTGTCCATAAGCATTCTATGTCTGCCAATTCGGCTTTGTTGACGAATTCAAATTTGACTTTGTCTTGCGATGCAGTCGACCAGGCTTTGAAAGCATCGTTCATGATGCCCTGATATTCGGTTTTGAATCCCGGCACACGCGAACCGTTGGCTACAAAAACTTTTAGCGGCAGCTTGTTGTCCGGCCATTTTATGGTGCCACTAGCAGTGGTGTAAGGGAAATAGTCGCTGTTTGATGCTCCGCTTGCAGCAATCGCTTTTTCAACTGCTTCTTGCTCATCGGCTTCTTCTTGCAAATGAGCTACGAGATCTTTGGCTTTGACTGCCAGACTGTCGTTGGGAAAACGACGCAGGTATTCTTTATAAGTTTCGACGCAATCTTTCAATCTGCCGCTTGTCTGGAAGCTGCTGGCCAGGTTGACCCATGGCGCAGAACGGCTTGGATCAAGAGCAATTGCCTGTCGCAGTTCTTCAATAGCTTCATCATTTTTGCCAAGCCGATTAAGCGCCAGTCCAAGGTTTGTATGAGCTGAAGGCAGCTCCGGGCAAATTTCCAGAGCTTTAGTCAAAATGTCTGCCGCCATGCGGAATTTTTCCTGGCGCATGGCTTCATAAGCTTCATTGGCTAAGAGCAAAGCTTTGTATTCTTCGGCGCTTATTAAGCGACCTTCGGCAAGATAGCGCACTTTGCCCCATTGTTGTGATTTGTCGGCGCTGGGTTTCTTAATGACCCTGTCCGTGTGCCAGGGTCGCGGTCCTTTGCTGCTGTCGATTTTGTCGCCGCTTGCCTCTTGCTTGTTTTGTGCAATGAGAGCTTCTTCTTGAGCTTTCTTTTCCTTCAATTGACGCTCAGCCTGAGCTGCGGCAAGTTTCTTTTCCTCAGCTTCCTTTTCGGCTTCTTTAGAACGCAGCTCAGCTGCCAGGCGTGATTTCTCTGCTGCTTCCGCTTTTTCAGCTGCAAGCTTAGCTTCAAGATCTGCTTTGGCCCTTTCAGCAGCTAATTTAGATTGCTCAATGGCTTTTGCGTTTTCGGCAGCGATTTTGGCCTGCTTGGCTGCTTCTGCTTTCTCCGCGGCCAACTTTGTTTGCTCTTCCGCTCTGGCTTTTTCAGCAGCGAGCCTGGCTAATTCTTGAGCTTTAGCTTTCTCGGCTGCTATTTGCGCCAGTTCTGCGGCTTTTGCTTTTTCGGCAGCAAGTTTGGCTTGTTCTGTTGCTTTAGCTGCAGCCAGCCTGTCTTTTTCTATCTGTTCCGCTGATTTTTCCTGATTTATGTTTACGGTAATAGTCGGCTTCTCACCGGTTTTACTTCTTATAATTGCCAGGTTGTCTTCGGCGCTGTCGATTGCGATTGCTGATTCATTGGATTTTTTCAAGTTGTCGACGGCACGCGAAGCCAGGTCTTTTGCTTCGCCGAACTTACCTTCATTTCCTAGAATCGTAGCCAGAACGTTCATGTATGAACCGAGCTGAGCCTGATTGCCGCTTGCCTGCGCAATGTCCACCAGTTGTCTGTAATAAGATTCAGCTGATCCAAGATTGCCCTTCATCGAAGCATAAGCCGCCATGGACGGCAGGATGCTTATTAATTTCGGGTCGCGGGGTCCCAATTTTTTGCGCCAGATCTCATCGACTCTTTTCAGGAAGATTTCGGCAGCAAGATGATCTCCCAGTTGTTGATTACAAAGTGCGATGCCATATAAGGAATTGGCTGCTTCGATTGATTCGGCACCCAGCAATTTTTGCTGAGAGGCAAGGGCCCGTTCATAATATTCTTTGGCAAGAGTGTAATTTTGAATGCGAACATTCAATTCACCCATCTCAAAGTAAGTACTGCCCAGTCTTGGATCATCGTCCTTGAATTTGCGAGTGTCTTCCATCGCATCTTTCAAAGAACGAGCAGCCGAGTCGAAATCGCCGGAGTTGAGGGCAGTGCGAGCTGCTTCAATGTGCTCTTCCCAGGGACCCTTCCCTTTGGCGAGAGCGCCGGGTGAAAGCATAATCAGGCTCAGGCAAAGAGCCAGAATGCGTTCGTTGTGTTTGGCTGAGCTAGTCACTGTTTTATTTCCTCAAATGGGCTATTTGCTTGTGTACTTGCTTTCTATGGCGAGAACTTTGTTGAGGCGGCGCTGATGCCGTTCCAGACCGGTGAATCGTGCTTTTAAGAAGCTGTCTAAAATTTCAAAGGCGAGATTTGGACCGATAACTCTGGCGCCCATGCACAAAACGTTTGTGTCGTCGTCTTCCCGGCCTTGATGAGCAGAAAATGTATCGTGACACAATCCGGCGCGCACACCTTTGATTTTGTTGGCGGCCACGCAGGCGCCGACTCCGCTTCCGCATAAGACGATGCCTATGTCTGCTTTTCCCGAGCTTATCGCCTCCCCTACTGCCAGTGCGTAATCCGGATAATCTACCGGGTCTTCATTGAAAGTACCGAGGTCTTGCACCTCGTACCCTTTCTTCTTTAGATACTCAAGCACCTGAACTTTTAGGGGGTAACCGGCATGGTCTGCCCCAAGCGCTATTCTTTCGGCCATTGCTCGCTCCCGGCTATGCTGAACAGGGCTCATTATAAACTGCCGACGCCTGCAAGCCTTCGTCACAATCACGGGCTGTTAAGTGGATGAGACTAAAGCTTCTGTGACTGCTTGCTATACTGTTAGGGTTCTTCCGGGCATTTGATGAGCAGCGCTTAAGTGGCATGATGAGCACGCAGGGCACACTGCAAAACCGATATCGTATTGAAAGTGTCCTCGGCCAGGGCGGCATGGGCACTGTTTACCTGGCCAAGGACATCAGGCTCGACGAGCGGCTTTGTGTTGTAAAGGAGCTGCGTGACGATTTTTATCGCGATGAAGACAAGCAGCGGGCTTTGAGTTTTTTCGACCGAGAGGCGCGCATGCTTGCGCGTTTGAAGCACGGCAGCATCGTCCAGGTCAGCGACTATTTTAGTGAACAGGGTAAGTATTTCCTGGTCATGGAATATGTGGAAGGTGAAAATCTCCACAGCATCATGCAAAAACGCGAAGGCGAGGCATTTGATGAAAAGCAGGTTGTCAGTTGGGCGATTGAAATTTGTGATGTACTGAGTTACCTGCACGCTCAGGACCCGCCGGTTATTTATCGGGACCTCAAACCGAGCAATATCATGATCAGCTCAGGCGGTCAGTTGAAGCTTGTTGATTTCGGTATCGCCAGAAAAATTGAAGCCGACGACGAAAATACCCGGGTTGTTTCTGCCGGTTATTCTCCACCCGAGCAGTATTGGGGTGCGGCTAATATTCAATCGGATCTTTACGCGCTGGGTGCCACCATGTTTTTCCTCTTAACAGGAAAAGACCCGGAGCCTTTGAAAATAAACTCTCCTTGCGAGCATAACTCCGAAGTTTCCGAATATCTGGATTCGGTTGTGCAAAAATGCATGGCGCAAGAAACTGCTCAGCGCTACTCAAGCGCCCGAGAACTTCGCGAAGCGCTTTTATATGATGATTATGAGGAAGAGCCGGACAATCCGAAAGGCTGGTTTACTCGAAATGTGGCTGCGGTGATTTTCATCGTGGCGGTGGCACTGGTATTTATTGGTTGGGAACCAATCGTAAACAGCTTCAAGTCCGATCCCAAGCCTGCAAAAGTAAATGCTCCGCTGGGGTCAAGCGAGAAAGCCGTGGACGATCCTACTTATTCAGATCCGCTTCTGGGCGGCGTAGCACCACAGAAGGGCTTTGCTTTGCAAGTCACTGACGAAGCCAGTCTGACCGATCTGGAAGCAAGGCCGAAGCAAAAATAGTCGGGACAATTGCTGCTCATTTTGAGAATTGCGCTCAGTGAATTATGCCTGATGCGGCCAGTGCAATAATGCTTGCTCCGAATACAAGTCTGTAGATCACAAACACAAGCGTCGAGTGCTTGTTCAGGAACTTGAGCATCCACCAGATCGCTAAATAACTGACGATAGTTGAAACTATTAAACCGACGATCAAGCTGCTCATCGCCGTGCCTTCCAGCCCGTGTTCGGTCATATGTTTTAATTCCATCAAACCGCTCAAAACAATAGCCGGTATGCCGAGCAAAAAGCTGAAGCGGGCAGCTTCGTCGCGCTTGAAACCAAGAAACAATGCGGCTGTCAGTGTGGAACCGCTGCGTGAGCAACCCGGAATTAGAGCCATTGCTTGACCAAGACCAACTATCAAGCCGTCTTTGCCTGCAACTTCATTTATGCCTTTTGCATGCTTGGCTATCTTTTCAGCCAGGAGCAAAAGCAAGCCCATAAAAATAGAAGCGCCACCGATTACATTCAGCGAGCGCAATGGGCTGTCGTCCGCTTCAAGAGTGGATTTTAGGAGCAGTCCCAGAACACAAATGGGAATTGTGCCGACAATAATTGAACCTAATAAACGAAGATCCTGACTTGAATAATCTTTGTTTTTGAGTGCGGCTAAGGAGCCTGTGGCGATTTGCAGCAGGTCTTTAAAGAAATAGCTGAGAACCGCAAGCACCGAACCAAGCTGAATAACTGCTGAATAAGCCACTCCCGGATCATTGAAACTTGGATCTGCTAAATGCAAGATTGTCGGCACGACGCGCAAATGGGCCGAACTGCTAATCGGCAAGAACTCCGTTGCGCCTTGAACTATTCCCAGAATTACAGCTTCTAATAAAGGTATGCCGGTGCTGCTTGTCATCATTCTTCGCTCTCTTCGGTTTGTGTATTCAGTCCTGTTTCGCCCGTTTTTTCAATCGATGAGTCTTCGGGCTTTTGTTCAATGAGATCATCAATATTTACACTTATGTATTTAGCCTTTGATTCACTAGCTTGCTTTTCAGCTTGCTCAGCTGCCTTGCTGTCTGAGGCGCTCTCTTTTTGTTCTCCTTTTACAAAGCGAGTTTGATCTTTTCCGGCTTTTACCCAGCGAGCAAGCGAGCCTGAGTCTGTTAGTTCTGCTCTTGTTTCGGGAATGGCTTTATTGCCGAGCCAGGTCAAAATGCGTTCCAGATTTTTTGTTGATTCTAGATCCATATCAATGAATTCCGCGCCGACTTCGGTTCGATTCAAGAGCCAGTTGAAACGGCTGTTAACTACGCGGATTTTTGCATGCAGCGGAATGCTGCCGATGTAAATGGTCAGCATGATCTGACTATCTATGCTGAATTCTTGATGGCATTGGTTGGGAAGCGAGAAACCCAGACCCAATCTGGAAATATTGCGAGTCATGGCTTTCAGTCTGTAGTTTCGCCACTCATCCCCGAGAATTTCCATTGGAGCGCTTATTTCGGATCTTGCTTGTGAGCGTTTTTGCTGTGTTTGTTCAAACTTTGGTGTTCGGCATTCGAATACGTTGATGCCGTTTAGAATACGGTTGCCCTTTATTTCGGAAGTCCATAAGCCGTTAAATCTGTTTGCTGCAGTTCCTGTGACAAACCAGATTTTTGCGCCGACCGGCAGATTCAGTTTGTTGCCTTTACTGCTGCGAAGCTGAACATATATACGATTGGGCTCTACAGCGACGACTGTAGCTCTTCCGAAACCAATCAAGTCCGGGGACAACTCAAGCTTGACTTTGTAGACCTGTCCTTCTTTAAACATCTTCAGCGCAAAGAAACGGCAGCTCGATTATCGCATGACTGCGCCTCTAGACCGTGTTTTTTAGTTTCAATCCAAGTTTATATACATCGGATGCATTCCAGCCCGATTCTTTTGCAAGTACTGCGGAAGCATCTTTCAGTCTAGCGCCTGAAGCAAGCAGCTCTGAGAGTCGTTTGCTCAGTTCTGCTTCGCTCATCAATTCACTTGCCTGCCTTGCACCTTCAATTACGAGGACGCACTCACCCTTTAACTGCCGCTCTTTCAGGATTTCAAGCAAGTCCAGGACGGGTTTGCGTATATATTCTTCGTGCAATTTAGTCAGCTCCCGGCAAATGCAGGCTGCTCGATTGCCCATGATTTCGTTAATGTCCTTGAGAGTTTTCTCTAAGTCGTGAATTGATACAAAAAAGATTAGTGTACGGTCGTCGTCTTTTAGCTTCTGCAATCTCTCTTTTCGCTCGCCTGCTTTGTCCGCTAAAAAGCCTTCAAATGCAAAGCGCTCGCAAGGCAAGCCGCTGCCTACCAGAGCTAAAAGGACTGAACTTGGTCCTGGGATGCCGATAACTTCCATCTCGAGTCTAAGAGCTTCTTGCACAAACTTGTAGCCCGGGTCTGAGACCAGAGGCATGCCCGCGTCTGAAATGAGTGCAACCGAGCGACCGCTTTCGGCATACCGTTTCAGCTCGTTGCTGCGTGCTGCTTCGTTGTAATCATGACAGCTGATCAGCGTTTTGCTCACGCCTATATGACTGAGGAGTTTAATTGAAACGCGAGTGTCTTCTGCAAAAACCACATCAACTTCGTTGAGTATGTTTTTCATGCGCTGAGATATGTCTTCGAGATTACCTATTGGTGTTCCAACTATATACAACTTGCCAGCCATGGCTATACCCCATATTAACTCGGGTTGGAGGCTTGAAACGCTTGCTGTGGTGCCTTCGGGGAGCTTAGCACAAACAAGATTAATCCAGGGTCCTACTGACAAGCCCGAGTTATCTACAGGCTTATCTACAGCTGTAGATAATTTAATAGGGCAACTGAGTGCGATCTACTTGCGCTGAAATCGATCTATCTGTAACTGCTGCCTGCAAATGAATAGTGGTTCTCGTTTTTGTTTGATTGCTGTAAGATGGGCTGATTAAGCCAAACTTGAGTCAGCGAAACCCCATGCGCAAGTCGGACAAAGCTAAATCGCTCAAAAGAAGAATTGCCGATTTTCGCTTGACTGCGGCTTCCGTAATACTCGGTAACCTGCCTCATATCTCCCACGGCACAAGGGATATGCGTCATATTAGCCATATGGCAGAACTATGCGAGCAATATAGCTTGCTTATAGTTTTAAATTGGATAGCCACCAAATATGGTTTTCCTGTATGTGCCGAGTCTATATCGTCGGCCTCGACGCAAAATGCTTTGCCTTTGCTTAGTTGGCCTTCACTAGCCGATCGATATCCTCTGCAAGTCTACGGAGATCCTCGTGAGCTTGTCCGTACATTTGAAGAGCTCAAAACTCTTCTTGAGCAGTTGTTTGAAGCGAATTTCGAGCTTGTGGGCAGTATTTATCAGCAGATGCTTTCTGCTCCTCTTGCCATCAAAAATGATGCCATTCCCTATATCGATCTCAAATCCGATCAGCGACTAAGTGGTGAGTTTTATACACCGGATTGGGTCGCTGATTATGCATTCGAGCAGTGGCTTAACGCTGATTCAGCTGCTTTATTGTCGCGCTTTAAGGAGCAAGATCCATCTCTATATCCGAAGATTATCGACCCGTCCTGCGGCAGCGGTAACTTTTTGCATGCAGCATTGAGGCTCAGTTCTCGCCTGGAAATCTCTGCTCAGTCAAGAATTGAATTTCTGGCTAACGCTCTATATGGACGGGATATAGATGGAAGAGCCGTTCAACTGACGAAGCTTTGCTTATTGATCGCCGTTGGCGGAGAGCTTAACCGGTCGGCCGAAAAAGAAATCGAGACTTCGATAAACAGGCTCATCAAAACTCTCGATCGCAATATTCTTGTTGATGACAGTCTGCTTGCTGCAATTTCAGAAGGCGAGCAAGAAAAGTTCGATCTGGTAATTACAAACCCTCCATATATAAGTTTTGGTTCCAGAGATCAGCAAAATATCGGGGCTGTCTGGCAAAAGCTGTTGAAAAGGCGATTTCCTGCCTCAAGCGAATACAAAATCAGGTTTACATCGATTTTTCAGGAAATCGCCATAGACTGGAGCCGCCTTTCGGGGCGGTTTAGATCAGAGAGGCGCGGACAGGCAATTTTGCTTGTGCCCGATGCTTTCTTGAGCGGTCGCTACTACGAAAAACTGCGAAATTTGCTGCTTGAGAAAGTAAATTTGGAAGCTTTCACTGAACTGCCGGAAAGCACCATATCTGATGCCACTGTCGGTCGCTGGTGTCTGGCTCATTACAGTGAAAAGCCTGTCGACGATTCTGTTGACGAAAAACTGAAGCAGGTGAAGCTCTCTTCCATAGCCAGTCAGGAAGAGCTGAATAGCAGGCTGACATTTACATTGCCGAAAGTTTCTCTGGTCAGCACAGATCGGCAGCGCTTTCAATTGCTTTTTTCCGAAGCAGATCTTGAAATTTTTGAGTATTGCCGAAAGCTGCCCTGGCTGAAGTCGAAGCTGCAAGGTCATACAGGAATTCGGGCCCGGCGCGGGCAGTCCTCTATAATTGCCGAGCATAAAAAAAATGAGCAGTGCTTTGCCGGTATCATATCCGGTGCCGAGCTTGCGCCTTACAGAATTGATTGGCAGGGAAAATGGCTTGAGATAGTTCCGGAGAATCTTTATGCCGGTGGATTTGCGGCAGAGACAATTAATGGTCCGAAAATTCTGCTCAGGCAAACCGCTGATTCTTTAATTGCGGCAGTAGATCAGTCCGGGCTCTATCATTTGAATAATGTTCATAGCTTCGTGCCGCTTTCCGGAAAGCTCAGAGAATCTCGAACTTATTTTTTCTGTGCTCTTTTGAACTCGGCTTTCTATAGATACTTTTACCGGTTGAAAACAAGAGAGTACAAACGAGCTCTTGCTCAGGTCGATATTGAAACTGTTGAGCACATGCCGCTGGCGCCTGAGAATGCTGCGCTTGAAGGCGAGCTTGAAGAGCTGGGCAGGAAGTTGCACTTGTTTCCCAGGAAGCATGATTTGTTTGAACAAATTGAAAGACTGGTTTTTGAACTTTTCGGATTTTCCGAGTCGATGCGCCTGCATATCATGAAGGACAGTCACACGGCAGCATCAGGCCGGCGCCCGGCAGCCGGATGCTTCAGCCAAGTTCAGGAAATCGGCGGGCAATGGCGTTAAACTATGCTTACTCCTGGCGATTGAGCCGTCTCAATTGCTTTTGAGCAAGATAGAGGTCCTTTTCTGATGACAATTAAGCTTCCACGCCTGATCAAAATTGCCTGTTTGACTTTCGCATTGAGTCTTTCGGCTCTGCCTGGCTTGCCTGCTCAGGCGCTTGGAGCTAAGAAAGCTGCAGCTGCTCCCGGCGAAGATATGGAAATCCGTGATAAATGGGCAATTGTGGTTGGTGTAAATAGATTCAATGATGCTGAAATACCGGCTCAGAAATTCGCTCAGAAAAGTTCGGCAGACCTGGCCAGGGCTTTGAAAGATCCTGATTCCGGACACTTCGGGCTGGATCATGTTCTGCTTGTAAACGGTAAAGATGCCACTAAAGCCGGTATAGAAAAGGCTTTTGAGCAGTGGCTCTATAAAAAAGCTTTGCCCGGCGATCTGGTAATTATTTACTTTAATTCGCGTTTGCTGAAAAATTCAGCCGGAGATCCGGTTATCTGCGCTGTGGACTCGGTGATAACCGACCCCGATAAAACCGGTATCAATGTTCAAGAACTTCTGAAAACAGCAAAACAGCGCATCGGCTCCCCTCACATTTTGTGCATGATGGATTGCAGCCCGATGGGCAACAGTGCCGAGAAAGCTCCCCATGACTTGAAATGGCTGGCTAACAGCAGTGGCGTATCTGTATTTGCGGCTTCCGAGTTCAATAAAGTATCTCAGGATGACCCGCTCAACATGCAGTCGATGTTCTTGCATTATTTTGTCGAGGCGCTTAAAACCGGTGCCGGCAATTATCCTCTGGCTATGACTGCCGAGTATGTCTGGCAGAAGGTTCAGGAAGCAAGTAAGGTTTCGGGTAATCCTCAAACACCGATTCTTTCCCTGGCAAGCGAAGACTCTCAGATTGTCGCTATCCCTGTGGGCATAATGGTTCGCAGCTCATTGCCCGACAAAGGCATCGCGATCGGACACCCGATCGAAAACCTGGGCATGGAGCGCCCGGACATTGTCGCGCCGACGCTCAACGCCACAAAGCCTGCCATAAAGATTCAATCGCGAGCTCCTGTCAATAGCAAAACTGTCGCAACAGCCAAGGCTCCCAGTCAGATCGCGCCGCCCACTAAAACGAAAGCTGTGGCGGCAGATGACGATGAGGAAGATGATTTTGACCCGAATTTGGACTTGCGCCCTTATGTAGCTAAAATAAAACAAGATATACAGAAAAAATGGCAGGCACCAAAAGGTTTTGAAAGTCGTCGGGTTACAACCATGTTCAGCATTATGAGAGACGGTAAAATCGAGAATGCCTCCGTAGTTGAGAGCTCCGGAAATGAAGATGTCGATAAGTCGGCTCTGGCTGCCCTACAAGCTGCTTCACCTCTAGATCCTCTTCCTAAAGGTTCGCCGCGCTCAGTAGATCTAAAATATGTGTTTGACTGGAAAACGAAAGTCACAACACCCTGACGGTTCAGAAAGGCTCAGCTTTAATCATGGACGAAGTAAATCCCTCCGAGCAGATTCAATCAGAAGATATGAGCGAAAAGCGCTCGCCGCACCGCTCAGCTTCGATGCCTGCTTCATCGGCTATGCCCGAGTTCTTAAGCCAATATATCGAAGTCTCTAAGCGGGTTTTGCTGAGCCCGAATCTGTTTTTTAGCGAAATGAAGCTTGAAGGAGGGCTGAAAGAACCAGCCGTCTATCTGGCTATCAGCGCGGCGGGTCATGCTCTGCTTTCTGCCGTTATGAAGTTCAAGCCTCTGTCCATTCCTTCCGATTTTACTTTTGAGCTTGTGGCCGGTTTCTTAATTGCCGGTGTGGCTTATTTTCTGGGCACGGCAATGGGCGCTAAATCTTCTTACGAGGCTACTTTTAAGGTGATTGCCTACACAAGTTGTGTGCGCATTCTGGCTGCGCTGCCCGGCATCGGCGCGCTTGTCCCGCTCTGGTCTCTGGTGCTGCATTTTCTGGGTCTGCGGAAGGTTCTGGGGCTCAACCCGGTGCAAATAGTCAGTATTATGGTGATGAGCAGTTTGCTCATGGCTGTTCTACAATTAGCCAAGTTTTTCCATCTCTTTTAAGCTTCCAAGTAGAAACTTTGCTCATTTAAGCAATCCACTACGTATTCTCCGCATTGACGATCTCGCCCCCTGAAGATAAGTTAGAGAGTGGTGAGTATCTTTTAAGCACCAGGCAAACTTAGTAAAAGGGTCAGGCGTCAGGGAGTAACCAGGGAAATTATGAGCGCGGAATTCGAAGACTTTAAGCCGGCAACCAAGGGTGTTGAAAACAACGCCAAAGAGGATGCTGCTGAAACCCACGATCCTTTCGTCAATGACAGGCTCTCTAAGCCGGAGACCCCTAAGCTTGCCGAGAGTAAATCCAGCGAAGCTGATAACAAGATTGGCGACAAAACTGTTGCCGACCTGAGAAAGGCGATTTCAGGATTTGATGAAGCCAAGCACGGCTCAGACTATGGTAAGTATTGTCTTGAGAACTGCACGCCGGAGCAGAATCAGAAAATCGTTTCGGACTTGATCAAGTCTATGCAGGACAAAATGGCTAAGTTGAGTGGTCCTCACTCTGATGCGACGATCACCAATGAAACCAAGCAAGGCATTGAGAATCTGATGGCAGCTTTCAAAAAGGCTTCCAACTAAATTCTGAATCAAAAGCATTTTGAAGTCCCGTCTGAAAAGGCGGGACTTTAGTTTTGTGTTATCTAGCTGCTTCGGGTTGCTCTTGATAGCCGCTAAGCCCGGCTGCAAGCGAGAATTGCTGCTGCTGCCTTCTCTAGTTTACAAAAGAGCCCGCTGGAAAAGCGGCTCCCCGTCGCTGTGCTATCATTATCATTCGTTATTTTCATATTCATAAATCGATGGGAATTCCTAGCCGTGCCTAGAATCAAATCCGCTATTAAAAGAGTCGATGTCGCAGAACGCAACCGTGAACGCAATCGCTCCTGGAAATCAAGTATCCGTACAGTCCGCAACAACGTCGAAGACGCTGCTGAAGGACCGGACGCCGCCGCCTCCGCTGAAGCGCTGAAAGAAGCTTATTCAGTGATTGATCGCGCTGTTTCCAAGGGTGTTCTGCACAAAAACACGGCTGCTCGCCGCAAAGCCAGGCTCGTTAAGTTCGTTCGCAAAGCTAAAGGTTCCTAGTTCAGGAAATTTGGCCTGCATTTAACGGCTCTTTTGCAATAAAAAACTCTGCCCGGGTTATGCTGTCGGCAGGGTCAGATTCTGGCGAGGAAACGAAATTTGGAACTCAACACTTCCCGGACCATGGACACTGTGCAGAGCTCCTCGACTCAGGCTGGAACAGAGTCCGGGAAAGAATCGCTCAGTCGGCTTGCAGGTCCGGTTCATTTTGTAGGTGTGGGCGGCATAGGCATGTCGGCGCTCGCCAGGTTATTGCTGGCTGAGGGTATCGAAGTATCGGGCTCGGATAAAGCTGCAAGCCCTATTACAGAAGAGCTTCAGGCTTTAGGCGCTGAGATTTTTATAGGTCATAAGGCTGAAAACGTAGCCAGGGCGGAGTCGCTGGTTTTGTCTACGGCAATCAGCAGTGAAAATCCTGAATTGAAACTGGCAAAAGAGAGAAATTTGCCTGTTTACCATCGCTCCGAGATTTTGCGCTATCTTGCTGAGAAAAAGAAAGCGATTGCCGTTTCCGGTACGCACGGCAAAACTACCACCACCGGCATGATTGCTCAAATGATGCTTGCTGCAGGCTATGACCCATCAGTAGTGGTCGGCGGCGTATTTGCCTACATGAACTCGAATGCTCATGCAGGCAAAGGAGAGTTTTTCGTGGCGGAGGCTGACGAAAGCGACAGAAGCCATGCGCAACTGTCTTCGCAAATCGCTGTCGTCACCAATATCGAAGCAGACCACATGGAAAACTATCCAGGCGGCATGGAGCAGATTCTTGTTACCATGGCCAGTTTCGCCAATCGAGCCAGGCAATGTATTGTTCTTTGTAAGGATGATCCGGGCTGCATGCAGCTCTTGCCTTTGCTCGAAAAGAAAGTCGTAAGCTACGGGCAAGCTGAAGATGCTGACTATTCGATGAAGCTTGATGCAGACGGTTTGCAATTTCAGGTTTTCAAAAAAGGCAATTTGCTTGGTCCTGTCGAAATGAAAGTGCCGGGCTTGCATAATAAAATGAATGCGCTGGCTTCGATTGCAGTTTGCATGGAGTCGGGCATGAGTTTTGCACAGGCGGCCGAGGCTATATCTGCGTTCAAAGGAGTCGCCCGGCGCTTTGAACATATCGGTGAAAGCCACGGTGTGCTGGTGGTTGATGATTACGGGCACCACCCCACAGAAGTGAAAGCAACTCTTGAGGCTGCCAGGCAGTTCAAGAAAAACAGCGGACGCAAGGGGCGTACAGTGGCGGTGTTCCAGCCTCACCAGCCTGGACGCTTGCGCGATTTATGGAATGAGTTTTGTCTGGCTTTTGAAAATGCCGACCTTGTGTTGCTGGCGGATATTTATGTGGCTCGCGGCGGTCAAATTGAAGGCATTAGTTCTGAACGCTTTTGCCGGGAACTGAATCACAAGAATGCGCATTATCTCTGCGGAGCAACAAAAGAGCTGCCCGCAAAAATTAAAGCCCACCTCTTAAACGGCGACCTTGTTTTGACAATCGGCGCCGGCGATATTACTTCTGTAGGTAAACCGCTTCTAGAACTGATTGAGAATGAAGGATTAGATGGAAGAATCGACTGATACTCCCCTCTGGCGTTTTAGCACGATGAAACTGGGCGGTGAGGCAAGGCGCCTCTGCCAACCTCAATCCGCTGATGAACTGATCGGCTTAATCGAACAGCTTAAGCGTAACTCCGAGCCCTGGTTCATTTTAGGTGGCGGCTCCAACACTCTGGTTTCATCGGAGGGCGTGAACGGCACTGTTATTCGTATGACGCAAATGACCAGACTGGCAACTCCTGAACCTGAGTTGCTGATTGCCGATGCCGGAGCAAGATTACCTCATCTGGCAAAGTACGCTGCCGGACTCGGACTTTCAGGGCTTGAATTTGCCGTCGGCATTCCTGGCACCGTGGGTGGTGCGGTCGTAATGAACGCCGGCGCTCATGGCAGCTGTATGGCAAACGTGGTGGAATCGGCTACCGTGCTCGATTGCCGTAGCGGCAAAATAACAGAAATGAACAATGCCGATTTGCAATTTGTTTATCGCAATTCTGCAATTGACCCAAATACGCAAGTTGTTCTCTCTGCCAGGCTCAGGCTGAAGCCAGGTCCTGAAGAGGAAATTAAGAAGATCACCCAGCACAATGAAGAATATCGCTGGCGGACGCAGCCCCTCGGTTGGCCCAATCTGGGCAGCACTTTCAAAAATCCTTCAGCCGATAAATCTGCCGGACTTTTGCTTGATCAATCCGGTGCCAAGCAGTTCAAGGAAGGAAATGCGGCAGTTTCAGCCATACACGCGAATTTTGTAATTAATCTCGGTGGCGCCTCCAGCACCGAAGTGCTTCGACTCTTGCGCCGAATGCAAGAAGTCGTTTTTGAAAAACATGGATTGCACTTGCATCCTGAATGGAAAACCCTGGGCAATTTCTCTGAAAATCTCGCCGATATCTGGAATGGTGAATCATGAAAACAGCACAGAACATCAACAAAAAGACTAAAGTAGGAGTTCTATGTGGCGGACTTTCCAATGAAAGGGAAGTCTCCCTGCGCTCCGGCAACAATTGTTTGAATGCGTTGAAGCGCCTTGGATACGAAAACGCCGAGTTAATTGATGTCGGCAAAGACGTATCTCAGGTATTGCAATCGAAAGGTATCGAAGTCGCTTTTATGGCCCTGCATGGTCGTTATGGTGAAGACGGCGCTATGCAAGGCGTGCTGGAATTGCTTGCTATTCCGTATACCGGCTCAGGCGTTCTTTCCAGTGCGGTGGCAATGAGCAAGCCGCTTACTAAGAAGCTGCTTTCCGCCAACAATATTTCATCGGCTCCGACCATCGTAATTACGGAAAGAGAACGAGCTCAAATTGACCAGATTCTTGCGGGCATAGATTGGCTGCCTGCCATGGTAAAACCACTGAACGAAGGGTCTTCCGTGGGCGTGCACAAAGTTACCGAGAAGTCCGAGATCAAAAAACTGGTTCTGGAAACGCTTGATCAGTTTGGTGGAGTTTTACTTGAAAAATTCATCAGTGGTCAGGAAATTACAGTCGGAGTTCTGGAAGAAAGACCGGAGAATCGCAACGGTAAAGATATATGGGCTCTGCCGATTCTGGAATTGCGTCCCAAATCAAAAGCCGGATTCTATGATTACGAAGCCAAATATACCAAAGGCATGACCGAGTTTATTTTACCTGCCGAGCTTTCCAAGGAACTGAGCAAAAGCTGTCAGGAAACTGCAGTCGCCACATTTAAAGCGCTCAATTGCAGCGGCTATGCACGGGTCGACATGATTGTCGGCAGTGACGGGCAAGCCTATGTTCTTGAAGTGAATACTTTGCCCGGAATGACCGACACTTCCGATTTGCCTGCAATGGCGCAGGAAGCAGGTATCGATTACGATCAGCTGGTTGAACGTATTTTGATGAGTGCCGGTTTGGACAAATAAGCGAACTAGGCTTCCATCAGCCAGTTTGTATGCGCCTTCGAATTCAATTGTGCATAACAACCGAACTCGGCAGGTAAATCGGAGAGCCCTTCCTTAGCCATCGCAACGGCTCTCAAAGCTTGCTGTGCTTTGATCCTGGTTGCTTGCGGCACACCGGGTGCATCATAGATGAACTGGAAGAGTCTTTGCGCACTTGGGTACTGAGCTGTTTTGTAGTAGCATGCGCCTAAAAGCAGCCGTGCATCCCAGTTCTTGGGCTCCACGTCCAGGATTTCCTGCAACGCCGGGATTGCCTCTTTGTACTTCTTTGCTTTATAGAGCTGTAGCGCTTTAAGTGCGACTGATGCATCAAGATTACAGGTGTTAAATGTGATTTCCATTGGGTTCTCTACTTTCTCGATATAACAGTCTCTGGGCGCCGGACCAGAGTCTCTTGTGGATAGTCAGCATGGGAGATGCTTATACTAGTCAAGCAGTTGCAGGCTAAAAGCGTAATCAGCGAATTGCAGGACAAAAGGGTCCGTCAGCTGACGGATTTATTATGCCAATCTAATTTATCGGCTATGCCGGGGGAATTCTTCAAGGCATAGTTTGCAAGTTGTCTACAGTGACAATTTGAATGATTGAAGATTTTTTCGAGGCTCAATGCCTGCTTCTTTGCTCTTGATCCTTTTACAGAGTAGTTGCCAGTGCAATGCGCTCTCTGCAGAAAAATGGAGCTGCCCGAAAAATTCCACAATCTGAAAAACGAATTTGATTTAGCGTTGTCGGATCAAAATAAGTGGTTTCAAGAGCATGCAAAAAAAGAAGATACCCGATAGCACCACTGCATCAAACTTGGGGGGAACCAGCGTATTGCTCAAAACACCAAACGCTACAAGCGCCACCAGAACCCAGTAGAGGACCTCATCCAGATATTCAATCTTCGCGCGAAGACTAATTTTCATCGTTATACTCCGGGGGGAAGAGTCAGATTCGCCAAGCCGTGCCATCCAGCAACAGTATGCATTCTGCATTGACTGCCTGCAAGATATTAGTATGCGTAGATTCGCTGACATCTACGTTACTTAGTTGTGGGAGAACTACTAGTGAGTCTTTCTCGTTTCCTTATCTGTGCTTAATCCAGCTTGCGCCCGGTGAGGTTGCCAAGCCATTGCCGAATTTTTGCCACAAGAGTGTTGCCACCAGTTTCGGTATCATCAAATTCGTTTAGTCGACCTTTGCTGTCTTTGCTCGGTTTGGCGGCTTTGAGATTCATATTTCGGAAGCGCGCAGATTGAAGGGCTTCCTGTTTTCTCTCTTCCAGCTCCAGCTCAGCATCTTCATCAATGCCGAGTTCCGGAATTTCGAACTCTGGATGGATGCTTTTGTATATTTTGAAGAGTTCGAATTGTACTGCTCTGGCGGATGGTGGTCTTTCATCCTTTTCGTGCGATGTGCACCTTGTAATCAAGGAATCGAGAGCCGGGAGAACATTTGGATTCAAGTGCATCGGCTTGCAAGGTGTAAGCGGTTTCGGTCTGACGCCCGTGAGCAAGTGGTGCATGGTGGCACCGAGAGAGTAGAGGTCGCCCCTTGGCTCCGGTTGACCGAAGTATTGTTCGGGAGGAGAGTAGCCTGAAGTAATAACTCTGGTTGCAGGTCCCTTCGGCTCGAAATCTCGGGCAATACCGAAATCAACAAAGACTACGAGTCCGTCCGGCCGGAGCATGAGATTGCTTGGTTTTAGATCTCTATAAATGATTGGAGGTTTTTCGCTGTGCAGATATTCAAGCACGTCGCAGCACTGAATCCCGATGCGAACTACTGTTTCAGAATCCAGCGAGCCTTCCTTTTGCACGACTTCTTCCAGGTTGCTGCCGGGGATATATTCCATCACTACATAGAGACCTTCCTCAGAATAGTGGTCATCCAGAAATTTGACTATGCCGCGATGATTCAGCTTGCGAAGTAGCTCGGCCTCTCGCTGGCAGATTTTGATCATTTCAATTTGAGCGTTGAGATCTTTCTTTTCGTTCAGGATTTTCTTGACAACGCATTGTCTGTCGTCGTGCAGCGTATCTTCAGCAAGATAAACCTCACCCATGCCTCCTCCTCCGAGAGGCTGAATGAAGTTGAAGCGGTCGATCCAGTTTTCGCTTTGCTCGTGCATTTTGTACTTTATCTGTAGCCTGGATTCAGCAATAGAATCCAACAACTATCTACCCTGAAATGGCAGAGAATGAACGTTTTGGCTCAATCTTGCGCTGTTTTGCGCTTTTCAAGAGGAGGCTTGAAAATTGCGTTGACATACGAATGTATGGGTGCTATGTTTTAAACATCTCCCCAACGTATTAACAACTAAGAAACAGCTCGAGCGGCGGGTCCTACTGCTCGTTGAGTTTTTGTCGGAGGATTTTTTTATGAGCATGGTAAACGTATCACTCGTTGGGAATCTGGTTCGTGCTCCCGAGCAAATCTGTTTTGCCAGCGGGCGTGTGAAGACTGTTCTGGTAATTGCTGTCAATTCTCAGAGCCACAAATCCGCCGACAAGCCAAGTGAGCCGCTTGCAGATTTCTACAGAATTGAAACCTGGGGAAAGCTGGCAGAGCTGGCGCAAAAATATCTGAACAAAGGTAACCAGGTCGGAGTAAGCGGCAGGTTGATCATGGAGCACTGGACTGATAAACAGGGGCGGGAAAGACTCACACCGGTCGTCTCGGCTACTCAATTGTCTTTTCCTCCGCGCAACAATCGGGAGTCTGACTCAGCTTCGGCAGAAAACTCTGCGTCAAAAACAGATTATGAAGACGACGATCTTTTTGCCGGAGCCAGAGCCGTCACGGTTGCCGAAGCACCGGCTCACTATTATCGCAGTCGATTGAAAAGCGCATCGGCACGTCGCTGAATTGACTTTCAAAGTTTTTGATTTTGAGCCCTGGCGATGATGCTGAGCTTCGCCTGTGCTCAAACACTTCAAATTTTTTCCCAGCTATGAAAGGAGCAAATAGAATGATTGAGCCATTGCTAAAAGGAATCAATGCTCTGAGCTGTCCTATATCCGGACTGCCACCCTAAGGGCTTTGTAATTGTTTTTCTTTCGCTCCTCGCGAATTGACCAGGTGCCGGAAATTTTCAATTCCGGGCATAAGCATGCTCTGTATTTTCACCAATAAATTCCGGTATGCCTGAGTCTTCGCCCAAATTTAGAACTCCTATTTGTCCTGTCCCGCAGTCAGCAAAAGTTCCATTCAGGAAATCCAAATTGCAATCTCTGGCTTTGCGGGTCAGGGCTCATGGAGTTTTTCAATCAGAATCTTTGTGAGAAAGCAAATGTCGCCTGGTGATCCCAGTAAGTTACCTGTTTGTCTTGCCAGCGTATAAAGCGAACACCGCCGTCTTGTGAAATTACAATTGCCAGCGTTTCTCTTAGCTCATGGCACATGTCGTAAGCCGAGCGGTGTCTGGTGCCTACCCCTCTTGTTGATTCAAGTTTGAATCTTTTCCCCTCAAGGTCAAGTGCTCTGGCCACGGTCGAGACATTCGCCAGGTCACAGCGAATTTCCGCACCAAATCCCAGGAGTTCAAAGCGGCGTGTCATCACAACTGCGCCATCCACTGTCGATAGTGCTGCAATTAAATGCGACATTTCAAAAATCGCTTCATCGAGAGCGCTTACTCTTGGGTCTCCTGAATCTTGATAATCTTGCCAGCTAATTTGATGTTTTTCTTTTTGCGCATTTTCGGCAAGAGTGTTCATCATCGAAACAATGAGTGTGCGAAAGCGTGCTCTAGGTTCATCTTGCACGAATTTGTATCTAAGATTGATATAGCGGTTCGAAGCTGTCAGCTCCGGAGCAAGAGCCGGCGGGACCATGATCAATGTGCCACCATGTCTGAATGCTCGAATTGCCGCAAGTACCCTTTTCACCATATGTTGATCGATCAAATGGGTTAATTCAGGATCAAGAGTCGCCCAGTCTGCATCTGCATGTTCCTTGGCTTGATTATGTAGCTCTGTTCTTTCGGCTCTAGTTTCGGCAAAAAGCTCTTGCAGCCATACTGAATGAAAAACATTGGTGGATGGTCCAAACACACGACCTTCGCTTAATTGTCCTACCGTAACCGAGCCCTTGCAGACTTCGATGCATCCCGGGCCTGTGACATTTATTACTAAAGTGGAAGGCAGTTTTGGTGCTGAGCCTTTGCCTCCAAGCTGAGTATGCAGCCAGCGTGTTCCGGAGTGAACGATTCCCCAGATTTGAGGTCCGCTATTTCCGTCAAGTCTGATTCCCAATAATGAACGATAAAAATTGGCTGCATGAACCAGAGATTTCAATTCTTGGGGCACGCAAGGAACGTATTCGTCGAAAATAAGTCGATGCAATCCCAGCGGTGGTCCATCATCTGCCGGGAAACTTTCCGGTTCGCACAGTACCATTCTGAACATCAAAGGGCGTTCTTCTTCTCGCAATAAACTTGCTTGATAGGCTGTGGATATAAGCGCTTCAAGCATAGGCAGTCCCGGCAGTTCACTTTCTTCCGCGTCTCCGTTTGAAACTTCAAGCCAGTGTTCATGAACGAAGGCTGCTAATTGCTGGGGATATCCATGATTAGTCCACATCTATCTCAGTCCTCTTGCGTTCCTGCCTTAAATCGCTGTCTGGCTTGACCATTGACTGCTTATAAAAGGGCGCAATCGTATTTTAGAGCATTCATTTCCATACAGACGAATCCAGTATTTTGAAGCTCAAAAGAGTCGTCGCTTCCTCTTGCCATCGTTTGGTCCAGCTAAATTTATGGTTCTGCCTGTCTAAAGAGTATATGCTGCCACCGAACTCCACCGGGTCGAGCTTTTCCAGTTAGAAAGCTTCTCAGGAAGCAAAGTGATAGTATGGGCAAATCTCTTTTGACAGGACTTTTGAAATGAATCTCGCTTTGAAAAACAGACTGAGGCTACTATTCTCGAGTGCGTTTTGTTTGCTTGCTTTGACTGCCTGTGACGACGCCTATCTCAGTTGGTCTCCCGATGGTAATTCAATGGCTTTTATCGGTAATGATGGACTTCATTTTGCAGATGCCGACGGCAATTTATCAGGCACCATTGGTGAGGCAGAGCAAGTCGCCTGGCTTCCTGATTCCAAAAGAGTAGTGATCACCGATTCTTTCCGACGAGCCCGCTGGACTGATGCTAAAGAATATTTGACGGCAACACAGCAGAAAGAAGCCATTGAACTTGCAAGTTACATAGAAAGGCAAATTGAACTTCGTGGTTTGGATGCGCTGGATAAGGACGAAAAATTCAAGCAAGCTCCGCAATATTTGACTAGCGCCGCAATGCTTTATTTGCTGGAAACCGATGCTCCGCATCTTAAAGTGATCATCGGCAAGTCTTATGATGACATTGTGAAATTTTGCGCACTTGAGATTCATCGACTGAAAGTTCGAGAAGCAAATGTGGCTTCTGAATCTAAGGAACTATGGCATGGTTTGGCCGACATTGTAGGCGCCCGCATTTCGCCGGATGGTCGATTTGCATTAATTGTACAGAAGAAGCAAAGTGAATCGGATCTTTATGATTTGATGTTGATGCCTCTCGAGCCGAATGCAAACCCGATAAAAATTGCAGATATTGCTGCTGAGAATCCAGCCTGGACTCCGGATTCGCGAAATGTCATCTTTATGGAAGCGCTCGATAAAAATAACTCTCGAACCAATCTTGCTTCGCTTTCATTGTTGGCTGTCCGCGGTGATGACGGCGCTCTTCTGAAAACGTTTTCCAGTCCAAGCAAATTGCTTTATCTCGTACAAAGTGCAAATTCCGATATTCATTGTTTGAAAGATGGAAGAATTCTATTCAGCTCAGCTTCTGTCGAATTGCCTGCAACGGGCCGCGAATTGTCCGGGAAAGAAAATGTCTTTTCCTTTAAGCTCGGCGAGCATTTTGCCAGAAAGCTAATGTCGACCAATGATGCCGAAAACGAGCATGGCGTCAGCCCAATGCAAGTAAACTCCGATGAAACTAGATTGATTTTGGGACGGGATCACTACTTGCATATTTTGAATTTGCAAAGCGGTAATGTGGATACAGTTGAAATCAAAGAAACTTTCAAACCCTGCTGGCGTAACGCTGATGAACTCTGCTTCGCTCAGCCTGTAAAAGAGAAATCAGCAAATCGTCACGATGCTGAAATCGTGCTTCACTCAATGTCCACCGGCAAGGAGCGAATAATTAGCAATAACTGGCCTGCAACTGCGGTTGACGGAATCCTAATAGAGAAGAAAAAATGACTCTCCGTTGATTGGCTAAACATTTCGGTTTTATAAAGTTCTTACACTTAGACACTATTCTGCTTTTCAAAGAAATTGATTCTTTGTGCGGAGCTCTGTTTCTGATTGAGCTTTCTGCAAAAGAGCTTGAAGAATCAACAAAAATGTCATTTATGGCAGCTATTGTCAGTGCAGGAGTAATCTGATTTGAAGCAGCCAATCACAGCAGAAGTTAAATTGAAATGTGCAGTACCCGCTGCAAATTCGTGTGCATCTAAACTCACCACGGATGCCGACAACTTTCGATCAGATTGCCCCGTCAAGGTCTCGTGCCGGAAATCTCGAGCACAAGACTCGGAGGTGAATCGGAGAATCTCAAAAGGAATTCAGATCGTTGCATTGATGACGGTTTTGGCCGTTTTTTACATTTCCACGATTAAGGATCTTTCTGTTGTCTCATTATTGCAAAATCTCAATTTGAATTTTATGCCGCTCTGTAAAATTTGCGAAGAACCCAGGTTGCCTTTGGATGAGAGCTCATGGACTTCGCAGCAAATAGAATTAAGTGAGCGGATAGACCAGCATCCTGACGATTTAATCTTGCGCAGCCAACGTGCCAGCCTGTTCTTTCTTCAACGCCCCGATGTTTATACTCGAGGAAACGACCTGGCTTGTGCTCTTGCGGACATGGAATTTGTTGTTTCTCGAAGAGGCAATGCTGATGATTGGATTCAGCTTGCTTTACTTCAGGGAATGGCGAACGACCAGCGCTGGGTGTACAGCATTAGGCGAGCAAAAAAACTTGGTGCTAAGATTCCCGTCTTACCCAATAAGGGTGTGATGGCTTATGTCCAGGCTTGCTTGTATGACGGAAACTTCCGACAAGCCAATATTATTCCATGGATTCGCTCAATGTCGGAGCTTAGCGGCGACCACTCGCTGGATTTTTATATTGCTAGAATTTATCTCCAAACAGGAAAATACAAACAGGCTCTTGCCGAATTCAGTCGCCTGATTAGACTTGGTGGTGAAGATTCTGAGCTTTGCTATTATTATCTGATGCGTGGTGCCTGTCATAAATGGTTGGGGCATGGTGAACTCGCCAAAGCTGATTTCCGAAGTTGCGTCAAGCATGCAAGAGCGGAGGAAGAAGAGACCTTTAAAGCAACTGCAATGGCCGCTCTGGGCGATTTTAGTATGGAAAGGTGTCTTGAAGGAAAAGAACTTTCCGAGCGAGTTCTGTATTATCTGCTTTCCGATCAATACCAGAAAGCTTTGTCGGTTACTGTCACAGCGAAGCCATCGAATTATTCCGATGGCGCTTTTGATAGGTTTATGTGGGCCGATTCTAATTCGCAGTTTGATTGTTGCGTGAAGCTGTCGGATTCCAAAGATGAGCAATTTTATCTTGCTACTGGATTGCTCTCTCCGCGACCGATTGGTTCTCTTGAGAGCAATTATTTGCCAGGCGGACCTGTCTTACTATCTCCTTGTTTTGCCGGAGAGCCACTCAGTTTGCATCTCTTGCGCGAAATGGCTTATAAAAAGCTGAACAAGCTTCAGATGGCTGAGCAAGAGCACCGTGCTGCCATTGCTTTCATTCCGGCAAATATAAGACGTGAACTTGATGTTCGCTAGCCGTAGCTCCTGCGACAAGACTGGCTGATTTAGACTTGCGTCGATCTCAAAGGATTATTATTCAGGCTGTTTTGCGCATTGCATTCAATGAATCAACATCTTTTAGCTCATAATCATGAAGCATTCTTTCAGTCTTTACTTCGGTGACCCGATTTATCAATTTGCGAGACTCGTGATTATCGCGTACTGTTTTAGCAAGCATAAAACACGAGCCGACGCTGAACATCAATCCCATAATCATGTAACCTTTGATCCAGAGCTCTGTCGGCATATTGTAAATTCCAAGAGCTGTGAGACCCAGTGAGGTCGTGAAAGAAATCCATACACAAGCCATCCAACCTGCACTATTTTCACTTATTAATGGACGATCCATATGCAACCCTCCAAGGCGTTTCAAGTATTCTATTGCGACTTGTTAGTCGAATAGTTTTGATAGGACAGTTCGAAAACTGTTCTGGTATCAGAAGCAGGAAATACCTTAGTAAGGTGCTGCGAATTTTCAATCGGATCTACGGAGCCGGCTGCTGAATTCACCTTTGGACAGCATTGCTGCTATGATGGTTAGTGTTGGCTGCGGAAGCAGGGCTGCTTGAAATGAAAAGCTTGATTCTGGCTTATGGCACAGTTTCCTATTTGAGTTTTCTGGCTGTCATTCTTTACATGATCGGCTTTGTCGAAGGGCTGTCTGTTCCGAAGGACATTAATAGCGGAGTTTCGGGACCATTGCTTGAGTCGATTCCGATTGACTTTGCCCTGATCTTGCTTTTTGGACTTTCACACAGTGTCATGGCTCGTCCTGCTTTTAAAGAACGAGTTACGAAGTTTATGCCGCATGCCGCCGAGCGAAGCACTTATGTACTTGTGGCAAACATTGCTCTTGCTATTTTGTTTTGGCAGTGGCGACCAATCAGCACTCCCATTTGGAGCTTTTCAGGTATAGCTTCGATAATTTTGCTTGCGATTTCGATGCTGGGTTGGGTGCTAGTCTTTTGGTCGACTTTCTTAATTGACCATTTTGACTTGTTCGGAATGCGTCAGGTCTGGCTCAATTATCGTGGTATTGAATACAGTGCGCACCCTTTTGTTGTGCGAGGTCTATACAAATATGTTAGGCACCCACTAATGCTGGGATTTCTAATTGCATTCTGGGTTACGCCAAATATGACTCTTGGGCACTTGTTGTTTGCCCTGTTGATGACTGTCTATATTTTCATCGGCGTTATTCATGAAGAACGCGATCTTGCCAGATCTCTGGGTGACAATTATGCGAGCTATAGAGAGCGAACATCCATGATTATCCCGTGGAGATAACTCACCTGGATAGCGCTGAGCTGAGATGCTCCTTTCAGGTTGCTATTGAGAGGTCCCACCCGGGTACCGCTTATAGAGCTTTGCGGTTAACGAAAAGGAAAGAAAAGCGCCTTGCGATCTTTTGTCAACAGTTTTCTTTTTGAGTATTTCCTTCACCCGACGTTAACCCTGTCTTGAAATGATTGGCCGGGATGACCAATGACTTAGTCATCTCGGCAACCAAGAGTTCAAGCACGTTACAACTAGCTCCCCTGACTGGAGATTCTATGAACACAAGAATTGTGTCCATCGGCTTTTCTGCGCTTATTTCGCTCTTCACCGCAAGCCAGCCATCGCAGGCCTTAGTTCCAACGAGTACGGGAGTTCGATTATCGGAAGTTGATAATCTGTCTTCTGCTTTGTTGGCTAAAGAAATTGAATTGCTAAAACTAAATACAAGATTGAAGCTTTATCTGCTCCCTCGCAATCCCTGGTCCGCACGGCGGCAGTCGGGAATCGGTTTTACAAACGCGACTCTCACCGCTGTCGGTGCCTTTACTAACGGCATTGGGCGTTTTCACTACTTGAACAGCCCGAAAAAAGCTCCATCGCCGCTTTTTGAAAATGCAGGCATAGTTCGCTTCCTCGCAAATTCAATAACTGCGGGGGCTCAAGTCGTAGAGTTCTGCAACGATACTATTACAGACATCAAAGACAGAAGGCAAGGTGTCAGTCTTTCTATCATGCGTAAGCGTGCGAATGTTCTTGCGAAGGAGATTGACGAACTCCTCGAAAAACGACACGCCGTTGCTCTAGCTGAACGAGATTCATATTCCGTCTTTGCAAAAGAAGAGAGTGTTCTTCGAGATCTTCGTGATCTTGCTGCTAACGAATTCGCGATTTACTACTCGGATGCCAGAGGAAATCGCTTCTCGCGGAGGCTGGGCTACCTGATTTCCTTTACAAGTAACTTCGCTTCCGGCGCCGGGACGCTGGTCGGTATTGAGGCTGCACACCTGCATGGATTGAAATCTGTACGAAGAAACCACATGGGTGGAGTAGGCGGTATTACAGATATTGTGACAGGATCGATTAACGTTCTTGCTCCCTTTGCGATCAAAGGCGGGCAGGTATTGCAAACTCGATTGACAAGAAATCGCATATGCGAGGAACTTAGCTGCAAGCAGATGGAGAATCTGGATTCATTTCTCAGCCATCAGCGTGAATGTGCACAAGCCATTGCCCGTGAATCCGAGCTGGATGTGCATGGTCTGGTGCTAAGACAGCCTGCATTGAATGCGGCAAGCGAGATTCTTCAGAAAAGATATTCAATGCTTGACTCAGAACGAGTAAATGCAAGGAAGCGCTTTTACGAGAACGTAGCTGTTGCAACTATTGCAGGCGCCAGCAAAATCACTAACGGAATTGGCGGTACCGTGGGCGGATTTAAATATGCCAAAGATGCCTATCATCGTTTTGAGCTGCAGGGAGCAACTGCGATTAGTTACGGCACCGGAAACGCTCTGGCTGCCCTTGAGACTGCTCGTTTTCGCCTCACAGACGAATTTAAAATGCTTGAATCGCAGAAAGCCAAAACAGGCAAGAGAGACATATTGAACCGGCAGCTCAAGCAGCTTGATGAATTGCAATCCGCTCCGCAATTTGCAAGCAATCCAATTATTCCAACAATGTGAGTAGCTGCAATTTTTAGCTGCTGTCGACTTAATTAGAGGAGGTCCTGAAACTTATGTCCGTACCGGAGTTGGTCGCTATATTTGCGATTGTACTTGCCCTGGCTTTCGATTTCGTGAATGGCTTTCACGATACCGCCAACGCCGTGGCCACTGTGATTTACACCAAAGCGCTTAAACCAAGAACAGCAATTATATTAAGCGGATTGTTCAATTTTGCCGGAGCTGTTCTGGTTGGAACAGCCGTAGCTAAAGTGATTACGCATATTATTCCCCAAGAGAGTTTGTCCTTGCTCATAGTCCTTGCCGTGCTGCTGGCCGGTTTAGTCTGGAATCTTCTAACCTGGTATTTTGGAATTCCGGTAAGTTCTTCGCACTGCCTGATCGGAAGTCTCTTTGGGGCTGGAATTGCGGCTGGAGGCATGAGCGGAGTTAGCTGGGGGGAATTCAATAAGGTAAGCATGGCGCTTCTCCTTTCACCGATTGCAGGCTTCGCCGGTGGTGCCCTTTTGTCGTGGTTTGCAGCAGTTTTAGTCAAGAAGAATGCCTGCGATCGGCAGATGCCGTTACTTCGATTCGCTCAGATTCTCTCATCTGCCTGTGTCAGTTTCAGTCATGGCGGCAATGATGGGCAGAAAACAATGGGAATCATCACGCTGATTCTGGCAATTGCGTTTCCTGCAGCCGGTTATTCTCTCAGTCATGTTCCCTTCTGGGTGATGGTGGCAGCAGCCCTGGCCATGGGGCTCGGTACTACAATCGGTGGTGGTAGGGTTATCCGAACTATCGGCGAAAAATTGACTCAAGGCGAGTGGCACTATACTCATGGCTTCGGTGCTGAAGTCAGTACGGCTATGATCATCTCTTTGGCATCTGCATTTGGTGCCCCAATCAGCACGACCCATACACTTACATCAGCAGTGGCTGGCGGCGCAGTATCCAGCTATGGAGCCAAACAACTAAACAGGTCGATTTTGCAAGTTATTCTTCTTGCCTGGGTGGTCACTTTGCCTGCCGTTGCTCTGATTTCAGCAGGAACATATACGGGCTTGCGCTATCTCTTCCCTCGTACATTGAATATCACAGTTAAAACTGCACCCGCTAAACCTGCAGCTCCGACTGAGCCGTTTAAGTTTATGCCTCCGGCCAGAGCAGCTTTTTGATGAACTTAATGCCGAAGCGAGAGTCACTCAGCTTATGCGGGGTGACTTCTTGCTTTGGAAAGACGTCCGAAATGTTTGTGGCTCAACGAATTTGACAGTATCTAAGAAATTAGATAGGATTGAATTATCGCAAAAATTAGATATGGTTTTCCTCCTGGGAGATTTCAATATGTCAATATGTGCAGGGCCATTGGGCTCAATGCCTGATCTTTCAGTCGGCCAGTTAATACAAACGCTGTGGCGCGGAGCGGTTTTTGGCTTCATTTTCCTTTCGCTTTCAACAAGTGTACTGGCGCCTTCTTTTGGCGAGGAATCCCCGGAGATGACAAAAAAAAGGAAGGCAGGCAGTGCTGATTCACAGGAATTCAACAGCGCGCTAAAGCAAACCAAAAACAAATTCACCGTTTATGACCCGTCAGGTAGTCGCGTTACAGACATAAAGCGCGGTTTGATGGTTAAAGTCGCTGAGCTCATTAACAAGCGAGGATGGACGCAAGTAAAATCCGCAGCGTTTTTTGGTGTTACGCAATCTCGCATTTCTGATTTGATGCGCGCGCATGATGAAAAGTTCAGTATAGATATGCTTGTTTATTGGCTCTCGCTTCTAGGGGAGGACGTAAAAATTACTGTCGGCGGACAGCAAATCAGTTCCTCTCCTGGAGTGAAAGATCCGCAGAGTATTGAGGAAAGCATAGCCTACTATTCAAGAGCAATTGATTTGAACCCGAGTGACTTTGGACCGCTTACCGAGCGAGCTTTTGTTTATCATGATGCCGGTCGCTTTGATCTTGCCATTGCCGACATGAGCAGATGCATTGAGTTAGAACCGGAGCGACCCGGACCGAAATTTAATCGGGCGCTTTTTTATTTTGATGCGGGAAAATTTGACTTGAGTCTTGAAGACTGCGATCGTCTGATAGCTCAGCACCCTGATTATGCTTTCGGCTGGGGATTACGCGGTCAGGTTTATGAAAAGCTTGGCAAGAATGATCATGCTCTGGCCGATTACAGCAAAGCCATCGAAATAGAACCGGAAATTCCCGGTGCATATTATCGAGAAAGGGCTGCGCTATACAAAAAGCTTGGACAAAGCGGCAAGGCCGATGCTGATTTGCTTAAGCTGAGCAAACTTCAACAGAAAGACAAGCGTTAGCTGCTTGTTCTTTGTTTGTCAAAACTTGTCAATTGATAGTGCGTTGTTTAATTGCTTTTGCAATTGCCGCGGCAATTAAACTGCCTGCTACGACAATCGAAAGCCCTATACCAACTGCTACATAAATGAGCGTTTTTGTTAGATCGTTTACCGCTTTGTCGAGCCCCTCAACCTGCGTCTCTAAGCTCTGCACAGGTGTTGCTAGATTCCTGGGAATTGACTCTAATGGCTGTTTTAATTCTGCTATTGAACGGTTCAATGAAATTACATTGGCGTTCAAACTTCTAATTGGTTTGGCTAGATCATCAGTCGTCCTTGAAAGTCCGGATAATCTGGGGCTTAAGTCATTCAGTTCGGAACTTATGCCATTAATTGGTTGGCTTAGATTCCGAATTGGATCTCTTAACTGAGTTATTGGAGACTGAAGCTCGCTAAGCGGTTTCTCCAGTTTTGATAGCGGCTGTTGCAGCATAGTAAGCGGCTGTTGTAGAGCGGCAATGGGCTGCTGTAGTTTTGAGATTGGCTGTTGAAGATTGTTAATAGGCAACTGCAAGTTTGTAATTGGATCTTTCAAATCAGCTATAGGCTTCTGCAAATTGTAGATTGGGACTTCCAGACCTTCTATGGGGCGCTCCAGCTCTTCAATTGGACGTTTGAGTTCTATAACATTGGCTTTGAAGCCTTCGACTACCCGACCAATCTTCAGCTCATGAAGCATCTTAACAAATTTCAGTGGGTGGAATGCGTAGTCACATTCGGACGAACTCTCTGTAACTTGACGAGAGTTCGTCTTGGGCTGCGCGGCACTCGTTTTAGCTTCCATCCCTGAGCTTGCAATCTTTGCTTCAGCAGAAGATACAGAGATGGCAGAAAAGACGGCGAGAAGAGTAGCAGAAATAGCTGTGTTTGCATGATTCATCGTCTAGCCTCTTTTAAGGGACTGCCATTATCAATAGACTAACTTTTAGTCGTGAGGACGATGTGAGTGCCTTTGCTTTCGTTCTACATTCGTCTGACCTGAATTTAGCGCCGATTTAACGCAAGGCGCAATTCCGCTTAACCTCGCAGCGACTATCATTCCGGCATGCTCAATTTTTCAGTTGTCATTGAAAGACAAGAGCATTTTCTATTCTCAATTAACTCGGGGAAAAACAATGTCACTAAATCGCAAAAGACTATTGTCCATAAGTGCGGCTTCAGCGTTCATGATTTCATCAATCCTCGCTCTGCCCGGCATATCTTCACCTGCCGATCACCTTAGTGCCGGCTTGAGCAAAAGTGAACTCGCTAAAGTTCAAGGGGAAGTCGGTATTGCTGTCATTGACACAGCAAGAAACAAACAATTTCTCGTTAATGAAACAAAGCAGTTTCCGATGCAAAGTGTAATTAAGTTGCCGATTTCATTAGCAGTATTGAGGCTGGTGGATGAAGGAAAACTTTCCTTACAGGATAAGATCACGGTGCAGAAGAAGGATATCATTCCTACAAACAGTCCTATAAAGGAAGTGTTGAAAGCTAAGCAAGCTGATTTCACAGTGCAAGATCTGATAAGTCGAACTATTCGAGACAGTGATAATACTGCTTGCGACGCTCTGGTAAATCATGTCGGCGGAGCGGGCGTTATAAATGAAAAACTGGTAGAAGCGGGCATCAAAGGTATAAGAGTAGATCGCCCAATTAAGACCATGGCGACTGATTGCATGCAGATTTCCAAGTTTCTATCAGATCCAAGAGATACTGCCGAACCGGAAGCAATCACCGATCTCCTGCAAAAGCTGAATAGCGGCAATTTGCTTTCCAAAAGTTCAACAGCTTTACTTATGGAAGATTTGTTCAACTGCAAGACAGGAACAAACCGGTTGAAAGCCGGTCTTCCTGCGGGCTGGACTCTGGCGCATAAAACAGGAACCGGTGCTGATGTTTCCGGAAAGAACATTGCCACTAACGACGTAGGTGTAATGGTGGGTCCCAAAGGCGAGACTATTTACATTGCCGTATTCACAAAAGGTTCTCAGGCAAAAATAGAAGTGCGCGAGGCTTTAATGGCAAAAATTGCTGCCAAAGCCGCAGCGGGTGAACTATAAAGTCAGAGCTTTAACTCATTCGGCTGCTCGCTTGTCTTGTTGGAGGCAGGCGAACAGCCTTATGCATAGAGCAGCATGGTTTATGCAAAGAATGCCAAAGCCTTGCTGAATATCTTCAAAAGACGGGGCGACAGGTTGTATACTGCTAAGTTTGCTGCTGCCCCTCCTCGGCGCTTGAACATAAAGGAATAAGCCATGGTGGAATCTTCTACATCTCAGGGAAAACAAGAAACTGCTGCAATTCAGGGGGACTTTGATCCCAACAGTCTTGCGCAGAAAGATTCCAGTATTTTTGGTTTGCCTTTTAGTCCTGAAAGCGCTCAGCAAGTGCTGATTCCAGTGCCATGGGAGGTCACGGTTTCATACAATGCCGGTACTGCAGACGGACCCTCCGCCATTTTGGAAGCCTCCAGGCAAGTTGATCTTTTCGATCTCGATGTGGCCGATGCCTGGAAGTTCGGGCTGGCTATGTTGGACATTCCTGAAAGTCTTCTTGAACTGAACGCTTTCATGAGAAAGAAAGCGGAGACCTATATTTCACTTCTTCTCGATGGGGAAGTTCCTGAAAGCAATGAAGAATGTCGGAACTTGCTCAGTGAAATAAACACTAGTTGCGAAAAAATGAACGGCTGGGTTTTTGAAAAAGCAGAACAATTGCTCGACCAAAATAAACTTGTTGGCTTAATTGGTGGAGATCACAGCACACCTCTGGGCTTAATGCGGGCTCTGGCGAATAAATATGATGATTTCGGTATTTTGCATTTTGATGCACATGCAGATTTGCGGGATGCTTATGAAGGATTCAAATACTCACATGCCTCGATCATGTTTAACGCTCTGGAAATCAAGGCAATTAGAAAACTGGTTCAAGTTGGTATTAGAGATTTCTGCGAGCAAGAGTATGAGCTCGTAAAAAATTCAAACGAGCGAGTTATCTCTTATTACGACAGAGATATCAAAGCTAAATTATATAACGGTGAAAGTTGGCGAGATATAAGCGATGCCATCATCGCGCATTTGCCTCAAAATGTGTATGTGAGCTTCGATGTGGATGGACTTGATCCGAAATTATGCCCTCACACCGGCACTCCTGTTCCCGGCGGATTAGAGTTTGAGCAGGCCGTTTATCTGGTGAAGCGGCTCGTTGAGCATGGCAAAACGATAATCGGGTTTGACGTAAACGAAGTTGCTCCGGGTGAAGATGATGAATGGGATGCCAATGTCGGCGCCCGCCTTGTTTACCGATTGGCAAATTTAGCAGCGCTCAGCCGTGGGCTTGCGCCGCTTTTCTAGATTTTGTCAGTTACGCATTTAGCGATTTGACCAGGCAATGGAGGTCCAGGAATTGCAAGCTGCCGTTGTTTTGCTAAGCGAAATAATAAAGTCTGTATCGCCTTGCCTTGTTTGGCTTGAACTCGGGTCGTACATTTGGGCGATATTGCAATTGTAAGTACCCGCTTGCAGGCTGAAACGACAATATTCGAGATGCTTCTCCGGCAATTGTTTATTTGGGAATTGTGCTGCCATAGTTAGAGATTCATAGTTGATCAAACTTAGTCCGCCATCCGTGACGACAATTGGTCCTGAAATTTCCCTGAAGGCGCTGCTTGCATTCGAGTCGCCTAATTCGACTCTGATCTTAAGATCGCCTTCAATGCCTGTGCCCCAGAGAAGAAGCGTTCGTTTGCTCATTTCGGTTCTGAAATGCTGAAAAAGCTGATCGAGTTCCCAATCTTCGTGCACGAAAGAGCTGTAGATTGCCGGATTTATTAAGCCTAGAAATCCGGAATCATCGGAGAGAGAATCTGCCCATAGCTGCATTTTGCTTGACCTTGAATAAATTAGGACGATATTAGCATGGCGGGTTTTTGCAAGCTGTTTGCGAGTCAAAGACTTCGCTGATTTATGAAAAGTCTTCAAGGTGCCAGTTTCTAATGCAGAGTGGTTCAATTACGACTAAATGGTTAGTGTCGGCTTGTGCTTAAGTTAGTATTCGCTCAAGAAAGGAGGCTCGCAAGAGCCGTATATTTCATCTGGAAATCTTTTCTTAAGGACTCTTTTGGTAAATGCGAATATTGGTATTGGTCCTGCTGCTTTGTCTTAGCTTCTATGTATCAACACCCTCTTCCTTGGCTGAAGCACCAAAAAGTAAAAAGGCTCAGTCATTTCTCAGTGTTCCGGTTTTCTTTGTTACCGACCGAAAACTTGAGGGCAATTCTTTTACTGGCGAGCGCAAATATGCTGCGGACTGCAAGCACGATCCCTACATGGGCAAACTGAATTTCGTTATTGCAAGTCCCGAAAAAGTAGAGCTTAGTTCCGAGCAAAAGGAACTTGGCTTGGCTATTGCAGACAAGACTAAGGAGCCCATTTCAAACCTTCAAATTCTAAACAATGGTTTGGAATACACTGAGGCAAAAGAAAAGTTTCTGGATGCGGTTGCAACTGAGTGCACTAAGCCCGGTCAAAACGGCGAGCTGGTTGTATTCGTGCATGGTTACAATACTCCGTTTGCAGGGGCTATTCGTCACGGGGCGGAATTCTCTCGTTGTTTTGGTCGACCAGCTATCGTTTACTCCTGGCCGTCCGTATCTAAGCTTAGAACCTATACTTCAGACGAGGCAAATAACGAGTGGAGCCAGGAACATTTCAACCAGTTTCTTGACGATCTCGGAGAGCTCCATAAAAGAAATCCTGCCATTAAGGTTATTCTTGTTGCACATAGCCTTGGCAGCCGTCTTATTGTCAGAGCTGCACCTATTTTGAAAGAAAATGAGATGCTGAAGGATGTCGCACTGGTCTGTCCTGATATCGACTATGAAACTGTACGGCATTATCTTCAGCGCTACGCAACCGGAAAAGGCAAATTCAATGTCTGGCTCTACACTTCAACGCGAGACAACGCTCTGGCTTTCTCGCAAATAATGCATGGTGGATATTTCCGGCTTGGTGAATGCGGTAATTCGATTGTGGAATTGTTTCCAGGGTTGAAACCAGCCGAAGCCAGCACTCATGTTTCCGATGCGGATAAACAGCGGGTAGAGACAGTAAAGGCTGGTTTAGCTAAGCGAATGCACACTATTGATTTTACGGAGCTGGACAGCGGACTTCTGGGTCATAAGATTCCGCATGAGCTGATTGAACAAATGTGTCAAACCGGTGCACCAGGACCGGGCTTAAGCATGGTCGAAACCGATGCAGGTGAAACCAGCAAGCTGGGTAAAATGTTGTTCAAATCTCATGGTAAGGAATCGTTTCCTGCAGAAAGAGGACGCTGCAATAAGGTGGTGCGCAATGAGCAAAAGACACAATAACATGCGCTTGTTCTAAATTTGCCTTGCCTTTTGTTTAGCAGCTCAAGGAAGCTTCGAGTGGAAGTTCCGCAATTTGTTCGAATGGAAGCCGCGCTGAAGTTTAGCCCGGTATACGGAACAGGTTGTTTCCGAAATGCAGAATAAATCCGGCCATGGAAAAGTAAATCACTAATCCTGTGACGTCAACAAGTGTCGCCACAAATGGCGCTGAAGCGCTGGCTGGATCTAAACCCAGCTTTCTTAAAATGAAAGGCAGCATAGAGCCTGAAATGCCTCCCCAGAGGACTATACAGATAAGACTGAGTGCAACAGTCGCGGCTATGAGAATGTAATGAGGTCCGTAAGCTTGCGGGAAGATTTGCTGCCATGCAAGAATGCGAATCAAGCCGATTGCTCCGATTATTAGCCCAAGTGCCAGTCCGACCATGAGCTCTCGGCGGAAAACTTTCCACCAATCTTTCAAGTCGACCTGTCCAAGAGCCATTGCGCGAACCACAAGCGTACTTGCCTGCGAGCCTGAGTTGCCTCCGCTGCTAATAATGAGAGGTATAAAAACTGCCAGAACGACAGCTTTTGCTATTTCGCTCTGATACTGAGCCATTGCGTTTGTAGTGAGCATTTCACTCAAGAAAAGAAGTACCAGCCAACCGGCACGCTTCTTGATCATGTCCAACAAGCTTATTTCAAGATAAGGAGCATGCAAAGCTTCCGAACCACCGATTTTTTGGATATCTTCAGTTGCCTCTTCCTGTACCACGTCCACGATGTCATCGATGGTGACTATGCCTTTCATTTTTCCCTGGCTGTCTACAACCGGTATGGCAAGAAGGTCATGCTCTGCGAATAGTCGGCTCAATTCCTCTTGATCCATCTCTTCTCTTGCTCTGACGAAATCATGTTTCATGACGCTTTTAATAGGAGCTTCGGGCGGTGCAGCAAACAGTTCTCTCAGTGAGGAGACACCGATCAGACATTCTTGAGCGTTTACGATGTAAACGTAGTAAACCGTTTCCACGTGCTCACGAGCCTGACGTCTCAAATAAGCAAGTGCCTGCGCTACAGTCATGTTTGCGCGCAGAGTGGCGAAGCGGGGGCTCATCAGACCGCCTGCAACGTCTTCTCGATAAGCGAGCAATCCCGTAACTTCATTGTGGGTGGACGGATCTAGGCAACTGAGCAGCGCCTGTCTGCTTTCAATCGGCGCCTCTTGTATGGCGTCGGCTGCGTCATCAGGTTCAAGAGCGCGCATCCAGAAGAAGCGTTGATCGACGGGCATTGAAAGAAGCAAATGCGCCTGATCTCGGCTGCTCAATTCCCAGAAAAACTGCTGCGATTGCTCGCTCGGCATCTTGCGAAACTGCTCAAGTTGTTCGTTTTGCTGGAGTTCGCTCCAGATTTTATTGATATTCGTGTGGAGCATGTTTTGTACTCCTTGGTCAAATATTTGGGCTCTGAAAAGACAGCTTGAACTCTGGAGACGTAGTTTTCGCCAAAGTGATTCCTGAATTCGGAAAAATCGACAAAAAAAAGACAAGCAACGGACGACTCTTGGACAGTTCATCGCTAAATTCAATTTAGGCCTGAGTGAAAGGACGGACTGGAGGTTAGTGAAGTGATTATCAATTCAAGACGTAACCAGAGAGGCTCTATGATTGCGATGTCGGCTGCATTCCTATTTGGAATTCTAGCTCTGGGGCTTGGCATAATCTCCTTAATGGGACTTTTTGGCGGTGCCAATGAGCTGCAATCTGCTGTTGATTCCGGCAATCTCAACGTGGCTGGCAAAGCGCTGGATTATCCCTATGTGCTTATCGACGATAAGTCCAGTGAGCTTCGCAAGCAGTTTTTGCCTCTGAGCAATAACGGCAAAATCTGTCTTCGCAATATCAACAAAGTTATGGCTTTTGAACTTATTACCCAGGTCAATTTACGTTCTATGCAAATTAAAGGCATTTCGACTCCTGAGGCTGAGGCGAATGTCAAAAAACTTTCTGACGAGGCGGAAAAAATAGCTGCAGAACTGGCTCAAAAGCTGAAAGATCAATCCTATTTCAAAAGCAATTTTGAAGACCTTGCAAATAAAAATTCTCTGCGTATGCTGCCCTGCTGCTCTCAGAATACCGTCATTCTGAAGGAACACAAGGTTTCCTATGTTAATCGCGGTGAAGCATCAAATGTCAGCTTCAGCTATGACGAAGTTCCGGAAAATGTGAAATCAATGTTTCAGCAAAACGAGAGCCAGTGGTTCAAGAAAATCGGCAGTCGCCTTTATTTCAGAGGTTATACCGACGGAATCAAGATTCTTGATCGTGAAATTCATTTTGTGCCGCTTTACGAAGGCTCTGATGATCCATTGAGTTCAGCAATGCGATCGCTGCCTCATTTAATTTCAGGCAAAGATTTTTCAAAAGAATCCTCACCTGCTGAAGGTTCAACCCCATTCAGCTGGGACAGCGCCGTGCCCAATGCCTTCCTGAATACTGCATCTGTTCCTATTTCCGATGCAAAAGAGCAGGCTCTGATTCTCAGCTCTTGTGCTGTCGCCAACGACAGAAAAGTCAGCAGCCTTGCGCCTCAACTTTATATCAAAATCAATAATCCCAGAGGGTACAATCCCGAAAATACCATGCCCTCCAATGATTCAATCTTCAATGCCGAGCTCATGTCAGGTATCTACCTGCTTGAAGATGCTAGTGGTGTTATTGGTTTTTCAACCGATCAATCGGCTCAAGAGGCTCTCATTGCATACAATAAAGACCCGATAAATGCTCCAAAACCGAAAATCATGGACGACGACAGCAATCCCATATTTTTTGATCGCAGCGGTAGTCCGGTATCCGACCTTTCGAGTCTGTCAACTGCGAGCAAACTGGGCTCGGTTTGCACATGTACCAACACTCTGCCGTCGCCGGGATCTGAACCGGAGAAAAATTGCTCAAGCAGTCTTGGAGCTTTCTTTAATGCCTATCCGCACATAGGAGGCGATTTGCCGACTGGCGACAATCACAGCGATTTGCTTGCGGTGGAGGAAGCTCGCTTCAAATTATTTCAAGTAATGGCTGCCGCCCACAAAAAATGGGAAGCTTTGGCCGCTCAGGGACTGACTCCTCAGCAAGCCAATGTCAAAGGAGTCTATCCGTCGATCAGTACAGTATTGCCTTGCTATAGCGGTTTGAGAAAGTTTGACGGCAAGTCGATTCAGTCCACGCTGAACACAAAAAGTATGATTTTTTCGCAAGCCGGTACGGTAGATGACTACTTGAAGCAAATAGCCCTGGCAACTAAGGCTCCAAGTTTCAGCTCTGCTCAGGCTGATATTGCCGGTGAGGTTCTGATTAGCTCCAGCTTTGATCGGACCGGCAATACCGATCAAAAAGTACAAGAGAAAATTGACCGCACACTTAGCGAGGTTCTTGAAGCAGTCAAGCAAATGGCTCCCGAAATGACGATGGATGAACTGAAAAAACTTTTTGCAGATTCCAGCAAAACATTGCAACTCGGAAGCTCTGCCTATATCTATAAAGATGGTGATAGCGGCAAAGTTCTTCTCAGTTTAAGCGCGCCATCCTGGCTGGCTGAAAGCGGTGAAAGTGCAAAAGCTGACGGCAAGGTTCGCATTATCGAATCAGATACCTATCATCTGCTGGATTGTGTTGTGAATGCTCCCGGGGACAATGCACATGACGTTCTTTTCTATGTCAATCCCAAGTGGAACAGCACTGCGCTTGCTAAAGACCAGTTGCTCTGGACCAGTTCAACAGGAAGCAATAAACTGCTCGGCATCCTCGAATTCAGAAACTTTTGCTACAACACGAATAACCAGAGCGCTGAATTCTATCAACCAAACTGATCGTTGATTTAGTGCCCCTGGTCTCAGCAATAAAAGGTGAAAGCATATGAAAAAATCAAGTCTTAAAATTACAGGCTCGCTGCTCAATCTTCTTCTATTCAGTCTTGCATTTTTAAGTCCGGCGGTGGCTGATAACGACTCGTTTGGGGCTAACAGGAAATATGTCCCGGCTCGTTATGAAGTACTTAGATCAGACAAGCCGCAGAACATTCCGGCTCTGCCCCGCTATCAAGGACCTGCAAAGCTCCTGGTTTCGCTCAAAATGCCATACACTCCCGGCGGTGTCACATACAACGAACGTTATGTAACCACCGATAGCCCTGAGCGAGTTATTCAATATTTTCAGCAGGCATTGAGCAGCGGTAACTGGCAATCCCAGCAATGCGGATGGTCAATTAATGCCCGTGATCAAAATAAGAATTTCTGCCGGGTGCATGTTCTTTCTTTTGATACCTCTACTGCGCAGCCAAGCACCCGTTTCATTATTGAGTACAAAGAACACAATTGAGTTGGATGAGATTTTGAAACTAAGCAAGATGCTTCTCCGGTATTTTTTAAATGCGGATTTCAGCAATTGGGAATTCTCCCCCTTATAGCATGACAAGCAATGGCAATTTACATAGACTGGGAAAGTTCAAGTACGCTCGGGGAATGAATATGGAAAGACTTAGGCTCAGCGAGGAGCAAGCGCTGTGCGCTGTGCTTGATGATGAAATTGACGAGACGCTAGCGGCACATTGTGAGCGCGCACCGGTATATATGCCCGGCAGAGAGAAGCCTGTTTACGACGTGATTTTTGACGTGGAAGCATCGAATGCCTTAGTTATTGCCCATCAGGAGAAGATGGCGCGGCGAAAAAAGGCGGAGGAAGCTCGGCGTCTGGAAAAGGAAGCCTGCGTGCAAACTTGGAAAGCGGGCATCTGGGAGCGTCTCGGGACTCGTTTGATAGCTATAGCCATTGGACTTGCTATAGGCGTCGTTTATGTCTGGTTGAAAGGTATATTCAAGTTTTGACATAATCACAGCGTCCAAGGAGTTATGGAGCCGTGGTGATCAGTAAATATTTTTCCGCAGAGCGCCCTTTGCTTCTTTGTGCTGCGTCTAGTGCGGAAACCGAGCTGGTTTTAAGTGTTTTCGATGAAAAATCTAAGTCCTCAGGAGCCTGGCAGACCTTCCATTTCGGCTGCTGCACCGTTATGGAAACCGGCGTGGGAAAATCCAATGCGGCCGGTGCTGTTGCGGTGGAGTTGCTTCGTGCGGAAGTAAGGCAACGAAAATACGCCTCTGTTCTGGTTATTGGAATAGGTGGTGGGCTTTCCAGAGAACTCGCTCTTGGTGATGCCGTTTTGGCGGATTCTTGCGTGCTGGTTGATGAAGGCACACCTCTAAAAGGGGCTTCGAAGTGGCGTTCGCTCGAAGAATCCGGTTTTGCCCAACTGGAGTTTAGTTCCAGGAAAAGCGAATGGTGGCATGAATTAGCCGGGCATGTTGATCGGGTTGGAAAAATCGCCACTGTTTCGACGATTTCCGGTTTTCCTGAGATTGCAGAGGCCTATGAAGAACGCAGTCATGCTCTGGTGGAAGCAATGGAAGGCGCCGCCGTAGCTCAAGTTTGCGCACGATTCAATGTCGATTTCGCTGAATTGAGAAGCATCTCCAATATCTGTGGCAATAGCGACCGTGAAGAAAACCCCTGGGATATTGGGAAAGCCTTTGCTCGCTTGAAGAAAATTTTGGAGCGCATCAGGTAATGGGAAGCGGACTCCCTTATACCGGATGCTTGCAGCTAACGATGTCTTAGTCTGTCTCGGGCCATGGCTTCTAAAGAGTGCGGGTCTGTCACTGGAATGGCGGTTTGCCATTCTATGCCTTCTTCGTGTCCGGCGCGGACATGATCGTGATGATTCAAAATAAGGGGGCGGTAAGACTGAACGACCTGCCGTGCGCTTCGTTCTAGCTCGCTGCGGCTGGCGCTCGAGCTTAATTGAGCGATAGTGTTACCTTCAGTGCCGAATAGATTTGGTGCTATAAACAAATAGCCGGATGAAATCTGAACTCCTTTGATCTGCTTTAGATCATGACCGTCTCCGCTGGCGTATATCAACTTCCCGATCAGCTCATTAGACCACGCCAAGGGCGCCAGTGCTGAAATCAGCTTCTGGCGTTCTTCGGGAGTTCTTCCCAGGACGACAGCTAAGGGCAGATGATCGCAAGCGGCTACGTCCACTGCCAGTTTCACGGAAGCAACAAGCGGTAGCGACTCCGGCGTGCCTTTGTCGGCGTGATAATATGCGGAGATTTCATTCATTGTTCTTGCCAGTTCAGAGGAATCTCTAAACAGCATACTAGGGCTGCGACCGCCTCTAAGAATTGCTCGTCCGTTTGAATCTAAAATTGCAAATACCGTGTTCTCCAGCGGCGCATCGCGTCTCCATAAGGATTTGAGAATCTCGGCTTCGCTTGCGCTTTCATAAGTCATCATTCTTACACATATGAAGCTTCTGGAAGCAGCAATAACATCTGGCTTGGACAGAAACCTTCCGTCCATATCTTGTTTGCCCGGTCACCAGATGCCTGGTATGCCAGCACATTGAGGGGCTGCTGAAAGCAGGAAGATTGGTTTATGTGTTTTGCTTGCTTCCGCAAAAGCTTGCTGCCAGGTTGGTATCCATGCAATGCCTTCGCTTTCTGCAAAGGCACTGTTGGCACTGAGAGCAAGAAAGATCAATAACATCAAAATGCGTGAAATCATGAGAACAACCTCTAACTCTGAGAATGCTCCGGACAGTTGGTGTCAGGCTGCTTTCCAAAATAACATCTCATAATGAAGCGCTGATGAACAATGTGTAGTAATTGTGGAGACTATTAGTTCCGTTTCTCCGCTCCGGGGGGAGTTTTGGGGTGCTCACGAGTTCTCCACGATAGAGGACTAATTTAGAGGCATGCGGGCGAGAGAGATTGCCCAGGACGAAAGGGAAACAGACAACTTGCGCATTCTTGAGAATCGATAGTTTCAGTTTCAACAACCTGCGTCTGTTTGTTATTAATCAAATTCCCATGGATTTGCAAAAGGCATCCATGCGGCACAAGTTAGGGGGACATCATGAGTACTAAGAGTAAAGCAACTACTGAAGATTTGAAGCTTGTCAGCTCGGTTTCGGCTATGGACATGAGTAAGACACTTGGTGGTGTTGGCGCTCTGCATGGAGAAAAACAATATACCATTCAAGAGCTCGAAACAATGGGCGCCGACGGTCAATTAGCCGGCATGAATTTGAGCGGTGTTGAAATTGTCGGACGCAAAGCCGGTGACCTCGCTGGTATCAATCTCTCGGGTGATTGTTTGACAGGCACCAATTTTGATGGCGATAACCTGAGCGATGCCAATTTGTCCGGAGCCAACTTAACAGCTGCATTTGCCTCAGGAGCACATCTTGAAAATGCTAATCTTGTGGGTATTTCGGCAATGGATTTCAACCTGAATGGTGCTGATTTGTTGGGAGCCAATATTTCGCATGCCGACTTGCAAGATGCTCAGCTTAAAGGAATCAACTTTACTGATTTGAATACAAACTCTGAAATCTACCAGTCTGGTCACATGCTGGACGTAGACTTTCAGGGAGCACAAATGCAAGGTTCTAACCTCTCGCACTTGAACCTGGCCGCCGATGGCGTAGATTTAGTTTATGCAGCCTTGCAAGGAGCCAAGCTCTCCGGAGCTAATATGGAAGGTATGAACCTTGAAGGAATCATTCTGAATAAAAGCGACCTGATGGGTGCTGACCTTGCCGGAGCCGATATTGTCGGGGGAAATATCAGTAACTCTAATTTCAACGGAGCCGACATGGAAGGTATCACGATCAAAGGTGGTGTTGTAATGGGCTCTAGCTTCGAAGGGGCAAACATGATATTCGCTGATATGTCAGGCTTGGACCGCGGCAATAACGGACCTTCGGACAACAACTTTGAGGGTGCCGACTTGAGTCATGCCAATTTGTCCAACTCAAACATGACTGATTCCAACTTCGATTTCTGTAATCTCACGGACACAAATTGGAGTGGAGCTGCCACGGAAGGTTCTACATTCTATGGTGCTAAGGGTAACATCCCCAGGGGCTAAATTAGTTTGAGTCGGACAGAAAATATTTGATTGAGAAAGCGAAGGCTCTGGAGTTAAGCATCTAGAGCCTTCAATCTTTTGCTAGGAATATCTGGAAAGTGCGGACAAAAAAGTCACAATCATTTTGTAGATTCAGTCATATTCCCGAAGGGAACGGAAAAATGAGGAATGGCTGATGAAGAAGCGACTTTCTAATGACACCCTTTCAAAACTTGGATATTCCAGCAGTCTAAAATGGAAATTTTCTGTTATCGAGCCGCTCGTTAAAAGACAAATGGAGATCTCCCTGCAGCGTCCGCTCATAATGTGTGTTGGATCTCTGCTCGCACTTGTGGCAATGATATTTATTGCTATGAACATGGGTAATCCACTTACTTTAATGTCAATGATCGTTGAAACACGGCACTATGGTGGCTTACCTGCCTGGATGTGGATGATTCTATTTCTTGGAACTTCCGCATCTAAAGGCTACGAAGCTTTCAAATTGAGAGAGCAGATTTGCCTGAATGCATATGAACTGATCGTTCGTCTTAGAGCAGCCTTTGAGGAGGAAGTGAGGCTCCAAATTCAAGGTAAAGGAAACAACTATACTTTTGTTTTTCAAGACAGTAACGGAAAAAAGTGGAATCTTACTGCTACCGATTTGCCTAGGGACGAAATTCAATTCTTCGGAAATAAGGATGATGCCATGCTTCTGAAAACCCTGAAAGGCTGTATTGCAAAGAGATTGCCAATGGAAGCGATTTTCCTAACCGACGCTTTTGGCAAAGCTCTGCTTGTTATTGTAAAAGACCGCATTATCTGGGTAACGAATTCGGAGCCTTTAAGCGTTGCAGATACTGCAGCCAAGCTTCTATCGAAGAAATCAGCTTAGTTGAAATCGATTAAGTGAAAACGTGTTCAGTATCTGCCGGTTCTATAGTGCAAAGCAAAGTTCAGTGTTTATCGGTATTTGCTATAGTCCCGTGGGCAGCCGGAAGATCGCACTCAAAGCCAACACAATTGTGCTTGAGATTAGCCGATTCGATGCGATTTCTAACTAGAGGGACAATCTTGATTGAATCAGGCATTTCGTTTACCGGCGGCCATGAGTGATCGCAATCAAGCAAATTGGAAGCAATCAACTCGCTCAGGTAAGAGAGAAACTCTATGGAATGCGCTTCGATTTTCCAGCAGTTTTCGCCGTCTGTGCATGAACCATCCGGATAAACTCGAAAGCTCGACAGCAAGCGACCCTCCTCCTGTCCTTCCAGGTGACCGAAAATCAGGACCTGGCAGCAGTAAAGCCCGCGAGGGCGCGGCAGTCGTGCATCATTTGCTATGCCGTTGGCGGGAACAAATGTAAGCATCCGGTCATAAGCTCCCACATTTATCAATCCATCATGGATTTCGCAGGTCAATTGCTCATCGTTTAATGAAGTCATGATCTGTCGGCATAAGGTTTCGGTTAATTCAAGGCAGCTACGAAGACGCATTGACAAGAGCTTTTCCGTTTCGATTCGCGCTTTCAATTTTTTTGCTGCTTCTTTAAGCCTGCCCAGCTCTGGGTTGTCACCGCCGGTCATGATATGCCTCCAACAGAAATGAAACCGTCCCAATGATACTCGAATTTCCGGGAGTTAAGCTTCCATAGATGGGAATAAATCAGAAACGAGTAGCTTTTGCGATATGCTGAGTTCATGAGCAGGAGCTGTGTTTTTTAGGAGCGACAGGAAGAGCTGAATGAGTCAAATTAACATGGACTGCGCCCTTTCGATAATACCTGAGGACCCTAATTTTGTTCCTGACAAAGAGTTGATGCAATGCTCATTGGAGCTTTTGACAAAGCTGTTTCCCTATGCGGAAGAGCATAGCGCCAGGTCTTTTGAAAGAGTTGAATTTATCAGTCCGGAACTTTTTTTAAGTGCAGTAACTTGTCCGATCTGCGGCGTGCAAACGTTGAGAACTTCTGCTGAAGATGACTCAGGAAGATTGTGGTTTTCTAAAATTGATGATTCTCAAAATGAAGTGTCGGAAAATACAATAACTCGTCTTCCGGCTTGTGGACACAGTGTGTCCTTTGCAGAACTGAAATTTGATTGCCCGGTAGGATTTGCAAAATTTGCATTAACCGCTAGATTCTCTCATTTTGACGAGCAAATTATGTCGGATGAAATTCAAGATTCTGATGAGCTGAAAGCCTTACAGCGCTTGCTTGCAGTGCCGCTCAAAGCTCTAAGGGTATTTTATGCTCTTTTGCCGTCGGATCGCTTGTTAATTGAAGGTTTGATTTCAGACTCCGAGGAAGAAAGGCTTGCTGCAGCTAACTCTCTTGACGAACTGGAGCCGGGCCATTTCGAGGAACACAGCGTTGCGAAGATCTTTATCGAAGATAAGTCTTCTTTCTTAGAGGCGTCATTTCGCAAGAGCAAGCATCGAAGTGTAAAAGCCTGGGTGCTTTCATTTTTGGCTGATGCTGAGTACGTTAGTGATGAGTTAGTGGATATAATCTCAGCGGAGCTCCGTCCTGATAGCCTGCTCTTGGAGCCACTGCTTTACTACATTTATCGCAACCCAAAGAGATTTCAGCATCTGAAATCCGGGATAAAGCAATTTCATCTTCATTCGGATTCTGACCTGCGTTGGCGCGCCGCACTGGCGCTTAAGAATCTGGAACTCAATTATTTGGATGACATTGATGTTGTCAGGACACTTATGCTGGATGATTTTTATGCAAGCCGGCTCGAGGGGCTGTTTGCCTTCAAAAAGATTCTTGGGGAGGCTTCGCTTTCTGAGGCTGACAGGATGTTTTTATCAAGGGTCATTGATAAAGACGAAAATGGTTCTGCGGCATTCTATGCAAAAGAATTGTTATCGAAGCAATAATCTGGCGACTCACAAGCTCCTCACAGTTATTGACTAAGCTAGTAGCGTATCGTGAGTTTCGAATTCAAATTAAATTTCAGAGTCGAGCTGCTCCGACTCTGGGTTTTATGTGCCTTGTCAGGTGGGTCAGATGAAAGAAAAAAATTGCATTACGGTATTTGCGCTAGTTTCGCTCTGTGCGTTGTTCAATCTGAATGCTTGCTTGGCGGCGAGCTCTGATGAAGGGTCGGACTCTAAAGCCACCGACTATCTGCAAGCCAAAGGTTATCTAAGCATCAAGGACGCCTTGGCGACCACCATATCGCAAACCGGTGAACACAGTTACAAAATAGAGGCCGGCTCTCGTTTCCTGGTTGTCTGCGATAACGGCTTGAGTAGTTCAACTGCAAAGGTTGGGGATCTTGTATCAGTAAAGCTTGCAAATGATATCTACTTCGATGGGCATGTAATTTTGCCCAAATCTACTGAACTACAAGGAGTGGTTAGTCAAGTCGAGCAAGGCAGGAGCGGTTTGTCCGCAGATCTTCCCGGCAAACACTGGATGAATGCTCAAGGTGTTCTTGGACTTCAATTCAAGCAAGCCGAGATTGGCGAAAAGCGTATTAGTCTGGAAGCAAACCCCGTGCCAATGTCGCTTGTAGCTGGAGCCACCCCCGGGCGATTGAGCACAGTCACTGACAAGCAAGGTGATTTCACCCTGTACTATCACAGCGGCAGATACGCATGTATAAATGCAGGTATCGCAGGAAGTTCCGTCGCCACTGGTGCCGCCGGCTCTGCACTAGCACAGAGAGTCGGTTCTTACGCTCTAAGTAGGGTCGGATTTTTTGTTCCTGCAATTATGTCAGGTATGGCTGGCGCAGCGAGCCCTTCTTATGCACTTGGTCACCCGGATGAACAAGTTGGTTTAAGAGAACGAGGAAAGGGATTCATGCTTGGATTTGCAAAAGGACTTCCTGGAGGCGGAATACTAATGAGTGCCGTTCAGCAAGGCACGGATGTCAGCCTTGCTCCTGGTGACGAGTTCGTTGTTGAGCTCAAATCTGCAGCTGATATTACAGAATAATTTTGAATAAACTTAGCGCTCTAGTCTTTCCTGATCTTGCCGATTAAGCATGTTTGAATGCTGCTTGTAAATTATGAAATTCACGACTGTTTTCCTGGGTATAAATACCTATAGCTTTCTAAGCAGGAGACTGTGATTCAAGTGAGTAATAAGTCCCGTGGACATGAAAAGGGAGAGTTGAAGCTCTCCGACAAGGCCCAAAATAAACCATTCAAAAGAGCAACGCTTGATGCTGCCTATTTGAGCAAGCCTGCCCATTTACAGACCAGGAAAGAACGCTATGAGGCTGGTCGAGCATTAAGAGTCAAATATCCTCGTGAATCTCATGCTGAGTACGAAGTGAATAGCAGCGGTCGCAGTGATCCCATCGAAATCATGATTGAATCTAATGAAGGCCGGATTGAGGGACTCTTGCCTATTCGTTATGAAAGGATGCTCTCCTCGCCTTTTGGATTCTTTCGGGGTGCAGCCGCGATAATGGCCAGCGACCTGGCTTCTACGCCATCCTCCGGTTACGCTGTGCAGGCATGCGGAGATTGTCACTTGCTGAATTTCGGCGCTTTTGCCACACCGGAGCGAAACATCGTATTTGACATAAACGACTTCGACGAGACATTTCCTGCCCCCTGGGAATGGGACTTAAAGCGACTAGCTGCCAGTTTCGTTATAGCTTCTCGAAACAATGGACACAAAAAGTCTGATGGAATTGCTGCTGCGGTTAAAGTAGTCGAAAGTTATCGTGACCGACTCAGAGAACTTTCAGAAATGAACACTCTGGAAGCCTGGTATTCTTTTCTTGACTATCGATCTCTCATTGAGCTGACTGAAGACCAGGAACTCAAGAAACGTCGCCGCAAGGTTTTGAACAAGGCGATAGATCGCAATTCGGCTGCTGAGTTTGTAAAACTTGCGCATATGAAGGACGGCAAGCCCAGAATCAAAGATAATCCGCCTCTGATTTATCACGATCAGAATAGCGAGTCTGCAGAATTCAAGAAAAAGATGGAAATCAATCGAGAACTGTACAGAGCTTCATTGCCTCCTGATGTGCGAGTGCTTTTCGATCGTTATGAGTTTGTTGACTCAGCTCTGAAAGTGGTGGGTATCGGCAGCGTCGGTACTGTTTGCGCAATTGCCTTGTTTTTTGCTGCAGAAAACGACCCGCTATTCCTTCAAATCAAAGAGGCTCGCCAATCTGTTCTGGAACCATACTCCAATTTCCGGAGCACTTTATCAAATGGTGCCCGCGTGCTCATTGGGCAGAGAATTATGCAAGCCGCCAGTGACATATTTTTAGGTCATTATGTCGGCGCAAGTGGAAAACATTTCTATGTGCGCCAACTGAGAGACGTAAAAGTTAGACCCATGGTGGAAATTTTCACTCCCGCAAATATGCTCGGATTCGCTCGCAACTGCGGTTGGGCTCTTGCACGCGCTCATGCTCGCTCTGGAGACCCGGCAATTATTTCAGGCTATATCGGAAAAGGTAAAGTGTTTGCTGAAGCAATTGGACAATTCGCTGCCACTTATCAGAAACAAAATGAATCCGACTACCAGCGTCTCGTGGCAGCGATCAGAGAAGGTCGCATCGAAACCAGCAATACTTAATTTTACTTTGCTTTTGCAACTGGAATCAAATTGATTTCCGGCTATCTTTAGGTTTGAAGAGAGGCACCACTCTGGCGCCTCTCTTCAAATTCTCAATGGATGGTGCCTAGAGCTTACCGTGATCGTCGCAATGGTTTTTGCAAGGGTGATGGAGATGACCATCGACCAGATAATCTATATGATCCCCATGGGGGATTGATTCGTGGCCGCAACCGTTGCCATGTATGTGTGTCTCATCATGGCATTTGTGCTGCGGCGTGCAATTACTTGAATTGTCCGCTGATTCCGATACAACGTGTTCGTCGATATGATCGCCATGAACGTGGTGTAAATGTCCTTCGTGCAAATAATCTGTATGATCTCCGTGTTGTACGGTCTGGTGTCCGCAGTTTGGACCATGCTTATGCTCATGCCCGGAATGGGTATTGCAATCTGTCATTTCTGTCTCCATCACAGCAGCCTGATTAAACGGCTTAGGGTAATTCTACTTATACTAAAGCTTGCTATTTGAAGCCTGTCAATCTCTAAATTGCAAAATAAATTCGATGGCTCCTCAGTGACTCAATCGTAGTTTTCCCCAGGGCATGTCATTCAAATGTCACTCTAGAAAGTCTACGCTCAGGAAGGCGCGGACTGGAAAAGGTTTATAAAATCCCATCTTAAATAGCTTGCTCGTTTGCAAGAGGTGAATATGCCGAAGACAGAATGCTTTGAATTAACTAAACTGAGCTCCGACTTGAAAGGCGGGCGTGCAGAACACAGCGTCAACGAGTCATTTTCTGAAAAGGTATTGAGAGAAATAGCACTTACTGGGGCCGGGCTTTGCGGTATAAAAAATGGAGCCATTGATAGTTTTGCGAAACCATCCGAGTTAATTGAAAATGCCGCGCTCTCAGTTGGTATGGGTTTTGGCATAGGTCGCTTTGCGCCCTCGAGCGGAATTTTGGGATTCAGCGCAAAGTTAGTTGGTGGGGCGATGGGCTTAGCATTTGCAAGGGATCTGGCGCTAAACGGCAGGGAACTTGCTTCTGTTATGGCTGATAACTGGCATTCTGACCGAAACTGGAAAAACAATGTTGCTGTGATGGAAAATAGACTCGGTCGCTTTGCTTTTGACTCCTTATTGATGACTGCAGGCGGCCTTGCTGGGGCACATTTGAGCACAAAAATTCTTCCCGCCGAGACGCTTCTAAAAGCAGTCGGAAGAGCTTCTGAACTATTTCAGTCAACTCAGCTTCAACCCGGTTTTGCCGGGATTGGTGCTCTCGAAACAAGAGTTTCCGGCAAGATGGACTTGCCCTCAGTTATGGAAATGAGATCAAGAAATCCGAGCCTCCGTCCTGAGGGTGGGTATCCGCGCACTCCGTTTGTGCAAGCGAGGGAGCTTCCATTACCGAGGACTGAGCTGCCGAAGCCAGCCGAGAAAGTTCAATTAGAAAAAGCTATTTCCCTTTATCCTGAGCTGAGTGTGCTTTCGAAAGGTGTTCATACAATAGGAGAGGGTAAAGCTTTTCTGGCTGAAGAAGGTGCTGTGGTGACAGCACTCGACGGTGCAAGAGGAATAGCAGCTAAGGGTTCTCTGGTTCAATGTATGAATGGAAGCGAGGTTCACTTTTTAGCCGGGTCAAAAGGTTCAACCCATGCTGGAAGTAAAGCCTTTGCACTTGATGGTTCTGAACTGGAAGTTCTAGACGGGTCTCGAGTTGTAGTAGGCCGTGGCAGTAAGATTACAGTTGCTCCGGGTGCTAGACTTTTTCCTGATTTATACACTGAGGGAAGCAGTAGCTGCAATATTATTGTGCTTAAAGGAGCAGAGCTTATCTGGAGCACGAACGGTAAAATTGAAGCTCAAGCCGGATCTATTGTTCGAGTTGACGGATTCAGATCCGGCCCGTTTGAGACCCATTGCCCAAGCGTAACTGCATTACCTGGTTCGATAGTCATAGCAACTGGAGAATGCTGGTTAACTGCGCACAAAGGCTCTTATGTTGAAGCTCATGGCAACTGTCGCAACCCTATAGATGGTTCTCCATTCGTTCATCCGGATCATTAGCTGCTTATGGTTTGCGAACACATGAGTCGAAGAGTTGAATCAATTGTTTTGCGTTATCGAATTCTTTTAAGAGAGATTCTCTGTCGCCTGCAGTTTGCTTGGAAGCCAAGCGTCGTACTGCACGTTCAACTGCTAGTTCGCCGTGATCTTTAATTGCAATCGCCAGTGATTTTCGGGCGGCATATTTTTCGTTGCTCCAGGCTGCTAACCACCCGCCTAAGTTGAGATCTCTGGCGACCTTGTTGATGTAAGTATCCAGAGTGGCTTTGTTTGGATTTTCCATGGAATTATAAAATGCCTTCGCTTCCTTGAAAGCTTCATTCAGGAGCCGTTTATCGTTGCTGCTTAATGTTTGAGAAAGTCTTGATACTATGTTTTCAGTTTCAACTGGATTGTGTTTGAGCGCTGCCGATAGACCCATAGTAGCTGCATACTTCTCGACTGAGTTAGGTTTTAGCCATCCCCCGAGATTTAGATTCTTGGCGGCGAAGTCGACCCATGATTCTGCTTCAAAGCTCGCTTGATTTAAGGCATCGCCTCTTCGCATCTGCAGCAAAGCGCCTTTTATGAAATCTGAATTTGTGAACAAGTTTCTATCTACTGATTCAACAGATTCCAGCATGTTTATGCCGTCTTGTTTTAGGTTGTTCTTGCCTAGCTGCAAGCCTGCTTCATAAAGGGCTAGACCATATTGCGTGCGGAGTCCGCCTTGCTC